>JAFYWC010000003.1 GCA_017546585.1 Bacteroidales bacterium
CCCGTCGCTGATGGGATACTACGAAAAGTATCATTGCAGATAAGGAACCGCCGTATGCGGACCCGCATGTACGGTGGTGTGAGAGGTCGGAAAACAAAAGTAGGAGGAAAACCTACTTTTGTTTTCCTCCTACTCGATTATGCATTGGTGATTATTCATATATTTGTGGTTCAGCAATAAGATTTGATATGAGAAATATAGTACTTTCACTGATTGCCGTAATGGCGATCGTTTGCGGCTGCGCAGGAACAGTAGACGTTCCTCTGGCTGACATCAGCTTCACCTCTACAGGCAAGGATAAGGTCGAGATGCCTGCATATGGAGACAAGGTGAGCGTGAGATTCTCTTCAGCTCTCGAGTGGACTGCAGAGTGTTCGGCAGCTTGGCTTGAGCTGACGCCTAAGGAGGGCCAGGCTGGTTCTGCACGTATCTCGATAAGTGCGGATGCCAATTACGACGGAGAAACAAGGACCACTCTCGTGAACATCTGTTCAGGAGGATTGGAGTTCCCGATTACAGTGACCCAGGAAAATTATGTCCCTACATTTGAACTTGTGGAGGATGCTTCTGAAATCAGCTTCCTTGGAGGCAATATGTATGTGGCTTTGCTCGCTGACACAGACTTTGAGTGCAGCTGTGATGCTGATTGGGTGGCTTACCTGAACTCTACAGGTTCAAACAAGGTTACTTCAAAGTTCTTCGTGGAGCCTAATATGGGATCTTCCTCACGCTCTGCAGTAATTAAGTTCGCATCTGCGACAAGCACATTGGAGTTCACGCTCACTCAGGGAGTTGAAGATTACGGCGCAGACAGCTGGATAAACGCTTCATTTGCTCAGCGCTCTTTGGCTATGAGATTCACTGCTACCTGGTGTGTATATTGCCCGTATATGGCTACAGCGTTCGATGCGGCGAAGGAACAGATGCCGGACAGACTTGAGCTTGTGAGTCTTCACGGTGACGACTCTACATACGAGTTCTCTGGCACAAACACTCTTGGCAGAAGATTCAAGGTATCGGGTTTCCCTACCGGCATCGTGGATTCAAGAGCATCGATTCCTAACTATCAGTCTTACACAACCACGGCTCTTGCAGCAATGGAGGTTGCTGAAGAGACACAGAAGGAGTATCCTTCGACAGTAGGTATCGCCTGCTCAAGCCAGTTCAATGAGAGCGACCTTTGCGTGTCGGTCGGACTGTATGCCAAGGAAGCGGACGCATATGTAATGACAGTTCTTCTTCTCGAGGACAATATCGTCGGCAATCAGACAGGTGGCGGAGCCAAATATGTCCATAATGACGTGGCACGTCAGGCCTTGAGTTCGGTTTCCGGAGATGCAGCAGATGCCGCTGCCGGTGAAATGAAGGTCTATACATATTCCGCAAAACTGAACGCCGGATGGGATGTGAACAATCTCAAGGTGCTCGTATATGTCGAGAAGCCGTTCGGCTCGCAGGGACGCGTTGAGAATTCTTCTCTGGCCGAGTATGGAAGATACGGCGACACATACGTCGACAACTGTCGAGTTGTGAAGATCGGGGAAACTGCCCAGCTGGAACTTGACTAAAAATTGAAAGAAAAAGCCTCTGATTTGTTAAAAATCGGAGGCTTTTGTAGTTTATATTGAAATAAATGATAAATTTGTTGTCCCCTCGGGGCCGAAATGACCACATTTAATTAACAACAATATGAATAACCTATTCTATCTTGTGCCGGCGGCGGCAGTCCTGGCACTGTCTTTCGCCTACATCTTCTTCCGTCAGATGATGAAGGAGAGTGAAGGAACTGCAACGATGAAGGAGATCGCAAAGTACGTACGTGAAGGTGCGATGGCTTATCTCAAGCAGCAGTATAAGGTCGTAGTCGTAGTTTTCGTCGTCCTCGCTCTTATGTTTGCGGTATTGGCTTGGTTCGGAGTGCAGAACAGCTGGGTTCCGTTCGCATTCCTTACAGGTGGCTTCTTCTCAGGCCTTGCCGGATTCGTCGGAATGAAGACTGCAACTTATGCATCGGCAAGAACAGCCAATGCGGCACAGAGATCCCTCAACTCAGGTCTTAAGGTCGCTTTCCGAAGCGGTGCCGTTATGGGTCTCACAGTTGTAGGTCTCGGCCTTCTCGACATCGCAATCTGGTGGGTTATCCTCAACCAGTTCGTGGACATCGAGGGCACACAGAAACTTGTATTCATCACAACCACAATGCTTACCTTCGGAATGGGTGCCTCTACTCAGGCTCTCTTTGCACGCGTGGGAGGTGGTATCTATACAAAGGCTGCCGACGTAGGAGCAGACCTCGTAGGCAAGGTTGAGGCCGGTATCCCTGAGGATGACCCTCGCAACCCTGCTACAATCGCTGACAACGTGGGTGACAACGTAGGTGACGTTGCCGGTATGGGCGCTGACCTTTACGAGTCATATTGCGGCTCTATTCTCGCTACAATGGCTCTCGGTGCGGCCGCTTATTCGGCAGTAGGCGTAGAGGCTCAGATGAAGGCCATTCTCGCTCCGATGACAATCGCAGCTATCGGTGTCGCGCTTTCGATCCTCGGTATCTATGTGGTGCGCACAAAGGAAGGCGCAGGTATGGACCAGCTCCTCAAGTCTCTCGGACGCGGAACCAACCTCAGCTCTATCCTCATCGCAGGCGCTACATTCGGAATTATGTATCTCCTCGGAATGGAGAACTGGTGGGGCTTCTCGCTCTCGGTTGTTGTAGGTCTCGCTGCCGGCGTGATTATCGGTCAGGCTACAGAGTATTACACTTCTCACTCTTATCGTCCTACACAGAAGCTTGCGGAGTCTGCTGAGACAGGTCCTGCTACAGTCATCATCTCAGGTGTGGGTCTCGGTATGCTTTCTACAGCCATTCCTGTGATCACAATCGCAGTGGCTATCCTTCTTGCATATCTCTGCGCGAACGGCTTCGATCTTTCATTCTCGGCCGACAGCCTTTCGACAGGTCTCTACGGTATCGGTATCGCTGCCGTGGGTATGCTCTCGACACTCGGCATCACCCTCGCTACAGACGCATACGGCCCTATCGCAGACAACGCCGGCGGTAACGCTCAGATGAGCGAACTCGACCCTGAGGTGCGCAAGCGTACTGACGTTCTCGATGCTCTTGGAAACACAACTGCAGCGACAGGAAAGGGCTTTGCTATCGGTTCTGCAGCTCTTACAGGACTTGCACTCCTGGCTTCATACATCGAGGAAATCAAGATCGGTCTTACTCACATTGGAAAGCAGATCGTTGACGCTTCAGGCAATCTGATCGACGCTGCTCAGGCTTCAATTCCGGACATTATGGCTTACTATCACGTGGATCTTATGAATCCTGTGGTTCTCGTGGGTGTGTTCATCGGTGCGATGATGTCGTTCCTCTTCTGCGGTCTCACTATGAACGCAGTGGGTCGTGCGGCTCAGAGTATGGTGACTGAGGTCCGCCGTCAGTTCCGCGAGATCAAGGGTATCCTTACAAAGGAGGCTACTCCTGACTATGCACGCTGTGTGGAGATCTCAACAAAGGGTGCTCAGCGCGAGATGCTTCTTCCTTCTCTTATCGCGATCATCGTTCCTGTGCTCGTAGGTCTCATCCTCGGCCCTGCAGGTGTGATGGGACTTCTCATCGGAGGTCTTGGCTCTGGTTTCGTACTCGCAGTGTTTATGTCCAACTCCGGCGGAGCTTGGGACAATGCCAAGAAGTATGTAGAGGAAGGCCACCTCGGCGGAAAGAACTCTGAGGCTCACAAGGCTACCGTAACAGGTGACACAGTGGGTGACCCGTTCAAGGATACATCAGGACCGTCACTCAATATCCTCATCAAGCTTATGAGTATGGTATCTATCGTGATGGCAATGCTTACAGTTGCAATTCACTAATCGGTAAACTATAGAAAATCAGGGGAATCGTGGAGATTCTCCTGATTTTTTGTTATATTTAGCGGACCAATTCTAACTCTTATGAAAACAATGCGCACTATTTTGGTATTGGCGGTGGCAGCGTTGTCGTCGATATCGCTTTCAGCACAGAATTATCAGCGTGTGATCACCCGCGATGGTTCTCAGTATGAAGGCCAGTGGCCTAAAGGACGCGGAGTCCTCTACTCTTACAACGAAGGTCTTGTCTTCGGACAGTTTGAGAAAGGCAAGCCACACGGAAAATGTGTCTGCTATAAACTCAACGGCGAGGTTTACTGGGGCGAGTACAAGAAAGGAAAGCCGACAGGAAACGGTCGCATCTACAGAGATAACGGCATCGTAGTGGCCGGTGATTACAAGAACGGAAAATATCACGGAATGGATACGCTTTACAGAAGCAACGGTTCCATCCTTGTCGCAAAGTTCAAGAAAGGAAAGCTGGTTGACCGCATAGTCGATACAAAGGACGCGAAGGCTGTCAACCCTGCGGGCAAGCCTCGCTATCCGCAGATCGATTTCAGACGCAAGCACGAGGACTTCCTGAAGGAACTTGAGCTTGCCTGGGAAGAGAGAAACGACATCATCAGACAGTCTACAGGCTTCGTCCATCCTAAGTTCCAGGGTGGCGGCGTAGATGATTTCACAATCTGGGTGAACTCACAGGTGGTGTATCCTTCAGATATGAGACCTGGTCAGAACTCAAGGACCGTTCTGGTAGAGTTCACAGTGAAGGAGGATGGCTCAGTCGCTGATGTACACGCTATTTTCGGATCGGACAAGTCGCTCAACGCGGCTGCTGAAAATGCTGTCAAGAAATCTCCTAAGTGGGAGCCGGGCGAGCAGCAGGGCCAAAAGAGAAGCGTCAGACTTACAATCCCTGTAGTCTTCGGTATGTAGCCTTTGATTCGGCGTATTCTATGCCGACAAATTAATAAATTCTGCTATCTTTGCAAGTTCGGGTCGTTAGCGGTCCGCACATTGCAGGATAGCAGTTTTTATATGAGCAAAGACAAGGAAATATTAGACAGCATTGCAGACAAGGAGTATGAGCACGGCTTCGTCACAGAGGTGGAGCAGGAGTTCATTCCAAAGGGTCTCAATGAAGATATAATCAGGCTGATTTCAGCCAAGAAAGAGGAACCGGAGTGGATGCTCGAGTTCCGCCTGGAAGCCTTCCGCCGCTGGCAGAAGATGACGCTTCCTACCTGGGCGCATCTCGACATCCCTGAAATCGATTTTCAGGACATCATCTACTATGCGGCTCCGAAGAAGGCGGAGGATCGTCCGAAGGAGATCGATCCGGAGCTGGAGAAGACGTTCGACAAACTCGGAATCCCGCTTCACGAGCGCAAGGCTCTCGCAGGAGTTGCCGTGGATGCAGTGTTCGACTCCGTTTCGGTGACCACAACCTTCCGTTCGGCTCTTGCGGAGAAGGGAATCATATTCTGTTCTTTCTCTGAGGCCGTACGCGAACATCCGGATCTCATCCGCAAGTATCTCGCATCTGTCGTGCCTGTGGGCGACAACTTCTATGCGGCATTGAACTCTGCCGTATTCAGCGACGGTTCGTTCGTATACATCCCTAAGGGCGTACGCTGCCCGATGGAACTTTCAAGCTACTTCCGTATCAATGCGGCCGGCACAGGCCAGTTCGAAAGGACTCTCATCGTTGCCGACGAGGGATCGTATGTCAGCTATATGGAGGGATGTACCGCGCCTATGCGTGACGAGAACCAGCTTCACGCGGCAGTGGTGGAGATCATCGTTGAGAAGGATGCAGAGGTGAAGTACTCGACAGTGCAGAACTGGTATCCGGGAGACGCGGAAGGAAAGGGAGGCATCTTCAACTTCGTGACAAAGCGAGGCATCTGCAAGGGTGCGGGCAGCCACCTTTCGTGGACTCAGGTGGAGACCGGTTCGGCAATCACCTGGAAGTATCCTTCGACCATCCTCAAGGGAGACAATTCGTCGTCGGAGTTCTATTCTGTGGCTGTGACCAACAATATGCAGCAGGCGGATACTGGAACGAAGATGATCCATATCGGAAAGAATACCCGCAGTCGCATCGTCAGCAAAGGTATCTCGGCCGGACGCAGCCAGAACAGCTACCGCGGTCTGGTGAAGATGCTGCCGGGAGCGGACAACGCGCGCAATTTCTCGCAGTGCGACAGCCTTCTGATCGGCGACAAGTGCGGTGCGCACACATTCCCATATATCGAGAATGCAAACAAGACAGCCGTAGTGGAGCACGAGGCTACGACTTCGAAGATCAGCGAGGATCAGCTCTTCTACTGCAACCAGCGAGGAATCGGTCCGGAGGAGGCCGTTGGACTTATCGTGAACGGATACGCACGCGAGGTGCTTTCGAAGCTTCCGATGGAGTTCGCTGTCGAGGCTCAGAAACTTCTCCAGGTAAGTCTTGAAGGATCTGTCGGATAGTACCATCTACACGTCATTGCGAGGATCGAAGAGACGTGGCAATCTGTAGACAATAGATTATAATGCAATTTTGGAACACTATAATATTCGAACTGGGTGGAAAGCCGGTGTTGCTGATAGATATGCTGTCGGCGATGTTCGGTCTGACTACCGTGTTCCTGGCAGGACGCAACAGCAAGAAGAACTTCTATGTAGGTTACCTCTACACAGCGTTGCTGTTCTTCATCTTCTGGCAGAAGCATCTTTATGCGAACCTGATCCTTCAGCCGATATCCCTCGGCATCAACATTATGGGTCAGTACCGTTGGAGTCACCCGAAGAAGGGTGAGGAGAGCGGCTCGGGAGATGGAGGTCTGAAAGTATCAATGCTCGACTGGAAAGGCAGGGCTCTCGTGGTGGCACTGGTTCCGGCGCTCGCATTGCTGTGGGGATGGCTTATGAGTCGACTTTTCCCTGCCAACCCGCTTCCATACCTTGACTGCTGTGTGATAGTTCTGATTCTGACAGCACAGACTTTGTCAGCATTGAAGAAATGGGACTGCTGGATAGCGTGGCTGTTCGTCAACGTGGCGAATCTGACGCTATACTTGAAGGCCGGCCTGGTGTTTATGCCGATCGTCAGCTGCCTGTACCTCATCAACGGTATCTGGTCGCTCTACACCTGGTACCGACTTTATAAAAAGAACGCTTAGAAAAACAATATAGCTTTATGGCAAACGATATATTATTGAAGATCGAGGGGCTCAGAGCCTCAGTTGAGGATAAGGAAATCCTGAAGGGAGTGGACCTGACCATCCGCAAGGGTGAGATCCACGCCGTAATGGGACCTAACGGAGCAGGAAAGAGTACGCTTTCTGCTGTGCTCGCAGGCAAACCGCAGTTCACTGTGACTGCAGGCAGCATCGAGTTTCTCGGACAGGACCTTCTTGCGATGTCACCTGAGGAGCGTGCCTGGGCAGGCATCTTCCTGTCTTTCCAGTATCCTGTGGAGATTCCTGGAGTGACCATCACCAACTTTATGAAGACCGCTGTGAACGCACATCGTGCAGGCAAGGGACTCGAGCCGCTCAAGGCAGGAGACTTCCTCAAGCTGATGCGTGAGAAGATGGCCTTCGTGCAGATGAAGCCGGAGTTCGCGAAACGCGAAGTGAACGTAGGCTTCTCGGGCGGTGAGAAGAAGCGTAACGAGATCTTCCAGATGGCTATGCTTGATCCTACTCTCGCGATTCTCGACGAGACCGACAGTGGACTTGATGTGGATGCTCTCCGCATCGTCGCAAACGGTGTGAATTCGCTTCATACCCCTGAGAAGGCTGCCATTGTCATCACTCACTATCAGAGACTTCTGGACTACATCGTTCCGGATGTCGTTCACGTCCTCAAGGATGGAAAGATCGTGAAGACTGCAGGCAAGGAACTCGTTGCAGAGATCGAGGAGAAGGGATACGATAATATGTAGGAGGTCCGGGTATGACTGAAGTTGTAATCGTACAGGAAGGACAGCTGGTGCGCAGCGTTGAGGTCCAGCGTGACCAGAGGACGGATATGGTCCTGCTGGTGATGCCTGGCGTGAGCTGTGACATCAGGCTCGACCTTCGATTGAGCGGCGAAGGAGCGGAGGCGAACGTTTACGGAGCCTACGTCTGCGGCGGCGAGGAGAAGGTGAAGATATCTGTGGATATGCATCACGACGTGCCTCACTGCAACTCCCGCCAGCTTTTCAAGGGAATCGCCGGAGGCACATCGAAGGTGGATTTCTACGGCAAGATCATCGTAGCCAAGGACGCACAGAGGACTGAGGCATATCAGGAGAACCACAACATCCTGCTTTCAGATGGCGCTAAGGTGGATACAAAGCCGCAGCTTGAGATCTATGCCGACGACGTGAAGTGTTCGCACGGAGCCACAATCGGCCGACTCAATGAGGAAGAGCAGTTCTATATGCGTTCCCGCGGAATCAGCCTCGAGGATGCAAAGGTGCTCCAGATGATTTCGTTCATCGCGCCTGTTCTTGAGAACATTGAGGACGAGACTGAACGCGAGGCTGTCGCATCAAAGTTTGAGGATGCCATCAGAAACATTGTCAAGAATACCTTATGCTGACCAACCCTAACGTCAAGATCAATCTTGGTCTGAATGTCCTTCGTAAAAGAGAGGACGGTTTCCACGATCTCGAGACACTTTTTGTGCCGTATTTCGGTATCACAGATACATTGGAGATCGTAGTCGGAGACGACTACAGCCGCATATCTGCCGCTCTGTTTGCCAAGTATGGGTCACAGGTGCCGGCATCGCAGGGCTCTGTGAAGCCGGAGGGCGTGTTCGGTGTAGAGACCGAAGACTCAGATGCTCCGAAGATCGTGCAGGGTATCTCAGAGGACGGCAAATTGATGATAACCATCGCCCGTGCAGAAGGTGTAGATTGGGATCCTTTGAAAGATCTGACAGCAAAGGCATATTACATCCTGGCAGAGGACTTCACTCTGCCGCCGGTGAAGATCTTCCTTGAGAAGACATCACCAGTGGGCGCAGGACTCGGCGGAGGTTCAGCAGATGCTGCATTTGCGCTGAAGATGCTCAACGAGATGTGCGAGCTCGGCCTTTCGGAGCAGCAGCTTGCCTCGTACGCTTCGCGCCTCGGCAGCGACTGTGCCTTCTTCATCTATAACCGTCCTATGATAGGCGAGGGAAGAGGCGAGGTTCTTACTGAATATCCGGTTTCTCTTGAGGAATACGACCTTCAGGTCATCACTCCTGCCGGAATCGCGGTGTCTACAAAGGATGCGTACGGCGGAATCAGACCGCACCTTCCTGAAACACCGTTGAGAGACGCTCTCAAGATGCCTGTGGAACAGTGGGACGGTGTGCTTGTGAACGATTTCGAGGAGACTGTGTTCGCAAAGTTCCCGGAACTTGCAGCGATCAAGCGTTCTCTCTATGACTGCGGAGCCGTTTATGCCTCTATGTCAGGCTCGGGATCAGCTCTGTTTGCCCTCTACAGGAAATAAAGAAAAAGAAATAATTTAAAGAAAAAGAAAAATGTGACGAAAGAGCCGGATGTGTGACGAACACATTTGGCTCTTTTGTCTTATGCTTGTTTCTTTGAATCAAAAAAGATGAAAAGGAGCATTTTATGGATTGTGGGGTTGGCTGTGGCGACATCCTGCGGATTGAGGGAGATAGGCGGGGAAATCGGATCTGAAGACATCTGGACGGGGCCGGGAGCGGGTATTGTGACAGACGGTTCCGGACCGATGCAGAAGACCGTATGGTATGTTACGGGTTTCGATTATCCGGCCGGATACGACTGGCGTTCGGACCAGGAGTCCGGAACGGTGAAATGCTCGCTGGTGGTCTATGCTAATGCTGTCCCTATGATGAAACTCCCTGTCGGCAACGATTATGAGGTGAGTGCGGATCCGGATATGCACAGGATGATAGGAAATGACCTTTATACTGATTATTCGACAGATTCTCTTACAGTAATACGTAAGAACGGGAAGCGCTTGTTCTGTTATCTGGGGAGGGAGATGATAGTCGCTATGCATACGGAAGGTGGAGATGTGTACACCCTTGGCCAGAACCGCAGCGGCAATGGCTTCGCCTATCGCAGGAACGGAGAAGTGCTCTACCAGCACGCTTCCGGCAGTCTCTTCACCTCTTCGGAATGGCAGTCTTTGTCATCTTCAGCCGGTTTTGCGTTTGCCTTTTCGGAGCCTGTCCAGATGGCGTCCGGCTCACTTGAACGCTATTATGTCTATATGAACGGTTCGGTATCCCAGATTGCAGTCAGGGAGGATGTCAAGAAGGTCTGGGATGTGAGAGTCTCTAGCGGAAGTGTGTCCTATATTGCATCCCTTGTGGGAATCAGCACACCGGTACTGGTCTATGGCGACAATATGGTGAGCCTTGATATGCCGAATTCAACTGTGATGAAGTCCTGCAGGTTTGTGCCGGATCAGGATGATATGGTGATAGAGGGTGCCTTTGCCGTAAGCAGCGGCCTGCTGACAAGCGGCCTTTGGAGAAACGGGGTGAGGGAGTGCATCTTTCCGACCGGAATGACTGCGAATTCACTATGTTCCTGGGACGACGGGGTGTGCTGTGCCCTGACCCATTGCAGGACGGGAGAAATGAAGATATTCAGATGCGGTGAGATCTTCACCGTGCCGGATGGATACAGGATAATGGGTACACGACCCCTGTCCGTGATAGACGGGATACTGTATGTGGGACTGACTCCTGTCGGAGGAGGGCAGCCTGTCGTATGGAAAGATGGAGAAATAGAGCCGTTGAAACTATCCAACGGCTACATATCGTCGATTACCTCTTATCAGGCCTCCCAGGATACTGTGCGGGACTGATCCGGGTTTACTGTGATGCTTACTTTGAGTGTCTCTTCAGGGAGAAGTTCCTCGATGTTCTCAGGCCACTCCATAATGCAGAGGCAGCCGCTGTCGAGGTAGTCATAGAGTCCGATCTCGATCGCTTCCTGAAGCTTGTTGATTCTGTAGAAGTCGAAGTGGTACATCGGGTCTCCGTCTGCTCTCATATATTCGTTTACGATCGCGAATGTAGGTGAGCCTACCGGATCAGTCACTCCCAGCACCTTGCAGATGGCTGTAGTGAAGGTGGTCTTGCCTGAACCCATAGGGGCAAAGAATGCTACAAGTGTATTGTCCCCGATCTTCTCGAGGAATTCCGCTGCTGCTCTTTCGAGGTCCTCGACCCCTCTGATGATGACTTCCTGTTTCATACTGCAAATATATGCAAAATCACTCAAAGATATTCTGCTTGTCCAGGAATCTGTATCCCGCCGCCTCGGAGATGTGTTCCGGCAGGATGTCCGGGGTGCCGGCCAGGTCGGCTATGGTGCGCGCCAGTTTGACTATGCGGGTGCAGGCGCGGGCAGAGAGCCCCATCCTTTCGATGATCTTTTCCAGCAGTGCCTTGCAGGAATCATCGAGCGGACAGTATTTCTCTATCTGTCTGCTGTTCATCGATGCGTTGCAGTAGATGCCCTCACCTGCGAGCCTTTTCCTCTGCATCTCCCTCGCCTTGACGACTCGCGCCGCTACGGCTGCACTCGTCTCCGCCTTTTCTCTGTCCACGATCCTTTTCGGATCGATTTTCCGCAGAAAAAGCTGCACGTCGATTCTGTCTAGAATAGGACCTGACAGTTTCGAGATGTACGCCAGACGGCGCGAGGGCGTACAGGTACATCTGTTGTCTTCTCCATAATAGCCGCACGGGCAGGGATTAGTCGCCGCAATGAGCATAAAGTCTGCAGGGTATTCCACTTTTGCCTTGAGGCGGGAGATTACTACCCTGCGGTCCTCCATCGGCCCTCTGAGTGCTTCCAACACCTTTTTAGGTGCTTCGCAGAACTCGTCTATGAAAAGTATTCCGTTGTGGGATAATGAGATTTCACCCGGCATAATGTTGTCGGTTCCTCCTCCCAGGAGGGCGGCGACAGAGGCGCTGCAGTGGGGAGCCCTGAAAGGGCGCCTCCACATAAGCCCTCCGAGCGGATTGCCCTTTCCGGCTACCGAGTATATCTTGCTGGTCTGGATGGATTCTTCAAGGGTCATCGGTGGCAGAATCCCGGCCATAGCTTTAGCCAGGGAACTCTTTCCGCTTCCAGGACTGCCGATAAGGATTGCATTGTGGCCGCCGGCGGCCGCGATTTCGAGTCCGCGCTTGGCGGCTTCCTGGCCGATGATTTCAGAGAAGTCCATTATGTCCTGAGCCGGTTCGCTGCTTTCCTTTTCTTCTTTGTGGATGATGTTTCTGACCAGAAGGTCGTCGCAGATCTCATCCCCGGACAGGATGCGGAGGACATCGTCGAGAGTCTCCACACCGTAGACATCAACAGAGTCGTATTCCACGGCTTCCAGAGCAGAACCGACAGGCAGGATGCATCCGAGAAGACTTTCCTTCATAGCGAGTTCCACAATAGGAAGCGCACCGGGAACCTCTCTGATGCCGCCGTCGAGACCCAGTTCTCCCATAATCAGAAATCTTTCAAGCAGAGGCAGTTCGCGTTGTCCGGAGGCGGCGATGATTCCGAGGGCTATCGGCACATCGTAGCCGCTGCCCTTCTTGTGCATATCTGCAGGAGCGAGGTTGATGACTATCTTCTTTCCGGGAATACGGAATCCCATAGACTGGAGGGCTGTAATGGTCCTTAGCAGACTTTCCTTGACGGCTGCGTCCGCCAGGCCTACAAGATGTATCCCCAGACCCGCAGTGATGTCGATTTCGACAGTCACGGGCACGGCATCGATGCCGATGCATTTGGCGCAATGGATGTTTATGAGCATAACGACATTTTTGCCCAAATCTTGTCATAGTCTGCGACAATCCGTTTAAGAAAAAGAAAAATGTGACGAAAATCGGATTTAAAGAAAAATCTTTAAGTGTTTAAAATAAATTTTAATGGCGGAAAACTCGTAGATTTGCACCCCAAAACCAATATCGGATGATCAGAATATTTTTCGAGTCTATCGGACGTTACCTTCTGTTTCTCAAGCAGGTGTTCAGGAAGCCTGAGAAGTGGAAGATCTTCTGGAGACAATTCATAAACGAGTCAGACAAACTTATACTCTCGTCTGTGCTGCTTGTAGGCGTCATCTCCGTGTTCATCGGAGGTGTTCTTGTCATACAGACGGCTTCAAATCTGGAAAACCCTATCATCGACAAGATGTATATCGGATATATGGTGAGGGAAAGTCTCATCCTGGAGTTCTGCTCCACTATGGTGGCTCTCATCCTTGCCGGAAAGATGGGTTCGAACATCGCTTCCGAGATAGGAAGTATGCGTATCACAGAACAGATCGACGCTATGGATATGATGGGCGTGAACTCTGCTGGTTTCCTTGTGCTGCCTAAGATTGTAGCATCCACGCTTCTGAGTCCGCTCCTTATGCTTCTGAGCCTTGCGCTCGGTCTTGTGGGAGGCTGGATCGTCGTTGAGGCTACCCAGATCATTCCGTCGGCATCATACATCACCGGAATCAAGGCGTTCTACAATGGCTTCTATATCTTCTACAGCTGTTTCAAGATGTCCCTGTTCTGCTTTATGATCTCATCGATCGCCGCCTTCAACGGTTATTATGCGAAAGGCGGATCGCTCGGAGTGGGACGCTCGAGCACACAGGCCATTGTGACCGTGAGCATCCTCATCCTCCTTATGGACCTTATTGTAACCCAGCTTATGCTTTATTAAACACTGCGTATGATAAAGGTAGAGAATCTATACAAGAGTTTCGACGGCGTTGAGGTCCTGAAGGGAATCAATGTCGAATATGAGCCGGGCAAATGCAATATGATCATCGGCGCCAGCGGCTCGGGAAAGACCGTGCTTCTGAAGAACCTCATCGGTCTTATGACTCCGGACAGCGGAGAGATCTGCTATGGAGACAGAAGACTCTCCGAAATGCACGAGGATGAAAAGAGGCGTCTTCGCCAGAAGATCGGCATCTTATTCCAGGGAAGCGCACTGTTTGATTTCGCGACAGTGATCGAGAATGTGATGTTCCCTATGGAGTTCTTCACAGACTGGTCTGCTGCCCAGAGAAGGGAAAGAGCGCAGTACTGCCTCGAGAAGGTGAATGTGATAGGCTCGGACAGCAAATATCCGAACGAACTCAGCGGCGGAATGCAGAAGCGTGTCGGCATCGCAAGGGCCATAGCCCTCAATCCGGAGTACCTCTTCTGCGACGAGCCGAACTCGGGTCTGGATCCGTACACTTCGATCCTCATAGACCGCCTCATCAGCGACCTGACCAAGGAGTTCAATATGACCACAGTGGTGAACACCCACGATATGAACTCCATCCTTGAGATCGGAGACAAGATCGGCTTCATATCAAAAGGAGAGCTCAAGTGGCAGGGAGACCGTCATACGATACTGCAGACAGATTGCCAGGAACTCAGGGATTTCGTCTGTGCAAACACCCTGGCCCGTAACATAATTGAAGGTAAATGAAACAGTTTATTATAAGGATTGCAATATTATCGATATTTGCAGCAACACTTTTCAGTTGCATAAAGGAAAATGCTCCACTTGTTCCTGAACAGGAGGGCTCGGAGTTCACTCTTCATCTGCTTCAGACCAAGACAGTCAACAACGGTTATAGTACCGAGTGGGCCAAAGGAGACAAGGTCAATGTCTTTCACGCAGAGGCTGCGCCGATTCATATCCTGGCTGACCAGTATCAGTCTAAGGATGGCGATATGGCGCATCTTGCGGGTTCTTATTGCCCACTTGCCGGCAAAACTCAATCTGTAGCAGCCAATGCTGCGATAGTGGTAACTATGCAGCATCTGGTTGCTGTGCTCAAGATCAAGGTTACCAACTATGAAGAGGATCCTATGGATCTGAACCTCGTGTCATTCCGTACAGACGGCGGAATTCACGAGAATGAGGATGTTACGCTTATCAATAGCGACTCTCAGACGATTACCGGATCCTTTGAAGTGGATTTCACGGGTAAAAAACTTGTCTATAATCAGGTAAACAAGGGTCTTGGTTCAGGAACAAGCCGTCCTCTTATCCATCTTAAGACTCCTGAAACCTTGGGTCTGAACGAGAGTGCAACCGTTTTTATAGATTGACTCTAAGTCCCATTTCGAAGCCCATCATCAGCGGCTGTTCTGTTCTGATGCTCCTTGGCTGACCGCAGTCGAAGTAGTATCTCAGGCTCGGGTCTATATAGAGGCCGAGATGCTGGCCAAGCATAAATTCCACTCCGATGCCAAGATTTGCGGACATCTGTACGCCTTTTGCCTTCTGCTTGTGAACTATCGACGTGTTCAGCACTTCGTAATTGTCAGCGATGCATTTCTCTGCAGCGCCACCGGCGTATGCGTATAAGTTGATGTTTCTGCTGTCTACGATGTTGTAGTATGCATTTACAGGTATGCCGACATAGTGCTGAGTGTTTCTGATGTCTGCCGAGATGGAGTTCAGTACCGCTCCATCCTCATTTACGTCCGTATAGGTTCCGAAGAATTTTCTGGTCAGGAGACTGTAGTTCGCTCCGACTCCGAGGGACCATTTAGGGGAGAGTTCAAACTTCAAGCCTGCTCCGAACGATACCGGAATGCCGTATGATGAGTTGGTCGATGTCTCCTTGACGCCTGTCTTGGCAGGACCTGGATTGAGGGTCGGAGCCTTGAACCTGTCCGGATTCGTCACGCTCTGGACATTGTTTGTTCCTGTGATGCCTGAAAGCACTAGAGAAGTCTTCACCTTATGTCTTTCCGGAGCCTCTTCCGCCCAATCCTCAGAAAGGTCCACGTCGTATGTGCTGTCTTCAGCCTTGACTTCTTCTGCAGGAGTATGGACGACTGTTTCGGTGTAGGTGTCTTTGGCCGTTTCTTCCGGAACATAGGCTGTGAGTCCGGATGCCCTTACGGCTGCTGCCTGCTTCTGAACGGTTACAGGCACTGTTCCCTTCTCTATAGAATATTCGTCAAGTGGCTCTGTCTCTGTTGGCTCCACCGGCTCCACGACTGCGATGAAGCTGTCGTCTGAAGCGTCCGGTGTGAGCTCCGGCTGGCCGTCGTAAAGCAGCACTCCCGCTGCCACGGCAGCGGCTGCTGCGGCCCCGACGGCCGCGCGCCTCCACCACAAGACTATGGTCTTGCGGCGCGCCGCCTTGTCAAGACCCGCTGAAACCCCTTCCCAGATGTGCGCAGGAACTTCTTCCTGAGCGCCTTCCAGGATGGATCTCATCATAAGGTCCGATTCTATATTATTTCTTTCATCAAACATTTTCCAATTCCTTGATTCTGTTCTGCAGCCAGGTCCTTGCCCTGCTCAGCTGCGTTCTCGATGTCGTCTCGGTGATTCCGAGCATTTCGCTGATCTCCTTGTGGGAGTATCCCTCAATCGAATACAGGTTGAATACCGTCCTGAATCCCGGAGGGAGCGTCATTATCAGCTTCATCAGTTCCTTGTATCCTATGCTCTGTACCTGCGTCACCGTCTCGGCCTTCATTCCCCTCGCTGTGTCCAGCTCGTCGCTCATCTTGAGTGCATCCTTCTTCCTGAGAGCCATCAGTGATGTCGTGACGAATATCCTTCTTGCCCATCCCTCGAAGGAGCCCTCACCCTTGAAGTCCTTCAGCTTTTCGAACAGTTTTATGAATCCGTCCTGGAGAACGTCTTCGGCCTGGATCCTGTCGCCGATGTATCGGATGCATATGGGGTACATACGAGGCGCCAGACGGTCATATATGGCCTTCTGGGACGCCCGATCTCCATCTATGCAGGATCGTATCAGCTGTAAGTCAAAAGTTTCCGACACTGTTCTCTCTTTTGGGTCCCGAAGGTCTGTCCGGTAAGCAGCGACGCATAGATGCTGAAAGGACCCATTATGTTGCATCTGGTCACATTTTTCCCAAAGTTCTGCTTTTTTCGCGAATTAGAGTTATTTTTGTATGTTTTATCGTGACACGTTTTTGAATTTATGCGAATATTCATAAATATATTTTTGACAATCGGCATTTTCCTTTCATTGGGATCGGTTCTGCCTCTCGAGGCTCAGAATACGAAGCTTCAGGCGGAGAATCTGCTGCTCACAGCAGTCGAGAAACTGAACTCCAATGATATCCAGACAGCTGAGGCGCTTCTGAAGGCTGTTCTGAAGGCAGATGCAGAGAACGATGCCGGTTGGTACTATATGGCGCAGATCGCCATAATGAAGAAGGATCTGGAAATGACAGAGCAGTGTCTGAGGACTGCCGTAGAACTGGATCCGACCAACTTCTGGTACCGTCACAAACTCGCCAAACTCTATTCGCTCACATCCCGCACGGAGCTTACCATCGATATGTATGAAAAACTCCTTGAGGATTTCCCTAAGAAGAGCGACCTGTATTTCGACCTTGCGGAAATGTACGCCTCTCAGCAGGAGTACGACAAGGCTCTCGAGACCATTTCCGAAATCGAAAAGGTGTTCGGCATCACCGAATCCATCGCAGTATACCGTTTCAACATTCTCCGTATTATGGGACGTCAGGAGGACGCCTTCGAGTCCCTGAGGGAGTACAACAGGCAGTACTCGTCTCCGTATGTGCTTTCCCTTCTTGCGGATTACGAGATGACGATGTACAACGACTCCACAGCCGTGGCTTATTACGATGAGGCTCTGGACATCGCGCCGGACTACTCTCCCGCGCTTCTCGGCAAGGCCGAGGCGCTCCGAGTCACCAGGCGCTATGATGAATATTTCCCTGTAGCCTACTCTTATGTCGAGGCCAGCGACAGCCCTGCGGAGGGCAAGTCGGACTACCTTATGGCTATCGTGCAGAGGACAGATCCGAAGTTCATCCGTTCGTTCCAGTCTCAGTTGGACACACTGTTTACCAAGGCCATCAATGTCCATCCTACCGACAGCACAGTGCTCCATACGGCAGCCTTGTATTACTATTCGACAGGTCGTGATGCTGCTGCAAAGAAGTACTTCGGCACCAATGTGAAACTGTATCCGGAAAGCATTGCCGCGCGTGCTTCCTTCGTGGAGTTCCTGATGTATACTGATCAGTGGGAGGACCTTTCGGTCGAGGGACGTGCCGCATTCGAGCGTTTCCCGGAGGAGACCGGTTTTCTCGAAATGGCGAGCGTGGCCGACTATAACCTCGGCGAATACGGTAAGGTGCTGGACATCTGCCGCAAGGTCATCGAAGTCGCTCCGGCCGACAGCTCGAAGACTCTCAGGGCCTGGTCTACAATGGGTGACGTCTATCATACCCTCGGCGACACAAAGAAGGCATACAAGGCCTACGACAAGGCATTGAAGATAAATCCGGATTATGTATATGTCCTGAACAACTACGCATATTACCTCAGCGAAGAGGGAAAGAGCCTGAAGAAGGCCTACAATATGAGCCGCAAGACTGTCGAGGCTGAGCCGGACAATGCGACCTACCTGGATACTTTTGCCTGGATACTCTATCTGCAGGGTAAGGCACAGGAGGCGAAGCCGTACTTCAAGCACGCGATGCTTTACGGCGGAAAGGACAGTGTCGTCATACTCGACCACTATGCCGAGGTGCTATATGCGCTCAAGGATTATGATATGGCTGTAGTGTATTGGAATATGGCCATCCAGAAGAACAACGGAAAGATTCCGGGTCTTGAGGAGAAGGTGAAGCAGCGTAAGGAGGCCTTGAGGAAATGATGACGATGAAGAAGATATGTGCACTCACGGCGGCGCTGGTGCTGTGCCTTGCTTCCGCCTTTGCTCAGGATGTGAGCAGGCAGGAGAACCGCAAGGCTAAGCTGGAACGCGAGATCGCCATTCTGGACAGGCAGATTTCGGAGAACTCCTCGAAGAGTTCTTCCGCTCTGTCAAATCTGGAACTGGTGCGCAAGAACATAGCCAACAGAAAGGCGCTGGTGGCGGAGAGCGACAAGGAGATCAGGAGATACTCCGACAGTCTTTATCTGAAGCAGCGCGAGATCAACCGCATTCAGGCGAGGGTGGACACTTTGACCTCCCATTATTCAAGGCTTGTGATGAGTGCCTACAAGAACAGGGATACCCGTCTGTGGTATATGTATATGCTTGCAAGTGAGAATCTTGGACAGGCTTACCGTCGTTTCGGTTACTTCCGTAACCTTTCGACCCATATGAAGGAGGAAGCCAAGAAGATACGTGCCCTCAAAGAGGAACTCGAAGTCGAGAAGCAGGCGCTTGCGCAGCTGAAGAAGAATGCGGAGGCGGTGAAGGCCGAAAGAGTGAAGGAGCTTGAAAAGCTCCGTAAGGATGAGGCCCAGTCGGACGCGATAGTGAAGCAGCTCAAGAAGGACCGCAAGAAATACGAAAAGGAACTGACAGCCAAGAAGAAGGAGATCGTGGCTCTCAACAAGGAGATCCAGAGGATCATCTCCGAGGCTACCAAGTCTTCTTCACAGAAGAGCGCAAGCGGAACGCAAAAGGATGATCCTGCTGCAGTGGCGCTCTCTGCAGAGTTCGCGAAGAACAAAGGCAAGCTGCCTTGGCCTGTGAACGGATCCGTCGTCAAGTCTTTCGGAAAGCAGTATCATCCGGTCTTCAAGAACCTTGAACTGCCGCCTAACAACGGAATCGACATCGCCGTGACAAAGGGTTCTCAGGCGAAGGTGGTCTTTGACGGAGTGGTCAAGCAGGTGTTCGTGATGCCAGGCTACAACCAGTGCGTCCTCGTACAGCACGGAAAGAGTTATTTCACATTCTATTGCCGTCTCACAGCGGTGAATGTCAAAGCCGGAGACAAGGTCGTGACAGGAGAGGCGATAGGAATTGTCGACACTATAATGGGGCAGGATCAGCTCCACTTTGAACTTTGGAAAAATACAGTCCCTCAGGATCCTGAGGGATGGATAAGATAACGTAATATGGCGGATAAGAAGACAGTTTTTCTGACCGGTGCCACAGGAAATATGGGATGGGCCGGTTTCCAGGAACTTTACAAGAAGAAGGATCGTTTTGACATAAGACTTCTCGCACGCGACAGCAAGAAGAACCGTAAAAAACTGGCTCCTTATATGGATGACCCGTCGGTGACAGTCGTGTGGGGTGATCTCGTTAGATATGAGGATGTGCTCCAGGGTGTGAACGGTGCCGACTATGTGCTTCACGTAGGCGGAATGGTTTCACCTGCGGCGGATTATTTCCCTGAGAAGACCCTCAAGGTCAATGTGACCGCGGCGGAGAATGTCGTAAAGGCAGTGCTTGCACAGCCGCACAAGGATGATATCAAGGTCGTATACATAGGCTCTGTCGCACAGTACGGCGACAGAAACCCTCCATATCACTGGGGTGGTGCCGACGAGCCTCAGACACCTGCAAAATACGATATGTATGCGCTTTCGAAGATCCGTTCGGAGGAGATCTTTGCAGCTGCCGGCCTCGCGCATTGGGTTACTCTCAGACAGACCGGCATCCTTTATCCTGGCATCCTCAGCGTGGTCAATCCGACAGCCTTCCACGTGCCTATGGGCGGTGTCCTCGAGTGGGCTACCATCGAAGACTCAGGCCGACTTCTCGCCAATGTCTGCGAGGACTGGGTACCGGAGGATTTCTGGAACAAGGCATACAACATCAGCAGCGGTGAGGAGTACCGTATGACCAACTACGAGTTTATGAACCGTATGCTCTCTGCCCTCGGCCTTCCGTCTCCGGAGAAGGTATTCGAGCCTCAGTGGTTCGCTCTCAAGAACTTCCACGGAATGTGGTACACCGATGCTGACAAGCTCGACGAGATCCTTCACTTCAGAGAGTATATGCCTGTGGATGAGTACTTTGCTACGATGAAGTCGAAGCTCCCGTGGTTCTACTCCCTTGCTTTCCTTGCCCCGGCTTGGGCTGTGAAGATGTTTATGAAGCCATACGCTTTCGAGAAGGGAATGGGTACCCAGTGGTGGGTGGCCAACGACCCGGAAAAGTTTGAGGCATACTACGGCTCACGCGAAGCTTATGACGCCATCCGCTCGTGGGATGACGTCCTCCCCGCTCCGCTCAGTAAAACGCCTGGCGTCTAACTCTCTGCACGACAGTGTTTTACAGAAACCGCGTGCCGCCAAAGGGGAGCACGCGGTTTAGGAAAGTGATTAACAATCAGTGGTTTAAGTGCCAGATGAAAATAAGGATATTGGACATATTGGAAGAGACGATGGCTGATGGGCCGGGCTTCCGCACATCTATATATTGTGCGGGATGCGCCCACCATTGCCCCGGCTGTCATAACCCCCAGTCCTGGGATTTCCAGGGCGGCAGGGAAGTGTCGGTTGAGGAGCTTTTGGAAGTGGTAAAGGCAGACGAATTCTCCAACGTCACCTTCTCCGGAGGCGATCCTCTCTACCAGGTCGAGGCCTTTACCGAGCTCGCCCGCCGCATCAAGGAGGAGACCGGAAAGAACATCTGGTGCTACACCGGATTCACATATGAGCAGATCCAGGCGGACCCACGTTTGAGCCAGATCCTACCTTATATAGACACCCTCGTGGACGGCCCTTTCGTAGAAAGCCTCCGCGATCCCGAACTTCACTTCCGTGGCAGCTCCAACCAGCGCATCATCCATCTTACGGAACAGAAAGAAGACCAGATAGAAGGAACAGTCAGCATCCTTCCGTTCAAATAAAAGAAACGAGCACAAATTTGTAGGATTTGTGCTCGTTTTCAGCTTTTTAGTATGTTTTGCGCACAAAATCACGTTTTTTGTGCGCGTTTATGCCACTAGAGTACTATTCGTGTACCACGCGGTCGCGGAGCTCTGCGAGCTTGCCGCTGTTCCAACGGCTTGTTGTACCTACGAGGTAGCCGGTGATACGCTGGAGCTGGTCGATGTGCTCTCCGCCGCAGTGAGGACATTTTGCAAGTCCCTTGTCTGCATTCTCGAAGCCGCAGTCCATACAGCGGTTACGGTTGTGGTTCACCGAGCAGTATCCGATGTCATACTTGTCCATCAGGTCAACGATCGACATAATCGCCTCTGGGTTGTGTGTCGCATCTCCGTCGATCTCGACATAGAAGATGTGTCCGCCGCCTGTAAGTGCGTGGTATGGACCCTCGATCTCAGCCTTGTGCTTAGGAGTACACTTGTAGTATACAGGCACGTGGTTTGAGTTTGTATAGTAGTCCTTGTCAGTGATGCCAGGGATGATTCCGAATGTTTTCTTGTCACCGCGTGTGAAACGGCCTGCAAGTCCCTCCGCTGGAGTAGCGAGCACACTGAAGTTGTGCTTGTAAGTCTCGCAGAACTCGTTCACCTTGCTTCTCATAAAGGTAACGATGCGGAGACCGAGCTCCTGAGCCTCTGCAGACTCTCCGTGGTGCTTGCCGATGAGGGCGATGAGCGCCTCTGCAAGACCGATGAAACCGATACCGAGTGTTCCGTGGTTGATTACTGGCTCGATTGTGTCATTGTCTGCGAGCTTGTCGCTGTCAAGCCAGAGCGCACCCATAAGGAGAGGGAACTGCTTCTTGAGGGCGGTCTTCTGGAAGTTGAATCTCTCGTTGAGCTGCTTTGCAGAGATCTCGAGAGCCCAGTCGAGTTTCTTGAAGAACTCGTGGATCCTGTCTTCTCTGTTCTCGATCTCCATACACTCGAGGGCGAGCTTCACGATATTGATTGTAGTGAACGAGAGGTTGCCTCGTCCGATAGAAGTCTTAGGTCCGAACCTGTTCTCGAACACACGTGTACGGCATCCCATTGTCGCAACTTCCCACTGGTATCTCTTAGGATCCTCAGGATTCCAGAGCTCGTGGTGGTTGAACGGTGCGTCGAGGTTGACGAAGTTAGGGAAGAAACGACGTGCCGATACCTTGCAGGCAAACTTGTAGAGGTCGTAGTTGCGGTCCTCAGGAAGGTAGCTGACGCCTCTCTTCTTCTTCCAGATCTGGATAGGGAAGATGGCAGTCGAACCGTTGCCCACACCCTCGTATGTGGTGTTGAGGAGCTCGCGGATCACACAACGTCCCTCGGCAGACGTATCGGTACCATAGTTGATGGAACTGAACACCACCTGGTTACCTCCACGTGAGTGGATTGAGTTCATATTGTGTACGAAAGCCTCCATTGACTGGTGAACACGGCTTACTGTCATATTGATGGCGTGCTGGATCACACGGTCATCGCCCTGGATACCTACAAGGTTGCGCTTGAGGTAGTCGTCGATCTTCACATTGTAGAGTCTTGCATAGTCCTCGCCGTTGATCTCTCCGATCTTGTCGAGCTCCTCCTGGAATGTCCTTCTTACGAAAGGCGCCATATAGAAGTCGAACGCAGGGATGGCCTGGCCACCGTGCATCTCGTTCTGTACAGTCTCCATAGAGATACATCCGAGGATACTTGCAGTCTCGATTCTCTTTGCCGGACGAGACTCTCCGTGGCCGGCGAAGAAACCGTCCTCAAGGATCTTGTCAAGCGGATGCTGGATACAGGTAAGGCTCTTGGTAGGATAGTAGTCCTTGTCGTGAACGTGGATGTAGTTGTTTTTTACCGCATCCTTCACCTCCTCAGAAAGCAGGCACTCGTCAACATATGACTTTGTAGACTCTGAAGCGAACTTCATCATCATACCTGCAGGAGTGTCGGCGTTCATATTCGCGTTCTCACGGGTGATCTCGGTCGCCTGTGCGTCGATGATCTCCTGGAAGATCTCGCGAGACTTCGCCTTGCGGGCGAGGTTACGCTGGTTGCGGTATGCGATATACTTCTTCGCTACCTCCTTGCGTGGACTGTGCATAAGCTCGATCTCCACCTGGTCCTGGATGGCCTCAACGCTCATATTCTCCACGTCGATCTTCGAGATGGCTGCGGCGATCTCCGCTGCGAGGACGATGTCCTCACCCTCCTCGGTGACGCCCATTGCCTTGAGGATGGCGTCAACGATCTTTCTGTTGTCGAACATCACGACTCTACCGTCGCGTTTAACTACATATTTTACCATAAGCTGTCAGTTCTGCTCCGCAGCCTCAGAATGAGGTACGGAATCTATGTTATGTAATGTTTGAAATCGTGTCGCGTCCGCGGGATTCGCGGACGGATGACAAAGATAATTCAATTATCCTTTCCTTAATAGGAAAATGAGAAGAAAAGATATTAACAAAATAAATAACCGCCTGTTAATTTGCTAACTAACAGACGGTTATAATATGTATTAAAATGGAAAAATTCTAAAATGGAAAAATTTTCCTCCGAGGCTTATCCGACGAGCCAAACGAGTACGTGGCGGTCGAAAATCATATATTCAAGCTCGAAATCCTCCTCGTGTTCGTCCTTGTGGATGAATGTCGCCTCAAGCTCTCCTTCCTTCCTCACATTGAACTTCTCCACCTCGATCTGCTCAGCGAAATCCACCCTGTTCTGAGACATTCTCTTGAAGATCGCCTCCTTTGCGCACCAGTAGATCGCGAGCTGCTCGTTTCTTCTGTCCTTCTCGAGATCGTCGATCTCGTCCTCCGAGAGAGCCTTCTTCTCCACTACTGAGAAATCCCTGTCGAGAGACTCCACGTCGATGCCGACCTCCTCCTCATCGTGGATGATGATCGCAACGTAGTTGTCGGTGTGGGTTATGCTGATGTTTGTAGCGCAGTTCTCAAGATACGGCTGGCCGTTGTCGTGGTGGTTGAGGTACATCTTCTCCTCGAACACCTCGTTGATGAGCGCTCTTACCGCAAGCTTCTGCCTTCTCTGGCTTTCGCTGCGGAAAAGTGAGATTTCTTCAAGTTCGTCATTCGGAACTGAGGTAAGGCTGAGAAGCTCTTCTTCGCTCTCAGTCACGTGCCATACGGCGATTTCTGCCTTGTTGTCTAATTTCTTTCTTAAATAAAGTGCCATAAAAGTTTATGAAATGGTGGAATTCGGAGTACCTATATACGACAGACCGGTATGCGCCGACCAGGCACATACACAATAACCGCCCTCCTGACCTTCGTCAGAAGTGCTGCCCATAACCATAAATACGCTGTTGGACAACGGATCGTCAGACATCTGATCCGCAGAGACTTTCTGTTCTTTTAATATAGGACTGGGAGGTTCCACTTGTCTTATCTTATTAAAATTCAGCCGCAAAGATACTAAATGTTTTCATATCTGAAAATTATCTTTTCGTTTTCAAGTTTTCTGTACTTCGTACAGTGGGAATCTCACAATAATTACTATATTTGCCGAGATTTGAAAAATATCTAATACAACTTTATACAATTATGGAATTTTTGACTAACGACAAGCTCGTGATCGTAGGTGCCGGTGGCGCTATCGGATCAAACATGGCACAGACAGCTCTTATGC
>JAFYWC010000083.1 GCA_017546585.1 Bacteroidales bacterium
CCTGTAACTTACTCCACCTATAAGTCAGTTACGGTTACTGTGGTGACCCGGATCGAAGCTGCGGGTATCGTCAACGGTATCCCCAGATACAACTACACCACCGAGAGGAAGACCTACTACCTCCCGGATGAGACCAAGGAATCGGAAGAAGAAATCACTGTTCCAGCCTACAAGGAAGTCACGGTGACCGTTCCGGTCTATTCCGGTGGTCAGATCACCGGCACCCGCCGGGCTACCTATTATGAGTCTAACGGAACGGAAGTCCTTGAACCGACCACCGAGATCATTGAGTACGCAGAATGTACCATTCATCCCTTTGATAACACAGTGATCGCCGATGCTTTTGGGATCGATATGTCTGCAGAGTACCCGCAGTTCAAGCTGACCTACGGAGAAGTCATTCAGAATATGGCGAATGCCTTGAAGATGACGCTCTACGGCACCCTCGGCAATGGAACAGCAGTCCCGTTGACCGATGCGGAACTGATCGCCTTTGTCAACAGACAGAATTGTAACGCAACCCGTAAGCACATTCTGACCACTGCACTTTCTCTGGTGGGTAAAGTCCCTTACTTCTGGGGTGGTAAGAGTGCTGCAGGTTGGAACGATGAGTGGAATACCCCGAAACTGGTCACCTCAGCTGGCTCCAGTTCCACGGGAACCATCCGGCCTTTCGGTCTGGATTGCTCCGGTTTTACGGACTGGACCTACAAGACTGCGGTTGGCGTGAGCCTTCACGCAGGCACCTATGGCCAGTGGGACAATTCCTACGCCATTGATGAATCCGAGCTTCTGCCCGGCGATCTTGGCTTTCTGATGAACGACGGAGGCTCCGGTTGGAACCATGTCCTGATTTTTGCCGGATACGGTGAAGACGGTAGCCGTAAATGGGTCCACTCTGAAGGTGGTATCGGTGTCCATCTGAATACTCCCAGTTATGAAGGGCGGCTGTCCCTTCGCAGACCCAAGAATGTTGACTTTGACCAGGAAGTTGGCAGCTCCGCCTACGGAGAGCCTCTTTACTCCCTGCAGGTCAACGTGACCCATTACTGTGCCTGCACCAGATGCTGCGGTCCCAATGCCCAGGGCATTACGGCAAGCGGCAAACGAGTGGCAGTTGGTATGGTCGCCATGTCCAGCCACTATCCCTTTGGAACTCAGATCATGATCAACGGAATCATGTACACCGTTGAGGATCGAGGCGGTTCCGGTATTGAAAACAATATTGGCCGGGTTGACATCTTTGTCCCTGACCACAATGAAGCTTTGCGGATGGGTCGATATGATACCACCGCTTACATTTACAGAATAGGAAGGTAACACATATGTGTCTGCAGGAATATAGAATCCATCTCATCAACAATCAGGTTATCAACGCTGCCGAAGAACGCTTTGTCCCGGAGGACAAGCGGCTCCACAACCGTTTCCGGGCAAGTAAGCCGGACGATGTGCTGACTATCGGCACCGAGGAAACCAGCAGGGCCTTTATCCCTGTCAGAAACATTTTGTACATTTCCATGGGCAGCGAAGCAGACTGCTAACTGCCCGCATATCCCAAATTGAAAGGTGGTCTTAAAGTGATTGTTACCTATTACCGCATTCACTTCATGAACGGTGAAGTCCTGAATGTGTGCGAAGGCAGGGAAGATGAAGATTGCGCAGATCTGATCGATAGATTCTACGAAGCGCTGCCCGAAGGCGTTCTTCAGATCGGTCAGGAGGATATGCCTCAGTACTTCATTCCCGTAGATAACATTCTCTACATCTCCCGGATCCCGGAAGATTGTGCGGAGTAATCCGTTATGGAAGAAAAAGAATACAGTAATGTCTACGCGATCCCGGCGAACTATACCGATTCCGGAAAACTGCTCGGTGGCATGGTGGAAACCCGCAATGCCATCGAAGCAGTGTTCCTGATTGGTCTGGTAGGGTACCCGGAACTGATGTGGATTCCGGTGACGGCAACCATTAAGATCGTGATTATGACGGTAACCCTGCTGCCGCTGGGCGTGGTTGCTGTCATGGGAATCGACGGAGATTCCTTGCTCCAGTACCTGGGGCATATGATTGCCTTTTGGGCGAACCGGCGGAAATTGCATTTCAGGAGGATCGGATATAAGTATGACCCGAAGCAGCTCAAAAAACCGGGGCGCAAAGGCAAAAAGAAGAAAGCCCGAAAAGCTTGAGTTTGTCCAGCCTTTCCTCCCGGTCAAGGAGATCCGTAACGGCATCGTGGAGACTACGGATGGTCGTTACATCAAGATCCTTGAGATCGAACCCATCAACTTCATGCTCCGCTCTTCAGAGGAGCAATTCAACATTCTTTCGTCCTTTGCCAGCTGGCTGAAGATCTCTCCTATGAAGCTTCAGTTTAAGTCCATCACCCGAAAAGCAGACTCTGATAAGCATATCGCAATGCTGCGCCAAGAGATGGCCTCTGAAGATAATGAGCAGTGTAAAACCCTCAGTGAGGACTATATCCGGCTGATCAAGGATGTCGGCTCCAGAGAAGCGCTTACCCGGCGCTTCTTTTTAATTTATCAGTATGAGGCAATTGGAAGAAATGAGTCTGA
>JAFYWC010000084.1 GCA_017546585.1 Bacteroidales bacterium
AAGGTGATCGGCTTCTCGGATGCGACCAACACCAGCCAGAGCAAGGGCGAGACACTCAAGGACACAATCAAGATGGTCGACAACTACGTGGATATGATCGTGATGCGTCATCCTCTCGAGGGAAGTTCACGTTACGCTTCAGAGGTGGCTACAGTTCCGGTTGTTAATGCAGGTGACGGTGCGAACCAGCATCCTTCCCAGACATTGCTCGACCTTTATTCGATCCTCCAGACCCAGGGTACGCTTGAAGGACTTACCATCAATATGGTCGGCGACCTCAAGTACGGCCGCACAACCCACTCCCTCCTTCAGGCTATGTCCCACTTCAACCCTAAGTTCATCTTCACTGCTCCGGAGGAGCTCAAGATGCCTAGGGAATACAAGGATTTCCTTGACAGAAGAGGCATCGAGTACATCGAGACTGACTCGCTTGACGCATACCTGAACGACTGCGACATATTGTATATGACACGTGTGCAGCAGGAGCGCTTCACAGACCCTATGGAGTACGAGCGCGTGAAGGATGTATATACTCTGAATGCATCTATGCTCGGAAACGTAAAGGACAATATGAAGATCCTGCATCCGCTTCCACGAGTTACCGAGATCGACCAGGATGTGGACGAGACAAAGTACGCCTACTATTTCAAGCAGGCGGAGAACGGTCTCTATGTCCGTATGGCCATCATTTCTTATCTTTTGGGTTACCGTTAAACAGATCTCTCGACTTCGCTCGAGATGACAGGTTGTCATTTCGACCGAGCGGAGCGAGTGGAGAAATCTATATAATTATGACAAGAAAAGAATTAGTAGTAAGCGCATTGGAGAACGGTACCGTATTGGACCACATCCCTGCGGAATATGTATACAAGGCTCTTGACCTTCTTGATCTCAAGGATGTAGAAAGCCAGATCACCATCGGAATCAACCTCGCCAGCAAGCTTCACGGCAAGAAGGGCATCATCAAGATCGCAGACAAGTTCTTCGAGGATGAGGATCTGAACAAGCTTGCGCTGATCGCTCCCAAGGCGACAGTCAATGTCATAAGAGACTTCAAAGTAGTCGAGAAGAAGACGCTCGAGACTCCAGAGGAGGTCGTGGGAATAGCAAGATGCAAGAATCCTAAGTGCGTGACTAACCATCAGCCGATAAAGACAAAGTTCACTACCATTCAAAACAATGACAAAATATCACTTAAATGTCATTATTGTGAAAAAATATCCAGCATCAAGCACGCATTATAAAATAAATTATTATCTTTCAGCCCACAATCGATTACATATTGTAACAATAATACTAATCACTAATAACACAGACGTCATCTTTTGAGGCCGAAGGCCGATAGTAAGTCCTCCTCCCGAGGAGGAGGATTTAGGAGAAGGGTAACGTCAAACACATTTCATGAAATGAAAAAAGTTCACAACTTCACAGCAGGACCTTGCGTTCTGCCTCAGCAGGCCATCGATAACGCTATCGAGGCTCTCAAGGATTTCAAAGGCACAGGTATTCCTGTAATCTCCATCTCACACAGAACAAAGGAGTGGGATGCAGTAATGGACGAGTGCCGCGCACTTTGGAGAGAACTCCTCAACATTCCTGAGGACTATGAAATCCTCTTCCTCGGCGGTGGCGCAAGTATGGGCTTCCTCTATGTGGCTATGAACTTCCTCGAGAACAAGGCAGCATACCTCGAGACAGGCGTATGGGCAAAGAAGGCTCTCAAAGAGGCCAAGGGTCTCGGCAACGCTTACGCTGTAGCTTCTTCTGCTGACACTGTTTTCAATTACATTCCTAAGGGTTATGAGATCCCTACAGATGTAGACTATTTCCACATCACTACCAACAATACAATCTACGGAACAGAGATCCACGAGGATATGGACTCACCTGTTCCACTCATCGCAGATATGTCTTCAGACATCCTCAGCCGTCCGGTTGACGTGACCAAGTACGCTATGATCTACGGTGGTGCACAGAAGAACGTAGGACCTGCAGGTGTGACATTCTTCATCGTGAAGAAGGACCTCCTCGGAAAGGTTACACGCTACCTTCCTTCAATGCTCGACCTCCGCACTCACATCGACGGCGCGTCTATGTACAACACTCCACCGGTGTTCCCTATCTTCGTGATGAACGAGACTCTCAAGTGGCTCAAGGAGCAGGGCGGAGTTGAGGCCATCTACAAGGTGAACAAGGAGAAGGCAGCCCTCCTCTATGCAGAGATCGACCGCAACCCTGTATTCAAGGGAACTGCAGCTGTCGAGGACCGTTCGATTATGAACGTATGCTTCGTTATGGCAGAGGGTTATGAGCACCTCCAGGACGAGTTTATGGCTTTCGCTAAGTCGAAGGGTATGACAGGCATCAAGGGTCACAGATCAGTCGGCGGTTTCCGTGCATCGATCTACAACGCCTGCCCTATCGAGAGCGTTCAGGCACTCGTTGACTGTATGAAGGAATTCGAAACATTGCATAAATAATCATCATCCCCGGCACATCTGTGTCCGGGGATCTTTATAACAGACCACTATGTCCCCGACCGGATCGGGAATCAAAACCAATAACCAATGAAAGTATTAGTAGCGACAGAGAAACCGTTCGCAGCAACTGCGGTAAACGGCATCAGAGAAATCGTAGAGGGAGCAGGCCACGAGCTTGCACTCCTTGAGAAATATACAGAGAAGGAGCAGCTTCTTGAGGCTGTGGCAGACGCCGACGCACTCATCGTGCGCTCGGACAAGGTGACTGCCGACGTAGTTGCAGCGGCAAAGCAGCTTAAGATCGTGGTTCGCGCAGGCGCAGGCTATGACAACCTCGACCTTCCATCTTGCACAGAGAGAGGCATCGTTGCGATGAACACTCCTGGCCAGAACTCGAACGCAGTTGCAGAGCTCGCGCTCGGTCTTATGATCTATATGTGCCGCAACCAGTTCACTCCTGGTACAGGCTCTGAGATCAGCGGCAAGACTATGGGTATCCAGGGCTTCGGCAACATCGGCCAGCTCGTTGCAAAGAAGGCGCTCGGCCTCGGAATGAAGGTCCTCGTCCTCGCTCCTCAGCCTTCTGAGAAGCACCAGGGTTGGGAGACCGTGGCAACCATCGAAGAACTTTACAGCAAGTGTAACTTCGTATCTGTCAACATCCCTGCGACTCCTGAAACAAAGGGTATGATCGGTTATGACCTCCTTTCGAAGATGCCTAAGGGCGGCTGCCTCATCAATACAGCACGCAAGGAGATCATCTGCGAGGAAGGCCTCGACAAGGCACTTGCAGAGAGACCTGACCTCAAATATGTTACAGACATCGCACCGGTTGCTTACGCCGAGCTCAAGGAGAAGTATGCAAAGCAGATCTTCGCTACTCCTAAGAAGCAGGGCGCTGAGACAGGCGAGGCAAACATCAACGCAGGACTCGCAGCCGCAAACCAGATCTGCGGTTACTTTGCGACAGGTTGTACAAAATTCCAGGTAAACAAATAGACCTCTCGACTTAGCTCGAGATGACAACATCATCATTATGGTAAAGGTAAAACCATTTGCAGCGGTACGTCCGCCTAAGCAGTATGTAGAGGAAGTTGCCGCACGTCCGTATGACGTCCTCAATTCAGTTGAGGCAAAGGCAGAGGCAGGTGAGAAATCCCTCCTTCACATCACAAAGCCTGAAATCGACTTCGATCCAATGATCGACGAGCACAGCCAGCCGGCATACGACAAGGCTGTCGAGAACTTCAAGGAGTGGCAGGCCAAGGGATGGCTCGTACAGGATGACAAGCCATACTATTATGTATATGCACAGACTATGGACGGCCGCACCCAGTACGGTCTCGTGATGTGCGCTCACACTGACGACTACGCATCAGGTGCAATCAAGAAGCACGAGCTCACACGCAAGGACAAGGAGGACGACCGTATGATCCACGTGCGTATCCAGAACGCGAACATCGAGCCTGTATTCTTCTCATACCCTGACAACGAGGAAGTGAATGCTATCGTAGCACGCTATGTTGCCGGCGAGCCAGAGTATAATTTCGTTGCAGAGGACGGCTTCGGCCATCACTTCTGGGTGATCACCGAGCAGGCAGACATCGACCGCATCACTGAGATCTTCGCAGAGATTCCTGCATTCTATGTCGCTGACGGTCACCACCGTACAGCCGCTGCCGCACGCGTTGGCGCAGAGCTCCGCGAGCAGAATCCTAACCACACAGGCGAGGAGGAGTACAACTACTTTATGACTGTTGCGTTCCCTGACAGCCAGCTCAAGATCATCGACTACAACCGCGTTGTGAAGGACCTCAACGGTCTCACAGAGGAGCAGCTTCTCGCGGCTCTCGCAGAGGACTTCGACGTTGTAGAGGAGGGTGCTGAGATCTACAAGCCAGGCAAGCTCCACGAGTTCTCTATGTATCTCGGCGGCAAGTGGTACTCTCTC
>JAFYWC010000085.1 GCA_017546585.1 Bacteroidales bacterium
GCTGCGGGCCTTCTCCAGTCTTTTATCACTTCCTTCGCAGGCTCAGTCAGTCATAAAAGCCTTCCGTAGGCAAGGTATCGGCTTGCGCCGATGTTGTCAATACTGCCCGCTTTTTCCTCTCCAGACTTGAAAGTCTTTTTGCTTCCCAAAAAGTCTTTCAAATCTTCCGCGGGCGGGCAGGGCGAGACTGTGTGATTTATTCCGTTCCGCTGTCGCTGCACTCCATAAATCCCACAGACTCGCCAAGGCACGCATCAAGGTTGTGGCGTTCGTTGTTCTTAGTGTAGGTTTGTGCCAGAGCCGGAAAGACCGTTATCTCCCGCTCGAACCTCAGTGCGTCCGGCTCCTGCCGCGCCCTACGGGCTTGCCTCCTATGGCATTTGCCGTCAGTTTACGCATCCGCTGTCGCGGACGCGAAAACCGCCGTCAAACACCACAGGCCAAAGAGAGCTGACGGACGCTTCCGCGTCGGTGCTGAACTCACCGTCGTGCCCCGCCCGGAGGGTGTGCTTGTGGATATATGTATGGGGATGTGAAACTGCTTTGCAAGGATCCTCTCATGTCCCTCTGAATTACCTCTGAGCTTAAGACTTATAATATATATAGATACCCTATATTCCTATTCCTGTGGATAGGGGTGTCTCTTTGGATCTGTGTCCGCTGTCTGAGTCGATGAGGAGGTGTCGCAGGTGTACCTGGTACTCCTTGAGGTCTAGTCCGGAGACGGTGCGGTAGTCGTGGATGATGAAGCTGATGTGGTTGTCATCTGTTCTTGTGCCGATGTAGTTCCTGAACCTTCCTCGGTGGCTGCTCATGCCTGGGGCGGTGAGCTGGATCTTGGCGATGATCCTGAGGTTGTCGCGGATGTGGCCGGTGGTTAGGCGGAAGGATAGTTGCAGGTCAGTGTCGTTGATGATGGTTGTGGATGAGTGCTCCAGGTGTATGACCGGGAAGGTCGGGAGTGGTTGAGGTGTGGGGATGCGCTCGTCGCCTATGCATGCTAGGCCATGGTAGGCTGACATGAACAGGTTGTATCCGCTGATGTGGGTTGAGGTGTTGAATGGTGGGCGTTTGGATCTTACTGACTTGGCAAGGGCGTTCCATTCCAGCTGCTCGTCGTGGTTGAGGTTCCTCCATTCCTTGAGTCCGCGTTGATGGATGGAGAGCTGGACCTGCTGGCTAGCTGTACCGGGGAATGTAGGATTGGCTTTGGTTCTGAAATAGCATTCACCGTCTCGATGGAAGAATGTGACGTTGCCGACTGATGCATAGCAGTCTGAGAATCTTGAGTTGGGGAGGTATTTAGGCATAGGTTGAAGTTTAGGTGACGCAAAGTTCGTGAAATTTCTTTATGTTTTACTTAAAGCGAAACTTTAGTTATAAATTCTTAAAGCATTATAGCACAACTTATTAAATAAATCCTTATCTTTGCCTTTGGAATTGAGGGAGCTGCATAGCAGCCTTATGATCGTAAAACCCTCAATAGCCTTTAATGACTTTGCCGGCACGGCAAAAGATGTGACTGCACGCAATGTGCATGGTCGCAATATTCTCTCTTCTCGTGCTCAACATTCAAAGATAGTTACGCCTGCTCAGGCGGTTTCACGCAATAGACTATCCAAGATCTCCCGCACATTCCGACAGCTCTCCGATTCCCAAATTAACCAGTGGGAGGTCTTGGCTGGTCATATGAAGGGCATCTCTACATTCGGCAAAGCAGCCGAGCTTACTGCCC
>JAFYWC010000009.1 GCA_017546585.1 Bacteroidales bacterium
GAAACAAAAACAATATTGCCGATGTAGCTCAGTTGGCCAGAGCACGTGATTTGTAATCTCGGGGTCGTGGGTTCGATTCCCTCCATCGGCTCAAAAGTTCTAAAAGAATTTTGGGAGAATACCAGAGTGGCCAAATGGGGCAGACTGTAAATCTGCTGGTTTATACCTTCGGTGGTTCGAATCCATCTTCTCCCACAAAGGCCCGACACTAATAAGATCGGGCTTTTATTTTGAAAAAGATTGCGGAAGTAGCTCAGTCGGTAGAGCATCAGCCTTCCAAGCTGAGGGTCGCGGGTTCGAACCTCGTCTTCCGCTCCAACTACGCCAGTGTAGCTCAGGGGTAGAGCGCTTCCTTGGTAAGGAAGAGGTCGTGAGTTCAATTCTCACCACCGGCTCCGCCCAATTTTTTTGTATATAATACTTTAAAATCATAAAGATATGGCTAAAGAAACCTTTAAAAGAGACAAACCGCATGTTAACATTGGTACTATCGGCCACGTTGACCACGGTAAAACAACTTTGACAGCTGCAATTACAACTGTACTTGCTAAGGCTGGTCTTTCAGAGCTTCGTTCATTCGACTCTATCGACAACGCTCCAGAGGAGAAAGAGCGTGGTATCACTATCAACACTGCTCACGTAGAGTATCAGACAGCTAACCGTCACTACGCTCACGTTGACTGTCCAGGTCACGCTGACTACGTAAAGAACATGGTTACTGGTGCTGCTCAGATGGACGGTGCGATCCTCGTTTGTGCTGCAACTGACGGTCCTATGCCTCAGACTCGTGAGCACATCCTTCTCGCTCGCCAGGTGAACGTTCCAAGAATCTGTGTATTTATGAACAAGGTTGACCTCGTTGACGATGAGGAGATGCTTGATCTCGTTGAGATGGAGCTCCGCGACCTTCTTTCATTCTACAACTTCGACGGTGAGAACGCTCCAGTTATCCGTGGTTCAGCACTCGGTGCTCTCAACGGTGACCCACAGTGGGAGGCTAAGGTAATGGAGCTTATGGCAGCTGTTGATGAGTACGTTCCACTCCCTCCACGTGATATCGATAAGCCATTCCTCATGCCAATCGAGGATATCTTCTCTATCACAGGTCGTGGTACAGTAGCAACAGGTCGTATCGAGACTGGTATCATCCACGTAGGTGATGAGGTTGAGATCGTAGGTCTCGGTGAGGAGCCTAAGAAGACTGTTGTAACAGGTGTTGAGATGTTCCGCAAGCTCCTCGATCAGGGTGAGGCTGGTGACAACGTAGGTCTCCTCCTCCGTGGTATCGATAAGAAGGAGATCAAGAGAGGACAGGTACTTGCTAAGCCAGGTCAGATCAAGCCTTTCAGAAAGTTCCAGGCTGAGATTTACGTACTTAAGAAGGATGAGGGTGGTCGTCATACTCCATTCCACAACCACTACCGTCCACAGTTCTTCATCCGTACACTTGACATCACTGGTGAGATTTCACTTCCAGAGGGCGTAGAGATGGTAATGCCTGGTGATAACGTTACTATCACTGTAGAGCTCATCTACCCTACAGCTATCAACGAGGGTCTTCAGTTCGCAATCCGCGAGGGTGGTCGTACAGTAGGTGCTGGTCAGGTAACTAAGCTTATTGACTAATTATAGTTCAATATAACTGGTGGGTGCCACACGTGACACCCACTTTTTTAGGGGATTAGTATAAGGGTAGTACAGCGGTCTCCAAAACCGTTAGTCTGGGTTCGAATCCTGGATCCCCTGCCAAGAAAAATATCAAAGGTTACGATTTGGTAAATGTTTAACAGATGTTGCAATCGCTTCCAACCCGCAACGTCCATTAAATGTAAAGATGAGAAAGTTTATTAACTATCTAAAAGAATCTTTTGTCGAGTTGACCAAGAAAGTGGCTTGGCCTTCATGGGACAAACTCCAGAGCTCTGCTATCGTTGTGATGGTGGCTTCTGTGATCTTTGCCCTTGTCATCTTCGGTATCGACTCTTTCTTCCAGTGGATCATGAAAGCTATCTATACACTCTAATACCATAGATTATGAGCGAGAGCAATAAGAAATGGTATGTGCTTAGAGCAGCCGGCGGAAAAGAGAAAAAGGCAAAAGAGTATCTCGAAAAAGAGATTGAAAGACGTAGCCTCCAGGACTTGGTTTCACAGGTTCTTGTTCCAACCGAAAAAGTATATAGAATCAGAGACGGAAAGCGCATCTGTACAGAGCGTCTTTTCTACCCTGGTTATGTTCTTATCGAGGCAGAACTTACAGGAGAGCTTCAGCACATTATCCGCAACGAAGTTCCTCATATGTCAGGCTTCCTTACTGAGAAGCGTGATGTATCAAGAAACGGAGCCAAGGCTCAGGAGGAGAAACTTCCTATCCCACTCAGAGATGATGAGGTAAGAAGAATTCTCGGTGAGCAGGATGAACAGGCTAACGCAGAGGTTGAAACTGTAGTTGACTACCACGTAGGAGACGCAGTGAAGATCACTGATGGTCCTTTCAGCGGATTCGACGGTACTGTTGAAGAGATCGTAGAAGACAGAAGCAAGCTTAAGGTCGTGGTTATGATCTTCGGCAGAAAGACAATTTTGGAACTCAACTTTACGCAAGTAACTAAAGAATAATCAGAATTATGGCAAAAGAAATTGCTGGATTTATTAAACTCCAGATTAAAGGTGGCGCAGCTAATCCATCACCTCCAGTAGGACCAGCCCTCGGATCGAAGGGTTTGAACATTATGGATTTCTGCAAGCAGTTCAATGCCCGTACGCAGGAAAGCGCAGGTAAGGTATTGCCAGTAGTGATCACTGTTTACAGCGAC
>JAFYWC010000086.1 GCA_017546585.1 Bacteroidales bacterium
CTGTAGATGTCCTCCAGCGAAACGGCGTACATGTTGGCCTGATGCTGAGCATAAACCATATCCCTCAATATTGAGCTTACTATTGTGCTTAGTTGAGCCATAAGTGTTGTGTGTTAGTTTAGTTTGCGGCCTCTACCTTGACCTTTACTTCCTTGCTTCCTGCCTTCACGAGGTATTCCTTAGCGGCAGAGATCTCAAACTTCACGCTGTCACCGCTTACGATGCCAGGCTGTCCGTCAAGTGTAATCGCTGACGGCTCGAAGATGCCCTTAGGATTCTTGTAGGTCGCGATGAGAACCGCCTTCTCGCCTGTAAGTCTTATATTCTGCTCGCTGACCTCAAGGGTACCCTGCGGATCAGAAACATCAAGTGAACTGCCGAGAAGTTCGAGGACCTTGGCAAGACCTGCAGGCATGCTGTCCTGGCCGGCCTTCACCGCCACGTCCATCGTATACTCGACACTGTACTGCGAGTTCTGAGTCGCTTTGGAGTCCTTCTTAGAAGAATAGTTGGCCTTCATGTTCGCCTGGGCGCTGAAGATACCCCAGCCGACTTTAGCGGACGCCTCAAGACCAGCATCGACTGCACTTGATGAAGATGTCTCGGAAGATGTCGACGACGAAGCCGAGATGTTAGCCTTGAAATTGATGTCAATGTTCTGAACCGCGATATACGGAATCGGAACAATGGTTAGAAGAGGAACGTTGAGCTGCACCACTCGTCCGTTCTGCACGAACTGGAAGGATACATTCACCGCCTCCTTCTGGCCTGTCTCCGGATTGGTGTTGAGACCTACCTCCTGAATGAACTGCCATGAAGTCTGAGCCGCCATAGCCTGCGCCTCGATGCATGCCTTCAACGGACCTCCGATGATGGAGCCGAAAGGGATCGCCTGTAACGCACTGGTCGCCACCTGCGAAGGAGCTGTGTCAATAGCCATAATGCAAATTGATTAGATAGTTAATAAATTTTCGTGTTGTAGGTTCACAATCGCGAATTTATCTTCCTTGACCATCTTCACATAAAGCATCCACCGAACTGCCATTCTATCCACCGAACATCAATTCATGTTCAGAGGCATTGACCGTCCAAATTGAAGAAACATTATTACATTTTCATTTTAAAACCTTTTGATTGCTTCTGCTGTTCAGCTTGGAAGATTCTTTCCTTTGCCTCTTGTAATGCAGTAATCTTATATGCTGGTCTTTGCCCGGTACAGCGTTCCCATTTATTCAAAAGAGAAACAAGTAGTGCGGGTTTGAAGAACCCAGACGCTAAAAACTTCTCCCCTTTGTAAATAACCTTGAAGTCAGCAACACCACCATTGGAGTGAAAGACGGGATCGCAGCTGAAATTGTGGGTACGCAGATTCAAATCCAACGACATTATATCTTTAGAACGGCTGAAGATTTCGTATAACCAGAAACCTATGTCTCCAGGTTCCTCTCGGCGTACAGCCGCCACATTGTCCATAAATCCTCCCTCCTTGACCATCTTTGTCACTTCACTCAAGGTCTCCTTTGAGGCTGCAGGAGCGTTTTCCAACAGTCCTTTTAGGGCATTGATTTTAGATTTAAGACTTTCTTTCTCGTCCTTTACAGCGATATATGACTTCAGTGTATCAGCCTTGGCCTTCTTCAATTCCTCCTGTTTTACTTTCAGCTGTTCAATATCAGTCCTGATTCTATTAGCCTGTGTTCTAAGATTCCTGATCTGGATTATGGACGCACGCTTCTGAGCCTCCATAATGATAGTGCCTAGCAATGCAATGATTATTGCTGGAGCGGGGTTGACTGCAGCCACCAACAAGCTGAACATCTTGATGCACGTCTTGCTGGATTTAGCATTATTAATCTCGGATTGAAGTCTATTTATCTCTGCATATACGGCTTTCAAACGGTTATATCTTTCTGACATCTTATCAGAGCAGACACTATAGCATTCTTTTGCAGTACTGTATACCTGAAACGCCGAAGTACAAGATTCCTTGACAGATTCCATAAGCGGACGATAATAGCTGTGATAAGTGTTCCAGAAGCTGTTCATATTCAGCCTCTCAGCAGGTTCCGCATGTGTCTGACGAAGATATTCTCTCTGCATCTCCGGGACATGAGCCTCATTGACCATCATCTCCACGCGACTGATTATATTCTCACTGACCTCCTGCAAAGTATCCTTGAAAACCTCCCGTATCAATGTCTCTCGCTGCTCGATACTACCATGCTTCATCGCGTTGAGATAATCATAACTCTTGTCCGGTGAACGGTCAAAGCCGGTCGCCTTGTCAAAGATCTTTTCGCACTCACGGTAAAATGAGTCCCTGTCAAAACCACGCTTGATTACACCGGTACTTCCTCCGCGATGATTGGTCATCGGAGACAGCTTGAAACGATTGGTCGCATCCTTTCTACTCACTATGATATGTACATGGAGGCCCGGCTCAAAACCGCTTCGGTATTCATGGATTGTGTAATAGTATTTAAGGTCGGTATGAGAATTCACCCCATCGCAATGGAAGTTCTTGGCATACTGGTCCATTGTTCTCTCTACCACATCATGCACACTTGCAAGAACCTCATCCCTTGACCCTCCCATATACTTTACTTCGTCTTCTGAAAAGGAAAGGATGACGGAGTAGAACTTGGCATCATCACGGTGAAGTTGAGAGGTATTTCTATCCAGGGACTTGACCACCACTAATCTATCTACCGGAGCGCCAAAGGGATTAAAGAAGGGTATCTGCTGGTCATGCATCCCAGCTTCTGCCTTTTCAATGTTCTCATGCTCAAGATAAGAGGCATAGCCGCCACAACTGCCCGAGTTATGGCCGCCGGCTATGCCCTGGCTTTGTATCTTCACGTTCATTGTTGAAGTCCTTGAAAGATTGTCATTAACTGGGAGAAGAAATTCTTGATCTGAGCCATATCAGTCTGGATCGGCGTAAGGATTTCTTGCTCCTGCTTTCTGATGAAGGAAATCAGTTTGCTGACATCATTCCTACTGGATAGATGCTCCAAAGACTTGGCAATGAAGGCAAGAATCTCCTCTTCAGTCATATCTTCAAGACGGAGCTTATCCTTCTGCTTCTTCTTGAGTTTTGCTCTTCGCATGTGCTCTTTCACCAGATAGGTAACAAACTCACTTTGGGTCATACCAAGCTTAAGAGCCTCGTCTTTTATCACGCCCCGTGCCTTGACAGTGACGCTGATTGTGGTTAATTTTTCCTTTTTCATCGTTATGAAATCTTTATAATTTTTGTCTAATTAGTAACATCATTTTCTAAGGTAGCGCAGCGCTGTTTTTTGCCCCGGAGGGCAAGAGCAGAATGGTACTTTGTGCCATTCCCTCTTGCTCCTCTTAACGAGGACCTAAAGCACACCTTCAAGTCACCGTCTCTTCCAATCAAACTTGTAATTAGGATTTGCGCTACCTCTGAAGATGATACCCACTGTCTGACTTTCCGAGTCAAGCCAGTCAGCCAATTCTTTCGAGCATAAGATTGAAGCAGACGAGTCATTTTGGGAAGAAGGTCTTATACGAAGTATTTCTTTCTTCAGTTGTTCTGGAGCAATCTTGTACACTTCTTTCCATCCCCTCATAAAACTTGAGCGGTAGCCTGTCTCTTTTATCTCTTTCACCTGCCAAGACTCTGCCGGTCTTATCAAATCCTCAATCTCGCTCATCACCTTACCACCGCTTAGTTTCCACTCCTTGCCTCTATAGTAGTCAAGAAACTTCTCTATCTCAGGGATAGGGTCGCAGTTATTCTTGAAGAAGAAAATCGGATATAATATTTCAATAAATTCTTTGTTGGATAATGCTGAAAGTACATTATCTCTTTTATTATCTATATTATTATCCTTATCATTATTGTGTAAGATTTCTTCACATGGCATGTTAGATTTTCTTACATCAGGTTGTGAACTTTTCTCACATGGAGTGTTAACTTTTCTCACACCTTCATGTAATATTTTTTCACACCATTGCAGGGCTGGCTTCGGAATTGAGCGGTAGAAGTCCTTAAGCAACTCGGGATCATTGCATTCTGGCGGGCCAAGCATTCTGATTACAGTAGATACATCCACGCAGTAGTCATATGTCTGGAGACCATCATGCCGAGACAGGCGCACTATCAGCTTCTGCTTGATCAGTTTCTTCAGGATAGCATTAACATACTCGCGGCTATACCCAAAGCACTTTGCCAAAGCCTCCTCGCTCTCGAACATTATGCGTTTACTTCTATTGTAAGAGAATATCAGTGGAAACAGACATAATGAAAGCCCTTTCAGGTCGAGTCCTTCCGCTAACATCCATCGATAGACTTTATAGTTATTCATAGCTAATGCTTGCCCATAAGTTTATCGATATGTGACCGCCAGTAGAATATCTTCCTGCCGACCTTGACCGGCACAAGATATCCAAGCTTATCCCACTTCCAGAGAGTCGCGTCACATACGTCAAGAATCTCGCGAGCTTCCTTCTTAGGAACAAGCACATCTTCCGCAGGAGGTGTCGCCACTGCCTGGGTCTTCAGTTCTGCCATCGCCTTCTCGACGAGGGCATCCGCGAATGCCATCATGTCCCTGCTGTCAACCTCGATCTTGAGGTTGGCATCCGGACCGACATTCTGGATGATTGCCATTAAATCCTTCATTTGAATTGTCATGTTTTAGTGTTCAACTTCGCGAACTTTCCTGTGGCCACAAAGAAAAAACGCCGCCATCCCGACCGGAATGACGACGCAAATATATAATCGTATTTTATTGAAATTAAGCGTATTGCAATGCACTTGCACAACATGCACAGCACTTGCATGATTCATGCACAAACTTGCATTTGCTCTAGTCTATTTTAATTTGAGAGAAGTATTTCTTAAAGACCTGTTTCTGATGTTCAGCCTCTGGCCCTTCCTTCACATTGAGTTTCCTCACAGCCCTCTGAACGGTATTCTCTGACACCCACTCCCCTTCATTATACTTACTCTTAAGAGACCTGTAAAACTGCGCCACATTGTCTGATAAGATAAGTTTATTATTGTAGAGCACCAAGAACAACCTTGCAACTTCATTACCACCGAAGTTGCCATCCAAGTCTGCCATATATGAATCTATACCTGCATTTATATCCTTAGTTTCATAAGAAGCACTGATAACATCATCAAGTGCCAAAGTCTCACCGTTCTCATGTGCTTTCAATACCTCTAGGCGTATCCATGCTTCATCAAGCTTCTTTTCACGCTTTTCCCACTTCATTGAATCTTTCTTTGTACACCACAACAGAATCTGCCAAAAGTTCAACTGAATAAGTCTGGCAAAATATACAGAGGTAACAAAGCGAGTCAAAGCCGCTATCACAAGGTAGCCTCCCCACACTAACACTGCCAAGCATATCGCAAATAATGTAGCCATCAACATAGGTGCCTCTTCCTCATAATGAGCCTCCAGAAAGTACCTGACCGGCACACTCACTTGTGCAAAGACATACAACGGGAAAATAATCAAAGACAAAAGCCGCATTAATTCACAGTTGTCCTTATCTCCCGTATTTTCATCGAATGGATGTCTCATTACATCCCATATTGTTGCTTTTTCTAAAGGGTATTTCATGACGCATTTAATTATTAATAATCAAACTCAGCATAATTTCAAGATAACACAGCGGAATGTTGTTAAATTTCATAGATTCCGACAAGGTATCGCAAATTTTATATCGGAATCTCCTGATTTTTGATAGATTCCGCTAATTATAAATTTCAGATCAGCAAATTCGTTGAAACACTAATAAATAAATCCGAACATCCAGATAGGGACATTCTTTCCCGCCGCATATTCAATATTATCCTTGACAATATATCCTTTATCAGCCTCCTTCAGCTGCTTGCCGGTCTTGTTGCGACCTCCCACCTCGAATGTGATTCCATCCACCTCGAAATCTGAAATCTTAGAAGAATATACTGAATGCTTCTGCTTCATCCATGTCAAGAACATAGTCTCACGAATCGTACCCTCATCTGACTTGTCAAGGCCAAGGGCATAAATAATATTAGAATTATCCAAGTACAACTTTTCCACCTTCTGCAATATGCCGTCACCGGTAGATTTCTCTCGTAGCGCATTGAAAAGGCCGGATTTCTCAAGGTACTCTATATAATCCGGAAGAACGTTTCTGCTGATATCCAGATCTCTTGCAAGAGTCGTATGATTCGGCTTATATGGAACAGACTGAGCAAGCATATACATCAGCTTCTTAAGTTTTGCAGAAGCTGCCACAGTCATTTCTGCGTATCTTGGAATATCATCTTCCACTGTTGCGTTCAGTGCCTGCTTCAGTTTTATCAAGAAATCCTCCTCAGTAAAATATGGATAACAACCACTTCTAAGATAGTCCTGATAATACTTTATTGGTCTTTGCTCTCCATACGGAAAATCAACCTTACCGGAGAGGATGTCCTCCAATGAAGCTGGCTTAAGGCTCCAACCCTGGGATATGTTTAGATACTCCCTAAAAGACAAAACCGGCATTGTATACTCGATCGTTCTTCTGCTCAAGTCTGCCTTTGCTCCCTTTTTCAGGTCAAGGATGGAACTTCCAGAATAGACAACCTGCAGAAGAGGCAACTGATCATAAATCATCTTTATCTCTGTTGTCCATCCTTTATATTTATGAATTTCGTCGATATAAAGTTTTTTTCCGCCACGCTGGAAGAATGCCAATGCGAGGTCATATATCCTATGACCCGCAAAATAAAAATCATCCGCCTGAACATACAACGACTCATCAATCTTGTCATGCAACTTGATATGCTGAAGAATCATCGTTGATTTTCCCACACCTTTCTGTCCCAGGAGACCGATCAATCTGTTTTTCCAATTGATATTATCGTGAAACGATCTCACATAGTCTGTTGGTGTCAAATCCAACTTAATTCGATATGTCTGCAATAACGTATCCATAACTTTTGCACATTATTTAGTGCAACAAATATAATAAATTGCACTGACTTTAGTGCAACTTTTAGTAAAATCTGCACTAACTTATAAACAAATCACTCAAAAACGCTGAGCGCATCCTTCTTGATATCTTGGTCGATGTTCCAGACAAATCTATTATAATTAGCGGAATCATCTATTTTTTGATAGATTCCGCTAATTATATTAAGCGAAAAGCTGATCTAAAACAACCTCAGACTGAATTTCATCTGAGTACATATTACGCTTAACACCATATGTTGTGACCATTGTCACATGCACAGCCTTCTTTGTTCCTGTCTCGCGTTCCAACGTACTAACCTTATTTCTGATATCAGCCTCTTCCTTCTTCTGAATAACAAACTCCTCTGAAGCCCACTTCATCTCACAAAGGTTGATAACATTATCATCCCTATCTATCAATAGGTCAATCTGCGCACCCTTTACATCCTTCTCTCCTTCCTCCGGAACAAATCGCCAGGAATGCTCAGTCGTGGCCACTGCAGATATTCCGATAGCCTTCTTAATCTGACTTACATGTTGCAAGCAAACACGCTCAAATGCGAAACCAGACCAACTCTTTATTGATTGAGACTTAAAGTTTCTTGCCCAGAAATCTTCAACACCGGCATTTGGCTTTATGTACTTAAAATAGAATATCGTGTAATTATCACACAACTTATAAATGGCTTCTTTTTTATCTTTTGGGAATGATCTCATCTTCATAATGAAGCCACACTCTTCCAATTCCTCTAAGCGATCCGAAAAGACACCATTATCTGCCTGCCCTGTATATTTCAGAAGTTCTTTACGTGTCAGTCCAGTGAGATGCTTGCCTAATGTCACTACAATAGACTTATATGCATCAGGATGCTTGAATAGGGAGTCATATAGATCATTGAATTCTCCTTTCAGTTTTGCATCCTTGTTAAAGAACAACTGATCGATGTTTTGTACTGCAGAGAACTGCTTATCCAACATAGTCCAATACAAAGCGACTCCACCCATTACCATATATAGATTCAATATCTGATATCTGGATAGCTTCAACCCTCTCTCCTTAGAAAACTGTTCACATTCGTTGAGAGTGAAAGGAGCTAAAGGTATTCTCACGGTAACCCTATTATGTAGGCCTCCCCTATTCTTGAAAACCTTATTGATGATCCAAGAGGTGGCAGAAGCACATATAATCAACAGGACATCCTTCCTGTTGCTGGCCCAACTATTCCAGAAATGCTCAAGAGCTGACAAGAAATTAGATTTTGGCGTATCCATCCAAGCCGCCTCATCAAGAAAGATTTTCTTCTTTTTAGATTTCGAGGATTGGATGAGTACCTTTAACTGATTAAACGCATCATGCCAAGTCTTCAATTCTGGGCAATCCTTATGGCCATAGTCTTGCAGTGATGTTCTGAAAAGAGCTAACTGCCCCTTCATCGATTCACTTGCCGCACCAGCATGCTGGAATGTAAAGTTATATTCAAAGGTTTCTCTTACTAGGAACGTCTTTCCGATTCTTCGTCTTCCGTATACTGCCACAAACTGTGAATATTCAGATTTGTATGCCTCTTTCAGGGTCTTTTGTTCTTTGATTCTGCCAATCATAGTTCTCTATTTTTGCTTGCCAAATATAATTATAATTAGCGGAATCTCCTAATTTTTGACAGATTCCGCTAATTATAATACACACAATTGCCATACAAGCACGTAGAAAGCACATTCGACTTAAACATTCCACTACTCAAAAACGCTAAGTGCGTCCTTCTTGATATCCTGGTCGATGTCCCTGTATCGGGCCAGAGCTTTGCTGCCCTCCTTGTGGCCGCTCATAGAGCCGACGATGCTTGGATCCTTGACATTCTTGTAGACATTGCCACAGAATGTCCTTCGGGCCATATGGCTGCTGGCATAATCACTAATCGGCACTCGCACTTCCTTTCTGGTCGTAGGGTCAAGCAAAGTGACCACGCGGTTGATTCCCGCAAGCTTGAAAATCTCCTTGATGGCCATGTTATAATACTGTTCCTGAATAAAAGGGAAAAGCGTAGCTCTTTTAGGATCCTCATACCTATCAACTATATCCATTGCCATCGACACAAGAGGAACTGCCAGAGTCCTCGGATTATCATCCTTAGTCTTACCCGCGATATAATAAAGGACACCATTAACGATATTCGACCTGGTCATCCTATACAAGTCACCCACTCGACATCCGACACAGCACTGGAAGACGAAGATATCCCTCTGTATCGCCAGATCTGGTTTATCAGACAGATCAAGCTTTGCAAGAGTGTTCAGCTCCGACGTCGTGATGAACACCGGTGTTCCATACACCGGCTCCGGAATCGAGTAGTTCTTGAACGGAGACACTTCGATATACTTTCCGACACACCAGTTGAAGAATGTCCTGAGTCTTGACATCATGTCAATAATGCAGTTCTCACCTCTTGGCTTAGGGGGACGCTTCTCCTTGATCTTTTCGTATATCTCAGGATAATCCTTGAAGTACTGATGCTCGTTAGCAAAGAAGTTCCAGAGTTCATCTAGAATTTCCGGCGTTGTAGTCTTAACATTGAAGAAATACTTCTTCTGTCCCTTTACAGTTGCGCGCCTAAAGAGCTCGAATCTCAGCACAGCACGTTTGACTACCCTATTATTCTTGGCACGGACTTCCGAGACCTGATGCTTAGCCATGAACTCATCAAACAAGGCTTCGAAGTCTAGAGGGTTGACTGTCTTCTGTTCATCATATTTCTCCGGATGATAATGTTTATCCAACACTCTCTCCAGCCACTTCTTCGTAACAACATCCGGCTCGACCTGATCAAGCTGCTCCTTGACAAAAGTACGAACAGCCGCAATATCATTACGGACCTTCTTACGCTCCTTATCCGGACAGATAACCCTTGTCTTATACTCTTCAGTCTTCTCATCCCACCAAAGAGGATTGACCTTCAAATCGATCATGACTGTAACGTCCACACTTCTTCCGCC
>JAFYWC010000010.1 GCA_017546585.1 Bacteroidales bacterium
AAACATACTGTGGCGGTTATAGCGGTGAGGATCCACCTCTTCCCATTCCGAACAGAGAAGTTAAGCTCACCATCGCCGATGGTACTGCCCCACCAGGTGGGAGAGTAGGTAGCTGCCACTTTCTTATACAAAGTCCTTGAAGTCTGACGACTTCGAGGACTTTTTTGTTGTAGTAAGCGGCAGCGTCTCAACCCCTGTCACTTCGTGACATCCCCTTTCAGGGGAACACCGGTCTCACTTCGTTCCGACCGGGTGCCGTCACTGCTTCGATATCTTAGATATCTCGCTGACGTGCGCGGCACGGCGCTGAGGCGCCTGGTTATTTGGGATTTTCTTTAAGGTTTTTACTATATTTGCAGGCTGAAATACCACACTATACCACAGTATAAATGACTCAGAAATATAAGAATTTCCTCTCTGCCGCGAGAAAAGCTGTAAGCAAAGACCGAATATATACTGATGATCTCAGGTTGTTTGCCTGGGGTACCGATGCCGGTTTCTATAGATTGGTGCCTAAGATCATCATTAGAGCCAAAAATGAAAACGAAGTTTCAACTCTTTTGAAGCTAGCTTCTCAATATTCAGTACCTGTTACCTTCAGAGCAGCGGGTACAAGCCTCTCTGGACAGTCTATATCTGACTCGGTCCTCATCGTAGCCGGCAAAAATTGGGAGTCTTATAGGATTAATGGAGAAGGGGAGACGATCACTCTTCAGCCTGGTGTCATAGGTGCTGATGTCAATAAATATCTCAAGCCATATTCTAGAAAGTTTGGCCCGGATCCGGCTTCGATCAAAAGCTGTATGGTAGGCGGAATCGTTATGAACAACGCTTCCGGTATGAGTTGTGGCACAGTTGCAAACAGTGACAAGACTCTCAAGTCTGCACGAATCGTTTTTGCAGATGGTTATGTGCTAGATACAGCAGATGCTGCAAGTCGTGAGCATTTTCTTCAGACACATCCAAGTCTTGTTGCAGGCATTTTAGCATTGAGAGATAAGGTAATATCTGCCCCGAATCTCGTAGAGCGTATTAGACATAAATATTCTATAAAGAATGTAACTGGCCTTAACATTCTTCCTCTCATTACCTATACGGATCCGATAGATATTATTCTGCATACTCTTGTGGGTTCAGAGGGCACCTTGGCCTTCATTAGTGAGGTTACTATGCGCACCCTCCCTGTTGCTCCAATGCAGGCCAACGCGATGGTGTATTTCAAGGATATGTCTGAAGCTGCGAGAGCGGTCATCGCTATGAAATCAGCCTCCGTATCTGCAGCAGAGATGCTTGACAAACGTTCTCTCAAGTCAGTTAATGCAGGTGAAGTCGATGGTCTTACTGCGGTTTTGACCAAGGTAGAAGCTCAGACAGAGGACGAACTGGTATCAAGGATCGAAGAAATAACTTCAATACTTAGTGCATTCGAGACGTACGGCGACTTCTCTTTCACATCCGATCCCGAGATCTATGACAAGTATTGGGCAATCCGTTCCGGCATTTTTCCGACTGTGGGTGGAATGCGCAGACCAGGTACAACCTGTCTTATTGAAGATGTCGCGTTCCACGTCGAAGACCTTGCAGAGGCTGTGACTGATCTTTCAGATCTTCTCGACAGACACGGTTACGATGATTCGTGTATCTATGGACACGCGCTTGAGGGTAATTTCCATTTTATTATAAATCAGTCGTTTGCAACTCCAGAGGACGTAGATCGCTACAAGGCGATGATGAACGATGTGGCTGATCTTGTGGTCAGAAAATACGATGGCTCTCTCAAGGCTGAACACGGCACCGGACGTAATATGGCACCTTTCGTAGAGTACGAATGGGGAGCGGATGCCTATGGTGTTATGAAGGAGATCAAGGCGTTATTTGATCCTGATAACATCCTGAATCCTGGTGTTATCTTCAATGATGATCCGGAGTGCAGCTTCAAGAACTTCAAGGCGTTACCCCTCCTTGAACCAGGAGAAGGAGCTCCTGCTGAAGCCGTAGATGCATACGAACGACTTAACAAGTGCATAGAGTGCGGCTTCTGTGAAGTCAACTGTGTGTCTTGCGGCTTCACGCTTTCATCAAGGACAAGAATAGCCCTTCAGAGAGAAATTGCATATCTGGAAGCGAGTGGGAACGATCCGAAAAGGCTTAAAACTCTCAAACGACATTATAAGTATTCCGGTGAACAGACCTGCGCAGGTGACGGCCTATGCTCGAGGTCTTGCCCTATGGGCATCAACGTTGCTGACCTTACTCACGAGGTCCGTCGACGCAATATGCCAGCGGCGGGAAGGACTGTCGGTTCATTTGCAGCAAATCATTTTGCCGGTGTCAAATCATCTTTGAGATCTGTTCTCAAGGTTGCGGATAGTGCGCATAAGGTGCTGAAGACCAAATCGATGACTTCTGTTGCGAAGGCATTGCATTCAGTAGGTTTTCCTCTCTGGACACCTTCAATGCCGGATGCTTACAATCCTGATGGACTTGAAACTTCTGTGGCTTCGGAGAGTCTCAAGGTGGTATATTTCCCAAGCTGCATCAACCAGACGATGGGTGTGGAATCTGACCAGAAGAATCTTAGGCCTCTTGCTGAAGAAATGACTATACTCTTGAACAAGGCTGGTTATGAGGTGATGTTCCCTGATAATATGCCTTCGCTTTGTTGTGGTACAATCTGGGAAAGCAAAGGACTGCCAGAAATAGCGGACAGGAAGACAGCCGAGCTGGAAGAAGCTCTGTTCAGAGCGTCTGACGGAGGCAGATATCCGGTCATATGTGACCAGAGCCCCTGTCTGCACAGGATGAAGCAGAGGATGACAAAAGTGGAACTTTACGAGTCAGCTGAATTTGTGTGGAAGTTCTTGAAAGACAGACTGATATTCACGCAGTCAGATATACCTGTAGCCCTTCATCTTACCTGCTCTTCAAAGCTTATGAAGATAGATGAGATTCTGTATGGCCTTGCTTCTCTTTGCTCGTCAGATGTCCTCGTTCCGGAGGGAGTTGGGTGCTGCGGATTCGCAGGTGACAAGGGTATGACACACCCTGAACTGAATGCGTATGCACTTCGTAAACTTGCAGAGCAGATAAAGGAAAAAGGCATCGAAGTCGGATATTCCAACAGCCGTACTTGTGAAATGGGACTCCGAACAAACTCCGGAATCCCATATCGCTCAATCATTTATCTTGTGAATGCTTCGACTGAAGCAAAGAAATAGTCTAGAACTCTTCTCTGACGTTATACTTGTTTCGGTCCTGGCTGTTTCGTGAAACCATTTCGCAGATGAAGCCTGCAAGGAAGAGCTGGAATCCGAGGAGCACAGCCACGAGTGCAAGGTAGAAGAGAGGCTGCTCTGTCACAGGACGGAATGCAAGGCCGTTACTCTGCTGGATGAGTTTCTCTGCAATCACCCAGATTGCGAGAACCGCACCTGTGATGAACATAAGGATGCCTGTGAATCCGAAGAAATGCATAGGCTTCTTGCCGAATGTGCTGAGGAACCAGAGTGAGATGAGGTCAAGGAAACCGTTTACGAAACGCTCAAGACCGAACTTGCTCTGTCCGTATTTCCTCTTCTGGTGCTGTACCGGCTTTTCAGTGATTCTGCCGAAACCGGCGTTCTTTGCAAGATATGGAATGTATCTGTGCATCTCTCCGTACACCTCGATATTCTTTACGACCTCATTGCGGTATGCCTTGAGTCCGCAGTTCATATCGTGAAGTCTGATGCCTGTGATCTTGCGTGCTGTCCAGTTGTAAAGCTTTGAAGGAAGGTTCTTTGTGAGCTTGTTGTCGAACCTCTGCTTCTTCCATCCCGATACGATGTCCCAACCTTCTTCAGTGATCATTCTATAAAGCTCCGGAATCTCTTCAGGCGAATCCTGGAGGTCTGCATCCATAGTAATCACTACGCGTCCCTCTGCTGCCTTGAAGCCGTGGAAAAGTGCTGCAGACTTTCCGTAATTCCTTCTGAATGAAATGCCTCGGATGGAAGGATTCTTCTCCGAAAGTTCCTTCACGATCTTCCAGGAACCGTCGCAGCTGCCGTCGTCTACCATTATGACTTCATAATTGTAGCCTTCTTTTGCCGCTACCTTCTCGATCCAACTTACCAGTTCAGGGAGCGATTCCTCCTCATTGAAGAGTGAAATGACTATCGACAGATCTTTTGTGTATTCCATAACTATTACTGCTGGTCTGGTTTATAATCTGCAAACGGATCTCTGCCGGGGATGTTTCTTGAAAGGATGGCAGAAAGAACGATGCCGTATGCTGTACAATAGAAGAGGTTTGAGAAGAAGGTGATCTGTGGCATTCTGCCGATCCATTTCTCCACTACCGCCAATGTGTTGGAGTCCATCAGCTGAGCATAGCTCTGGATGGCTGCTTCCATCTGAGCCGCATACATATCGGCTGAAATGAAGGCCACATTTGCAAATGACGCCGCTGAAAAAATCAGCGCCGAAAGGAGGCCTGTGCACATTCCGAATCTGAAGGTGTCGGAATTGGTGGCTCCCGGATGATCCTTTGCAAACTTCTTCATCGCAACCATCATAAGCCAGATGCATCCTCCGAATTTCAAGCCCCAAAGAGCGAATGTGATGATGTTTGCAATGATGGCGTTCATCCCTGACGAACCTACGGCCTGAACAAGGAACATATAGGCTGTCGAAATGAGACCGAAAGCGATGCCGGCCTTTCCGGCTTCGTTCCAGCAGTTGCGTCTGATGGTTTTCCTTTCCATTTTAAATCAGTTAATTATTGCAAATATAGGTAAATTTTGTCTATCTTTGCAATCTTGGATTTTTAAGTATTAAAGATATGATAAACATTACATTTCCTGACGGTAGCGTGAGACAGTATGAGAGTGGTGTCTCAGCTTTTGACATTGCACAGAGTATCAGTCCTAAACTTGCAGCAGAAGTGCTTGCAGCAACGGTTGTTACGTCTGCAGACACGACAGGAAAAGGATCAGTATATGATGTTACCCGTCCTATCACAGAGGATGCGGCTATCCGTCTCCACAAGTGGGAGGATGCAGAGGCTAAGCACGTCTTCTGGCATTCTTCATCACACCTTCTTGCAGCAGCTCTCGAGGCTCTCTACCCAGGTGTGAAGTTCGGTATCGGACCAGCTATCGAGACTGGTTTCTACTATGACGTAGACTTCGGTGAGAAGACTCTCGTAGAGGCTGACCTCAAGGCTATCGAGGACAAGATGATCGAGCTCGCACGCCAGAAGAATCCGTTCGTAAGAACAGAGGTTTCGAAGGCTGAGGCGCTCAAGACATTCACTGAGAAGGGAGACGAGTACAAGTGCGAGCTCATCAGCGAGCTCGAGGACGGTACAATCACTTTCTATACAAACGGTGATTTTACCGATCTCTGCCGTGGACCACACCTCAAGGACACTTCAGTGATCAAGGCTGTAAAGCTTACTGCAATCGCAGGTGCATACTGGAGAGGTAACCAGGAGCGTCAGATGCTTACTCGCGTATACGGTGTGACATTCCCTAAGAAGTCACTCCTCGACGAGTATCTCCAGATGATGGAGGAGGCTAAGAAGCGTGACCACAGAAAGATTGGTAAGGATATGGAACTCTTCACATTCTCTCAGAGAGTAGGTCAGGGTCTTCCATTGTGGTTGCCTAAGGGTGCCGCTCTCCGTGAGCGTCTCGAGAACTTCCTCAAGAAGCTCCAGAAGTCATACGGCTACCTTCCTGTTGTAACTCCACACATCGGAAACAAGGATCTTTATGTGACTTCAGGTCACTATGCGAAATACGGTAAGGACTCATTCCAGCCTATCCACACTCCACAGGAGGGCGAGGAGTACCTCCTCAAGCCTATGAACTGCCCTCACCACTGTGAGATCTATAGAGCAAAGCCACGTTCATACAAGGATCTTCCGCTCAGACTTGCTGAGTTCGGTACAGTATACCGTTACGAGCAGAGCGGTGAGCTTCACGGACTTACACGTGTACGTAGCTTCACTCAGGACGATGCTCACCTCTTCGTACGTCCTGACCAGATCAAGGAGGAGTTCTGCAAGGTTATCGACATCATCCTCTATGTGTTCAAGACACTCGACTTCAAGGATTATGTAGCGCAGGTGTCTCTTCGCGATCCTGAGAACAAGTCAAAGTACATCGGATCTGACGAGAACTGGGCTAAGGCTGAGGCGGCTATCATCGAGGCTGCCGAGGAGAAGGGCCTTAACACTGTAGTCGAGTACGGTGAGGCTGCATTCTACGGTCCTAAGCTCGACTTTATGGTCAAGGACGCTATCGGAAGAAAGTGGCAGCTCGGTACTATCCAGGTTGACTACAACCTCCCTGAGCGTTTCGAACTCGAGTACATCGGAAGCGACAACCAGAAGCACCGTCCGATTATGATCCACCGTGCTCCATTCGGCTCGCTTGAGCGCTTCGTAGCGGTTCTCCTCGAGCATACTGGCGGCAAACTTCCTCTCTGGCTCACACCTGATCAGGTTAACATCGTGCCAGTCAGCGAAAAATACGAGGAATATGCAAAAAAAGTTTGTAATTTGCTGAATAATTGCGATATTCGCGCCGCCGTAGATGATCGTAACGAGACATTGGGCAAGCGAATCCGTGAGAGTGAACTCAAGAGGATTCCTTTCCTTGTGATTGTAGGTGAGAAAGAGATGACCGAAGGCACAGTTTCTGTCAGAAGACAGGGCGGTATTGACGCAGGCTCTATGCCAGTTGAAGAGTTCGCTGCTCTCGTAAGCGGCGAGATTAAGGCTCAGCTGTCATAACCAAATAATATTGAATAACTTAACTTATAGGAGGATTTATTTATCGCAGCACCATTTAAACCAGGTCCACGCCCAATGGGTCCAAGACCTAGCGCTCGTCCAGGCCAAAGGCCTAACAACGTAAAGAAGGACGAGGACGGATTGAGAATCAATGAGGAAATCACAGCCTCGCAGGTACGTCTCGTAGGAGACAACATTCCTGAGCAGGGAGTGTACTCGCTTAGGGACGCTCTTAGAATGGCTGATGAGCAGGAACTCGATCTGGTTGAAATTAGCGCAAAAGCCGATCCTCCTGTATGTAGGATAATGGACTATCAGAAGTATCTCTATCAGCAGAAAAAGAAAGCTAAGGAGATGAAGGCAAACGCCGCTAAGATAGTCATCAAGGAGATCAGATTCGGTCCTAACACTGACGAGCACGATTTCCAGTTCAAGCTGAAGCACGCTCAGGAGTTCCTCCAGGAGGGCTCGAAGGTAAAGGCTTCAGTGTTCTTCAAGGGACGTTCGATCATCTACGCTGATCAGGGTGAGAAGCTCCTTCTCAGATTTGCGGTAGAGCTCGAGGAGTTCGGAAGAGCGGAGCAGATGCCAAAGCTTGAAGGTAAGAGGATGATTATGATGATCGCCCCTATCAAGAAAAAGTAATCCAAGATTGGATGACAAATAATTATTAACTAAATCAAATTTAACTATGCCAAAGATGAAGACCAACTCCGGTTCAAAAAAGCGTTTTACGCTTACCGGAACGGGAAAAGTTAAGAGAAAGCACGCTTACAAGAGCCACATTCTCACAAAGAAGACCAAGAAGCAGAAGAGAAATTTGACTCACATTGCACTCGTTGCTAACGTTGACGAGAAGAGAGTCAAAGCTTTGTTGGGTATGTAATTTTAACAATTACACAGTTATTTTAAGTTAAACTTGGAACGCAGTCGAAAAGCTCCTGAAAGAAAGGACACTGCCTCCATAAAACAGTTAAATTTATGCCAAGATCGGTAAATTCAGTTGCCTCAAGGGCACGCCGCAAGAAGATTCTTAAGAAGACCCGCGGTTATTTTCTTTCAAGAAAGAACGTTTGGACGGTAGCAAAGAACACTTATGAGAAGGGTCTCACTTATGCTTACCGTGACCGTAAGAACAAGAAGCGCTCATTCCGCGCACTTTGGATCCAGAGAATCAACGCAGCCGCACGTCAGTACGGTATGACTTATTCTCAGTTTATGGGTCGCATCGCAAAGCAGAACATCGGTTTGAACCGTAAGGTGCTTGCAGACCTTGCTATGAACAATCCTCAGGCATTTGAGGCTATCATCAATTCTGTAAAATAGTTTAAGCTGATGAGCTTGAAGGAGTTATACCACAATAAGTGGGCTAGGTTCAGCTTTTGGGCAGTCCTTTATATATTGTGGGTGATATGGCTCGGAAACTATTGGTGGCTCTTCGGACTGATTCCAATCTTTGACGGACACATTACCAAGAAGGTGAAGTGGCTGTTCTGGAAGAAGGAATACAAGAAGGGAGAGAAGAGAAACGCACTGCTCGACTGGCTTGATGCCGTCATCTTTGCAGTGGTCGTGGTGACTTTCATCAATACGTTCTTTTTCCAGGCATTCAAGATTCCTTCATCCTCTATGGAGAGCTCGCTCTACACAGGTGACCACTTGTTCGTAAGCAAGCTCGCATATGGACCGAAGCTGCCTCAGACACCTCTAACAGTCCCTTTCACTCATAACGTAATCGCTGGAAAGGAGTCGTATTCGAAACTGATCCAGAATGACTACAGGAGACTCAAAGGTTTCGGTGAAGTGGAGACTGGAGATTATGTGGTGTTCGGATTCCCGCACGGAGACACAGTCCTCACAAAGGCGCCTGCAGATGACTACTATATGGCAGTCAGAACTATAGGACGCGAACAGGTTATCCGTCAGTATGGACCTGTGAAGGTCAGACCTGCTGACAAGAAAGACCACTATGTGAAGAGATGTGTTGCAGTGGCAGGAGATACGCTTGAGATCAGAGATGGAAACGTTTTCATCAATGGAATTGCTCAGGAGATCTGGCCAGGAGTGCAGAATTCATACACAGTCGTAACAAACGGTCAGAGGATCAATCCAGTAGTTCTGGATGACCTTGGAATCAATATCGGCGAACTTGGTTATTCACCGAACCTTCCAGGTTATAGACAGATGCCGCTTACAGCGGAGATGCTGGAGTCTGTAAAGAAGCTTTCGAACGTCGTGTCTGTGACACAGAACATAGATGTCTATCCGCCGGATTATCCGGATTCGTATCTGACAATCTTCCCGTTCACGTCGTCATACAGATGGACAAGAGATAACTTCGGACCGCTTTGGATACCGGCTAAGGGAGCAGAAGTCGAGTTGACAGTAGAGAATCTCCCACTTTATGAAAGGATCATAACTTCGTATGAAGGCAACGAACTGGAAGTAAAGGACGGAATCATCTACATCAACGGAGAGGAGGCTCAGAGCTATACTTTCTCGCAGGATTATTACTTTATGATGGGAGACAACAGGCACAATTCGCTTGACTCAAGATATTGGGGATTTGTACCTGAAGATCATATAGTTGGAAAACCCGCATTGATCTGGCTCTCAATCGATGGGAACAAAAGCTTCCCTAAAAATGTAAGATGGCGCAGGTTCTTCAAATTCCTATAGAAATTTTGCAAATGCAATTTTTTTATACGATATTTGCAGCCCGCTAATTATGAATTAATTAAAAAAGTTATATACAATGGCAAAGGTTTGTCAAGTTACAGGAAGAAAGAGAATGGTCGGAAACAACGTTTCGCATTCTAAGAGACGCACAAAGCGCGTCTTCGCCCTGAACCTCAAGACTAAGAAGTTCTGGTCTGAGGAGGAGCAGAGATTCATCACTCTTAAGGTGTCTTGCAAGGGTATGAGAACAATCGAGAAGAACGGTCTCGACGCTACTATCAAGGACGCTCAGAAGAAAGGATTTATTAACCTTGTTTAATTTTACGAATTATGGCAAAGAAAGCAAAAGGTAACAGGGTGCAGGTCATCCTTGAGTGCACTGAGCAGAGAGAGAGCGGTGTACCAGGTATCTCAAGATACATCACTACTAAGAACAAGAAGAACACAACTCAGCGTTTGGAGCGTAAGAAGTACAATCCGTTCCTCAAGAAGGTTACCCTTCACCGCGAGATTAAATAATTAAGGAGGATTAGATAATGGCAAAGAAAGCAGTCGCAACCTTCAAGGCAGGTACACTCAAGAAGATGGTAAAGTGTATCCGTATGGACAAGTCTCCTAAGACTGGCGCTTATGTATTCACTGAGCAGCTCGTTGAGGAGTCAGAGGCTAAGGATTTCTTCGCAAAGAAATAATTCCTCTCTTTGATTGAAAGAGGCATAGTTGAATTTCAGCTATGCCTCTTTTTTATTAGCCCGAAAAAGCGTACATTTGTAAGTTAAACATAATGTTATGGGTATTTTTGATAAAGGCGTAAAGAAGACCAACAGGAGTTTCTTTGAGAGACTCTCGAGGGCCATTGTGGGCAAGACTGAGGTGGATGATGATCTTCTTGATGCAATTGAGGAGGCGCTCCTCGCGACCGATATGGGCGTGGACACCACTATGAAGATTATTGAGAACCTTGAGGAACGAGTTCGTAGAGACAAATATGTGTCTCTTGACGAGCTTGTGGACATTCTCAGGGATGAGATAGCAATGCTTCTCAATGTACGAGAAGACGAGACATCTGATGACAAGGTAGTGCCGTTCGACTTTTCGAAGAAGCCTTATGTGATGATGGTTGTAGGCGTGAACGGTGTTGGCAAGACCACTACGATCGGTAAGCTTGCAAGCGGGCTCAAGGCTCAGGGCAAGAAGGTCGTTCTCGGAGCTGCAGATACATTCCGTGCCGCTGCAGTCGATCAGCTTACAATCTGGTCCGAGCGTGCAGGTGTAGACATCGTAAAGCAGGCTATGGGTTCTGACCCTGCATCTGTGGCATTCGATACGGTGAAGTCTGCAGTAGCAAAGGATGCTGACGTTGTGATCATCGATACAGCAGGAAGACTTCACAATAGAGTCGACCTGATGAACGAGCTTACAAAGATCAGGAACGTTATGCGCAAGGTTGTTCCAGATGCTCCGCACGAAGTTCTCCTCGTCCTTGACGGTTCTACAGGCCAGAACGCCTTCCAGCAGGCCAAGGAGTTTATGAGAGCGACAGACATCACTTCGCTCGCGATCACGAAATTGGACGGAACAGCAAAGGGAGGAGTAGTCGTAGGCGTGGTTGACCAGTTCCGCATTCCGATCAAGTTTGTAGGTATCGGTGAAGGAATCGACGATCTCAAGGTGTTCGACAAGAGAGAATATGTAGGCTCTCTTTTCTCAAAGGAAGATATAGAAAAATAAAAATTAAGATATATGAAGATTTCATACAATTGGCTCAAAGATTATCTTGAGTGCGACCTCGCTCCAGAGGCCGTGGCAGAGGCGTTGACTTCAATCGGACTTGAGGTTGACTCCCTTGAACAGATCGAGGAGATCCCTGGCGGTCTCGCAGGCGTTATCGTGGCTGAAGTTGTAGATTGCGTAGAGCACCCTGATTCAGATCACCTCCACATCACAAAGCTCAATACAGGCGAGCCTGAACTTCTTCAGGTTGTCTGCGGTGCTCCTAACGTTGCTGCTGGTCAGAAGGTTCTTCTCGCTACAGTGGGTACAGTTCTCGGAGAGGATTTCAAGATCAAGAAGTCAAAGATCCGTGGCGTTGAGTCATTCGGTATGATCTGCGCAGAGGATGAACTCGGAATCGGAGAGTCTCACGACGGCATTATGGTCCTTGATCCTGATGCAGTGGTCGGAACTCCTGCAAAGGATTACCTCGGACTTGCTACAGACGCTCTCATCGAGATCGGACTTACTGCAAACCGTGTGGATGCTGCTTCGCACATCGGTGTGGCAAGAGACCTCTATGCATATCTCAAGCATAACGGTGTACCTTGCGAGTTCAAGCTCCCTGATGTATCTGCTTGGGCAGACAGCGCAGAGGGTGAGGCTATCCCGGTAGAGGTGCTCGCAGCTGACGGCGCTCCAAGATATACAGGTACGACAATCAAGGGTGTAAAGGTAGCCGCATCTCCTGAGTGGCTCCAGAAGAAACTCCTTGCAATCGGCCTCAGACCGATCAACAACATCGTCGACATCACCAACTTCGTGCTTCACGAGATCGGACAGCCGCTCCACGCATTCGATGCGGCTAAGATCGCAGGTGGCAAGGTGGTAGTCCGCAGAGCAGAGGAAGGCGAGAAGTTCGTTACACTTGACGGTGTAGAGAGAACTCTTTCTGCTGCTGACCTTATGATCGCTAATGCAGAGAAGCCTATGTGTCTTGCCGGAGTATTCGGAGGCGAGGAGTCAGGCGTGACAGAGGAGACTGTAGACGTGTTCCTCGAGAGTGCATACTTCAACCCTGTATCGATCAGAAAGAGCTCAAAGAGACATACACTCAAGACTGACGCTTCGTTCCGTTACGAGCGTGGTGCTGACCCTCTCGTAGTAGAGTATGCTGCAAAGCGTGCAGCTCTCCTTATCCAGGAGCTCGCAGGCGGTCAGATCGTAGGCAGAATGCAGGAGTGCTATGCTGAGAAGATCGAGAAGAAGGTCGTTGACCTCGACTACGACCGCATTGAGGCATTCGTAGGCAAGAAGCTTGGCCACGATGTGATCGAAGGTATCCTTGAGGGGCTCGCATATGAGTTCCTCGAGAAGACCGAGACTGGTGCAAAGGTTGCAGTCCCTTCATATATGATCGACGTATACCGTGAGTGTGACGTGGTAGAGGAGATCCTCCGCGTCTATGGCTACAACAATATCGAGCTCCCACAGGCTATGAGAATGTCTGTAAACGCACCTCAGAAGCCAGAGCCTGAGCAGGTTCGCAAGTCTATCGCAGACTTCCTCGCTGCAAACGGCTTCGTGGAGACTATGAACAACTCGCTCACAAAGTCAGAATATTATTCAAAGCTCAAGACTTTCCCAGAGGAGAAGTGCGTAAGGATTATGAATCCGCTTAGTTCTGACCTCAATGTTATGAGACAGACTCTCCTTCTCAACGGTCTTGAGGTGATCGCATACAATATCAACCGTCAGATTACCAACATCAAGACATTCGAGTACGGTTCGGTATATTCATTCAAGCCGGAGACAGACGGCAAGACTCTCGCTTCGTACGAGGAGCACACTGCATATGCGCTCTTCATCAGCGGTCAGCCGGACAAGTCTTGGAGAGTTGATCCAGGCAAGGGCAACTATTTCCAGCTCAAGGGTTACCTTGAACTTCTCCTCAAGCGTTTCGGTTGCGACATCTATTCGCTCGAGACTGAGGCGGCTCCTGCAGACCTCTTCTCAGAGGGACTTGCATACAGCCTCCCTGGTTCACGCCAGCCGCTTGCTGTAATGGGAACAATCGCTCCTGCAAGACTCAAGCAGTTCGGCATCAAGCAGCCTGTATTCGCAGCTGAGATCAACTGGCCTGCTCTCTTCGAGCTTGTGAAGAGAAACAAGATCAAGTATAAGGAACTTCCTAAGTTCCCTGAGGTAAGACGTGACCTCGCACTCCTTCTTGACGAGTCTGTAAGCTATGCGGATCTTCGCAGGAGCGCTCTCCGCGTCGGCAAGAAGCTTATCAAGCAGGTTGGACTCTTCGACGTGTACAGAGGTGACAAGATTGCAGAGGGTAAGAAGCAGTATGCAATGAGCTTTGTACTTCAGGATCTTGAGAAGACCTTGACTGACAATGATGTAGAGAGAGTAATGAGCAAGCTCCTTTCTACATTCCAGAACGAATTCGGTGCTACACTCAGATAGTATGAAGAAATCTCTGTCATATATTCTTGTGATGCTTACGATAGCTCTTGCTGTGTCCTGCAACGGGAACAGAGCAAGAGTTATCCCGCGTTCAAAGCTGTCCAAGATCTATGCGGAGATGTTTGTTACAGACCAGTGGATCCAGAACACTCCTAGCGTCAGGACTATAGCCGACACATCGTTGGTATACGAGCCGATACTTCAGAAGTACGGGTTCACTTCAGAGGATTATCAGCATAGTGTTCAGCACTATATGAATGATCCGGAACGTTTCTCCAGGATTCTGAGAACGACGTCAGACATCCTGGACAAGAGGATGAAGGAACTGCGCAGGTTGGCTAAACTTCAGGCAGAGGCCAAGGAGAAGGCCAAGAAATTCAACTATGGAATCGACCTGACAAAGCTCTATTTCGCTCCTCTTCCCGACGGAAGACCGAAGACCTGGTCAGACACTCTCAAGTTCGAGTGGGATACCCTTGACCGCTGCTACAGGACAAGGAAAGTGCCGAGAATGGACACAGTATACGACGGTGTCCGTATGTATGTGCAAACAGATACACTCGTCAAGGATTCCTTGGCGTTGGATTCTCTTAGTGTGGATTCTCTGGCGATAAAGCCAGGTCAGGATCTGAAAAAGACAGATGAACAGCTTAAGAAGGTTTTGGAAAACATTTCCATCAAGCCTCTTGAGACACCGGCAAAAAAGCCGACACAACCTTTGAATAAAAGATCTTTTGAGCATCCTAAACGTTTGAAGGAAACTCTTTAGACAGAGACAGACAATTATGGCAACAGTAAGAACAACAGCAGAATTTGTATATACACTCGATTCGGCGGAGCCGATCAGGAACGGATTCGTAGAGTATGACGAAACAGACGGACGCATACTCTCTGTCGGTCAGTGCAGTGAAGGTGAGGACGTGCTCAAGGGTGCTCTCGCGCCGGGCTTTGTCAACGCACACTGCCACGTCGAGCTTTCTCATCTGCATAAGAAATTCCGTAAAGGTACAGGAATGGCCGGATTCATCGACCAGATCAATGAATTGCGCGACTGGGCCGGAAAAGAGGCTAAAACAGCCCTTGTGAAGGAGTGGATGGACAAGATGTGGGCTGACGGAGTGTCTGCTATGGCTGACATCAGCAACGACGATTCTTCATTCGATGTGAAGAAGTCTCACAATATGTATACAAGGACTTTCCTTGAAGTATTCGGCAGCGAGCCCGAGATGTGTGAGGGAGTGATGGCAGATGTGACAGCCTTGAATAAGGTGGCTGATGAAGCCGGAATCGATGCGGCTCCTACACCTCATTCCTGCTATACGATGAGCCCGCAGCTTCTTTCGGCGTCGGCAGGCGCAGGTCTGGAGAAGGGATTCATATCATACCACTCTCAGGAGAGTCAGGAGGAGGAAGATCTTCTTCGTTCAGGCTCCGGTGCTATGTATGAGAACAGAAAGAGGTCAGGTATGAGCACGCCGCCTGTGACAGGTGAGTCTTCGTTGAAGTATTTCATCGACAGATTGGCTGATGCCGCTCCTGCTCCATACGAACAGCATATCCTCCTTGTTCACAATGTGTGCCTTGCACAGGATGATATCGATGCTGCAAAGAAGTTGATGAAGAACGTATATTGGGCTATATGTCCTTTGTCTAACATATTTATACATAATGCATTGCCTCCAATTGACCTTATGAGGAAGAATGGTCTTGCAGTCGCTCTGGGAACGGATTCGCTTTCAAGCAATGACGACCTCGATATGGTGAAGGAAATGTATTGCCTGCATAAGAATTTCCCTGAGGTGCCGATGTCGGAGATCCTCACTTGGGCATCGCTCAATGGAGCAAGATTCCTTGCAATGGATGATGTGCTTGGAAGTTTCGAGGCAGGAAAGAAGCCCGGAATCGTAAGAATTCACAATGTGGATGATGCTGGATTTGTAACAGCTGAAAGCTCATCTGAAAGAATAATTTAATGCTGCACTTTGACGACATAGTCTTCGGGCCGATCTTCAGCCGCAGGCTTGGCTCTTCACTCGGAGTGAACGTACTTCCTTCGAAGGGAAAGCTGTGCAACTTCGACTGTGTCTACTGCGAGTGCGGATGGAATCGTGACGGTATCGCGGAAAGAGTGTTTCCACGTTTGGCTGAAGTCGAAGCGGCGCTTGAGGAGAAGATGTCCCGTGCAGCTGCTGACGGTGTCCCTGTTGACTCGATCACGTTTTCTGGAAACGGAGAACCGACAATGAATCCGGATTTTCCGGAGATCATTGAGGCGACGCTGCGTTTGAGGGATATGTATTTCCCGGCAGCGAAGGTCTCTGTGCTGTCGAATGCGACATTGATAGGCCGTCCTGCAGTAGCGGAGGCGCTTATGAAGGTGGATAATCCCATCTTGAAGATAGACGCATCTGATGACGCCTTGGTAGCCAGGATGAACAAGCCGGTCGGAACTTACCGACTCTCGGAGGTTTTGGACAATCTTAGGAGATTTGATGGAAAGTTCATACTTCAGACTATGTTCCTGAAGTCTCCTGATTTTGATACTGCGGCGCCTGAAGCCCTCCGTAAGTGGCAGGATATAGTAAGAGACCTCAAACCGAGGCAGGTAATGGTGTATACTATCGATAGAGAGACTCCTGACAAGTCGCTTGGCAAGTATACGGTAGAAGAGATGGCTGCTTTTGTCCAGCCTCTTGTAGATGAGGGATTTGATGTGAAGATAAGCGGATAAGGTATGAGACTGGTTATACAGAGAGTATCCGAGGCGAGCGTTGCAGTGCCTGCAGAGAACTATGTGTCGTCCATCGGAAAGGGATTGATGGTTCTGGCTGCATTCATTGATGAGGATACGGAAGAAGATATTGAGTGGTGCACGAGAAAGCTGCTGGCTATGCGAATTTTCGATGATGAGGCTGGAGTGATGAATCTCTCAGTGCAGGATGTGGGAGGAGAACTGCTGATAGTGAGCCAGTTTACACTTTACGCATCGACAGTGAAAGGTAACCGCCCGTCGTACATAAAGGCAGCGAAGCCTGACGTGGCAGTGCCTCTTTATGAGAAATTCCTTGCCAAGGTAGAGGAACAGAAAGGCGGAAAAGTAGGTCGCGGCATATTTGGTGCGGATATGAAAGTGTCTTTGATCAATGACGGACCTGTAACTATAATATTGGATTCAAAATTAAAATTCTAAATATAACTTTTATGGCAGAATATCTGACAAAGTATGGCTATGCTCCTGATCAGGAATCGATGGGCAGAGCATTGGAAATGATTGCGGCAAACCTTGAAAGCGTTGCTTCAGAGCAGGTGTACAAGGAGTGCTTCTCAATGATGGACCTCACTACTTTGAAGACAGATGACACACCGGAGTCTGTATTGAAGCTTGTGAACAAGGTGAATTCATTCAACCAGTCTTATCCTGAGTGGCCTCTTCCGGCTTCGATCTGTGTGTACTCAAACTTCGCAGCAACTGTGAAGGAGGCAAGAACCTGCGATTTCAACATCACAGTGGTTTCAGCTTGCTTCCCATCATCACAGAGCTTCCTCGAGGTAAAGCTCAGAGAGTGTGAGCTCGCAGTGGAGCAGGGTGCTGACGAGGTGGATATCGTTCTTGCGCTTAACGCATTCCTCGCAGGCAACTATGAGGCTGCTGCAGAGGAGATCCGCCAGGTTCGCAAGGTGATTGACGAAGTTGCAGAGCGCCAGGGCAGAAAGGTACACCTTAAGGTGATCCTCGAGACTGGTCTCCTCCGTACTCCAGAGAAGATCGCTGAGGCTTCGTTCCTCGCAATGGAGGCAGGCGCAGACTTCATCAAGACTTCTACAGGTAAGGTGGACGTGAACGCTACTCCAGCAGCTGCATACGTTATGTGCGAGTGCATCGCAAAGTATTACGAGATGACAGGCAAGAAGATCGGTTTCAAGCCAGCAGGTGGAATCTCATCTGCAGCAGACGCTCTCTGCTATTACTCTATCGTTTCCGGCATCCTCGGAAAGGAGTGGCTCAACAAGGACCTCTTCCGCTTCGGTGTAAGCCGTGTGGCTAACAGCCTTCTTGCTGCTGTTGAGCAGAAGACAGTGTCTTTCTTCTAGAAATAGCCTGAAATTTTGTTTGTTTTTTTATAAAAATCAAACAAAATTTTGATAAAAAATCGCCTTCAGAATCGCTTCTGAGGGCGATTTTTGTGTTTATCCGCGTACTTTTTTGTTACGCGGATAATACTCAAGAACTTTGCCTCCGTAATTAAATGATATGATTATGAGAGGTAGATTGACAATGATGCTGGCGATATTGGTACTGATGTCGTGCAGCAAGGAAGACGCCTATAAAGGGCGTGGCATCGATTTTAATTATGGCCGTGAACTCGAACACGAAATGATTGTCCTCGGCGACCGTCTTGAGAATCCTTACAAGACGGAGAATATTTCAAAGGCCATCAGATCCCTATATCCTACCAAGGCCGATAGAGTGGATGTGAAGACTACCAATCTTTATGTCCGTTTCCTTCCGGCAGATGACAGACAATATGACCAGCTTATCGAGATGGGACTGGAACTTGTTGATCATCCTTTGGACTACGACATCGTCGTTGACGGCGACTGGTATCACGATCCTGACGTTCCGGAAGAGGATGTGACCTGGCAGTATGCAGTCGTATCGCCGGACTTTCAGTTTCCGGATATAAGATATGAGATTATAGATGAATGTCATATCTCAGAGAACAATCCAGGAACAAGAGCAGATGACGGTATTGATTGGGCTGCCGTGGAAAGAGAGGCCTATATGCTTACAGGTAATTCTGACAGGCTCCTGGAGGCAGGTTTTACAAAGGCTTCAGGAAAGGCCTGCCCTTCCGGAAGAATTACCATTGTGGATGAACATTCGAACGGAGGCAAGCCCTTCGGCGTGGCCGGAGTGAGAGTGTCCTGCAATTCCTTTGTAAAATTCGCTGAAGCATACACCGACAGGGACGGATATTATGAGATGGACAAGAGCTTCTCTTCGGAACTGCGATATAGGCTCGTGTTCAAGAACCAGTCTGGATTTTCGATAGGCTTCAACCTTGTGATGGTTCCGGCATCAGTCTCTACTCTGGGAAAATCAGGACCGGAAGGTGTGAATATGACCGTTACCAAAGAGTCTGAGACAAAGCTGTATAATCGCTGCGTTGTCAACAATGCCGCATATGACTATATTTCCAGATGCAGAGCGGAAGACCTCTCTTTGACGACCCCTCCGAATGATATCCGCATTTGGATATTCAATAAACTAGGCGCCAGCAGCGCTGTGATGCTTCACCACGGTGCCATACTGGAGAGTGACCTGATAAAATCATATCTCGGAAAGTTCGCCCCTCTTGTAGAGTTCTTTTTGCCTGACCTCACTTTGGGTCTTGACGAGAGGAACGATTACAGAAGCATATACTCGGTCACTTGTCACGAACTGGCTCATACCAGTCATTTCGCAAAAGCGGGGACTGAATATTGGGACAAGTATATACGATATATCATCGAGTCTTTTGTCCTTCAAGGCGGCGAAGCTTACGGCGATGGAACAAGGACAGGAGCCGGTTATTGTGAGGTAGGTGAGATGTGGGCTTATTACCTTGAGTCAAAGATGTATAAGGAACGTTATGGCGGCTCTTTCCCGTCTTTCGGCACATCCTACTGGTTCTATCCCCAGATCTTCCGTTATCTCGATGAAAGAGGTCTGTCTGCGTCACAGATATTGGCAGTACTGGATAGTTCCGTGACTTCAAAGGCAGAACTCAAATCCCGTCTTCTTCTCGCATATCCACATAAAAGAACCATCATAGAACAGGTTTTCAGCAGGTATTAAAATGAAAAGGATCTTATCTGTATTTGCGGCATTGTTTCTAATGTCGTCCCTACCTGCTGTTGCCCAGAAGTTCAGCGTATCTACAAATGTATTGGATTATGCCTGCCTGGGAACATTGAATATGGATGCTTCATATTCGTTGTCAAGAAGGTGGAGCCTTACCCTCGGAATGAAATACAACCCGTTTACATACAATTCCGGTGAGCCGGACAGGCAGTTCCAATACCGTCAGCAGTCTTATTCGGTCGGAGCCAGATTATGGCCCTGGCATACGCTCTCCGGCTGCTGGTTCGCGTCACGATTAAGGTATCAGGAATACAATATCGGAGGAATTTGGTCGCGTGAAACTGAAGAGGGAGACAGGGTGGGAGTCGGACTATACTCCGGATATACGCATATGCTGTCTAAACATTTCAATATAGAGTTCGGACTGGGATTCTGGAGCGGAATCACATTCTATAACCGCTATTCCTGCCCGTTGTGTGGCCTCACTGTCCAGTCGGGAAGAAAGTACTTTCTCCTTCCGGATGAACTTATGATATCGATTGCCTATGTCTTCTGAAACCCGCTTGCTTGTACTGCTGATACTGGTTGCGATGGTTTCCTGTGCGCCACATCGTAAGATACAGCGTATCCGTGACAGGCAGGTGCAGATGGGGCTGTCTGTTTCAGATGAGAAACCTGTGGATCCGGAAGAGGATAGAGGTGTAGAAATCGATAGCATCAGAGGGACCTTGTCTGACGGGCCTTTGATAATGAACGCGATACGTGATTCCGAAACCGGTGAGATGGTGGCTACTGACGTTATCAGCGCCTCCAAGGTTACCGCTCGCTTCAGGAATGTTGCCGAGAGGGCTGGATACGTGTCAATTTCCTTTGATGTGACCGTCCCGGCAGAGATGGCTGACTCCAAGTGGCAGCTGAAGATCAGGCCTTTTATGGCCATACAGGAGGATACTCTTGCTCTTGATCCGCTATACATAACCGGAGCCAACTACCGAGCTGCCCAGTTGCGCGGATATCAGCGTTACAGAGCCTTCCTGAACTCGATCATCACGGATACGACCGACTTCATACGCATAGGCCAATTGGAGATATTCCTTGAACGTCATTATCCGGAGACTTATGCTATGAAAAGAGATTCCTCGCTCATATCCGAGCCTGAGGCTGAAAACCTTTTCGGAGTGACTCAAAGGGATGCCCTGATGCATTACAGCAGGAGCCTGAAATGGCACAGGAACGAAAGGAAGAAAAGCAGGATAGACTTGATGTACAGGAAATATGTAAAGGATCCTATAATAAGGGAAGGGATCCGGCTTGACACGGTTCTGATAGGCACGGAAGGGGATTTCATATACAGATATGAACATACTTTCAGGAGCCGTCCGAAGCTGAAGAAAGTGATGATTTCTCTGAAAGGAAGTCTGTATGAGCGGGGAGAGCAGATATTGGAACTTCCTTTTCCTGACGACCTTACGTTCTATATCAGTTCTTTGTCGACTCTTGCTGATGACAGACCGAAATACAGGATGATAGTACTGGAAAGAGCGGTGTTCGACAATACGAAGGCACTGATTGACTTTAGACAAGGAAGTTCGGAAGTCGATACTACTATGGGTGACAATGCGTCGGAGATGGCCAGGGTGCGCCGGTGTATAGATGACGTGTTCGCGAGGGATGAGTTCGTTCTGGATTCACTGGTAATCGTGGCCTCCTGCTCTCCGGAAGGCGCATACTCGCTCAACAGGAGACTGTCCAAGGAGAGATCAGAGTCTGTGATGAGATTCATCGGAGAATATGTTCCGGAAGAGTGGCGTGACAGCCTGAAGGCATCGCAACTTCCGGAGAATTGGGAGCAGCTTTCGCGACTGGTAGAGAATGATACTGTGATCGCTGAAGCCCATAGAAAAAAGATCGTAAAGATGATTGAAGAGATGAAGAATCCGGACGATACGGAACGTAAACTATCGGGTATGAAGGAGTACAGATATATGCGCGAAAAGCTTTATCCAAAGTTGAGGAGCGTGCGTTTCGACTTCTATCTGCATAGAGCAGGAATGGTCAAGGATACTATTCATACCACCGAGTTGGATACTGTATATATGGCTGGAATACAGGCTCTTAAAGAACTTGATTACAAGAGGGCCGTGACGCTTCTTCGTCCTTATGACGACTATAACTCTGCGTTGGCATTTATGTCGGCTGACTATAACCATTCTGCACTTGATGTGCTGGACAGACTGGATGATGCAGATCCTAAGGTGTGCTACCTGAAGGCGATGGTACTCTCCAGACTTGGGCAGCATCAGGAGGCGGTGAAATATTTTGAGTTGTGCCTGGCTTATGACCCGTATATGGAGCATAGGGCAAACCTCGACCCTGAAATGTATATGATTGTAAAACAAAGACAAAACAACCTTAACACACACAATTATGATTAAAAAGATTTATTTTGCGGCTTGCGCAGCCGCTGCCCTGGTGGGCTGTAATGAAAAGATGGCAGAGATGCCCGAGAATGCATCCGAATCGGTTCAGTTGACGGTAAGTGTTCCGATAGTCAGTACGAAGGTAATGAGTACACCTCCGGAAGACGGTGTGGAGACGCTTCAGATCCTTGTATTCAATGAATACGGTCTGATGGAACATACCGAGTATAAGACAGGAAGCAGCATCACGATGACTTGTACTACAGGAGACAAGACCATTGCTGCAATCGTTAATGCGCCAAAGGAAACTGATGTACTGACCCTTGATGAACTGAAAGAGAGAACCTTCGATCTCAATGTCCTGACATCTGAAACACTTGTTATGTTCGGAACAAAGGATGTTACGCTTTCGGCAAATACTGAAGTCGAGGTGCCGGTGACGAGAATTCCTGCCAGAGTCGTGCTGAGCAGCGTGACATTTGATCTGCAGCTTGCGCAGCCAGAGAAAGTTTCCTTCTACATCAATGCGGTGTATCTTGTCAATGTAGCTGCAAATGCTTCTTTTGGTGGCGGCTGGACTCCGAAGGATTGGTATCATCTGGGCAGATATAATGAAAGCCGAACCTTGGATTTCCTTTATGATTCTGTTGCAAGCGCAGCTGCTCCTACTGCATTGTCGGACACCTATGAAACCCCTCATTATTTCTATTGTCTTCCTAACAATACTGAGACAAAGACACGTCTTGTCATTGAGACGATGATCGCTGGCGAGATTTATTATTACCCGATTACATTGGATAAGGTGGAATCCAACAAGTCTTATTCGTACAATGTGACGCTCAACCACCTGGGAACAGATTCTCCGGACAAGCCGCTTGAGTTCGGCAGAGCAACCTTTACAGTAGATGTTAAACCTTGGGAAGTTCTTGATACTGAGGATATTGTTTTATAATAGGAGATAATGATATGAAGCTTTCAGGAGCATTTGCTGCAATCTGTGGAATAATTCTTTTTCTAAGCTGTTCAATAAAAGAGGACAGAAGCGGCTGCCCGTGCAGGCTGGTGTTTGATTTCAGCAAGGTGGATACTTCTGTCGTGACATCTGTGGATATGCTGGTAACTGCTTCTGACGGCTTTGTGTTCCGTAAGACAATCCAGGTTGAAGAGTTCGAGTCGCCGTACACAGTGTCAGTCCCTAGGGGAGAGGTGAATGTGTCTGGGTTCTCAGGAGCGGAAGGCTATGTGGATGCAGACGGAACGTTGCGCATTCCTGAAGGTGATCTCTGCCCGAGAGTGAATATGTACAATTCGACAGTGATGGCTGACGCAGAAATGGTAAGAGATACCGTGTTCCTACACAAGAATCACAGTGTGATGACCATCTTCATCGAGTCCGAAGAAGAGTTCCCGTTCCGTATATCGGTGACAGGAAGCATAGACGGATACGATCGGTATGGCTGTCCGTCAGAGGGAGCATTCAGATATTCGCCTCGGAAAGGGGATGACGGATCTTTCGCTGTGTCGGTCCCACGACAAGTAGACAACTCGTTGAGGCTGGAGGTGAATGACGGTATGGATGTGCTCAAGGTCTTCGCGTTGGGAGAGTATCTGCATATGTCGGGCTTTGATTGGGAAGCCGGTGATCTTGAGGATGTTACCGTGAGTATTGACTATTCGTTGACGCGCTTGTCGCTTATTGTGGAGGGCTGGGATGAAGAGTATTTCTTTGATGTGGTCATCTAAGGAAAATGAAAAATATAGTTCGTTATTCAAAAACATTTTATATCTTTGTCCCCGCTTTTGCAAGCCCGAGTGGTGAAATGGTAGACACGCTCGTTTCAGGTGCGAGTGCTTCACGGCGTGTAGGTTCGACTCCTATCTCGGGCACATTTTAAAAAATCCGGTCATATGGCCGGATTTTCTTGTTTTTATGACTATCTTTACGAAACACAACTTGTATTGTATGAAGATAGTTTTTCTAGATGCGGCTACGATGGGCAATGTGTCCTTCGAACCGTTCGAAGCATTGGGCGATTTCGTCAGATATGAACATTCCACTCCTGAAGAGGCTCGTGAAAGAGTTAAGGATATCGATGTCCTTCTCATCAACAAAGTTCTTGTGAATAAGGAACTTATTGACTCGGCCCCAAATCTCAAGCTTATATGTATCGCAGCAACAGGTGTGAACAACATCGATGTGGAGTATGCTGCGTCCAAGGGTATCCCTGTACGCAATGCGGTAGGATATTCGACTGATTCTGTGGTCCAGTCCACATATATGCACATCCTTTCCCTTGTCGGAGGCGGCCAGTATTTCGACAACAGCGTGAAGTCCGGCTCGTATTCCCGCAGCGGAATGTTCACCGATCCTAACTGGAACTGGTGGGAACTTTCCGGCAAGACAATCGGTATCATCGGCCTTGGAAACATCGGAAAGAAGGTAGCCCAGATTGCAGAAGCCTTCGGTATGAAGGTGTGCTACTTCTCGACTTCCGGCACAAGCCACTGCAAGGATTATCCTTCTCTTCCTCTCGAAGAGCTTCTTGCGGTATCTGATATAGTATCCATCCACGCACCTCTAAACGAAAGGACTTTGAATCTTATCGGCGCAGAGCAGCTGTCAATGATGAAGCCGTCTGCCTATCTTGTGAATATGGGACGCGGTGCCATCGTGGTCGAGCAGGATCTTGCTGATGCCGTGGACAATGGGGTAATTGCCGGTGCAGGAATGGATGTCTTTGTTACAGAACCTATTCCGGAAGATCATCCTTATCTCAAGATGGCCCATCCGGAGCGTATGAGACTTGCTCCGCACGTGGCTTGGGCAAGCGTTGAGGCACGTCAGCGCCTCGTAGGCATTATGGCGGAGAACATAAAGAAAGGCTGGTAGTCTTCCTTGAACGTGATATAACGAAAAAAGCACTGAATTTCTTCAGTGCTTTTTCTTGCTCCCGAACTTGGACTTGAACCAAGGACCCTCTGATTAACAGTCAGATGCTCTAACCAACTGAGCTATTCGGGAATTTGTATTTATGTTTTTGCTCCCGAACTTGGACTTGAACCAAGGACCCTCTGATTAACAGTCAGATGCTCTAACCAACTGAGCTATTCGGGAATGTCATTTCGCAAACGTTATTTTTGTCGTTTGGGACGGCAAATGTACGAACAAATTTTTAACTGACAAACTTTTTCGCGATTTTTTTTGATTTTTTTGTACCTTTGTGTCGATTTAAGTCAAAAACACGTTTCCGGACGTTAAACATCATCATATGGATATCGATCTTTTATCAAAAATGGTCAAGGAACTTATCCTTGACAATGACAGGGTAGTACTTCCGGGTTTGGGCTGCTTTGTGGCAGAAATTGTCCCATCTACCTTTTCAGATAAGGGCTATACCATAAATCCGCCTTATCGTAGACTCTATTTCAGGGCAAAGCCGGATCAGGATGATGCTCTCATTCGTTTTTATGCAGCTTCCAACAATGTGGAGATGGAACTGGCTGACAAGATCATCAACGATTTCATCGCAGAAATGAAGCCGGTCCTTTATTCAAAGAAGAATATCGTCTTCCCCGGTCTCGGCAGATTGAGGGCGACCAAGGAGAATGCGGTGTTCTTTGTAGCTGATGAAGATCTGGATATCTATCCTGACGGATTCGGACTGGAACCGGTTTCTCTCAAGACTCATCAGGAGTCGCCGGAAGAGGTTACGGCAGCGGTTGAAGGCTTGAAGTCAATGCTTGAAGTAGCTGTGCCGGCAGAACCGGTGGCAGAACCAGTGGCTGAACCGGTAGCAGAATCAGAACCGGTTGTAGAACCTGAGCCAGTTGCTGAACCTGAACCAGTTGCTGAACCGGAGCTTGTTGCAGAACCGGAGCCGCTGGCAGAACCGGTGGTTGTGGAGCCGGTTGCAGAGATTAATCCGGAAAGAGTTCGTGAGCCGCTTGGACTGATGCCATACGATGATGAGGAGGAGATGGAGGAAGTGCCGGCAGGACCGAGCCCGCTCAGACCGGTCCTCATCGCGGTTCTTGTGATTCTTGCAATTGCTGCTCTGGCTCTAGTTGCATTCACGGTGGTATCCCGCGTGTGTCCAGAATGGATCGACAGCCTTCTCTATTCGCAGGAAGAGTTGGAGATCATAAAGAACTATCTGTAAACGAAAAGATTCTATGATAAAGTACGTACAGAACTTGACTATACCTTGCTATTATACAGATGCTTCTTCGCGTCTGAAGCCTACTTCATTTATGGACCTTGCCCAGGAGGCGGCAGGCCAGCACGCAGTGCATCTCGGTTTCGGATACGATGATCTGATAGCTACAAACACTGCCTGGATCCTTTCGAGAGTGAACGTGAAGTTCATCGATGCTCCGAAGTGGAGAGAGGATATCACTCTTACTACCTGGCACAAGGGACTGAACAGACTGTTCTTCCTCAGGGATTTCATCCTTACGGACAAGGATGGTCGTGAGCGTGTAAAGGCTACGACATCCTGGCTCGTTCTCAACCTCGAGACACGCAGACTTGTGCGCGACCCTAAACTGATGGAGGACGGAACCGTATGTACAGAGAATGTACTTGAAACCCCTGCAGACAAGGTTCAGATGCCTAAGGGGGTAGAGCCAGTGTTTGTAATGGACCATAGGGTTGTGTATTCAGACATCGATATGAACAATCACACCAACAACGCTATGTATATGCAGTGGGCAATGGATGCCATAGATTACGAGACTGCATCTGCAAAACCGTTGAAGGAGTTTACAATCAATTTCAACCGCGAGACCAAGATCGGTGACACGGTTTCGATCTACAGGGTTGAGGAGGCTAGGGAAGATGGCCTGCATATCTTTGTCGAGGGGCTCGTAGAGGGCGCCTCATCATTCTGCGTAGAGCTTGTTTTCTGATGATGGAACTTGTATATCCATACGACCTCGCGCCGCTTGTCCCTGCGCCTACCGCTGAAGTCCCGACATTGCGTCTGGACGGAGAGGAGATATTTCCGGTAGTGCAGCCAAACGGTATGGTGATAGGCAGGTCCACAAGGACATACTGCCACAGCGGAGCAAAGCCGCTTCACCCTGTCGTGCATATACACGTAATCGACCGCTTCAGCCGCATTTACCTTCAGAAACGCCCTATGCACAAGTTCATCCAGCCTGGCAAGTGGGATACTGCCGTGGGGGGCCACGTGTCATACGGAGAAAGCATACTGGAGGCTGTTTTCAGAGAGGCATCAGAAGAACTGGGCCTTGTAGAGTTCAATCCTATATATCTTGAAACATACGAATTCGAATCCTCGGTAGAGAGGGAGGTGGTCAGCATCTTCGCCGCTGTAGGCTCATATGACCTTCGCCCGGATCCTGAAGAAGTGGAGGAAGGACGCTGGTGGGACGTGGCGGATATCGATGCTTCCATCGGTAAGGGAGTCTTCACTCCAAACTTCGAAAGCGAGTATCAGATGATACGTAAATCCCTTTTGGCTTTGCTTTAATTTGACTATATTTGTCTTTGATATATAAAGCAATATAGTTATGTCAAGCATCGAGTGTTTTGTGCCATCTATGTCCGGAGAGGACATATCTGTCACAGTCGAATCATTCAGCCGCAGCAGTTCGTTTGTCGGTGTAACCATTCTTTCAGGCGTGTCGCTCCGTTCTACCGAAACTCTCAGGAGCATCGCCGAAGCCTCATCGGAAAAATATGTACTGATCTACACAAAGAGCACTCCGCTTGAAGCGGGAATGTTTGCTCTGGACCGCATCGTGTCGATAGCGGAAGATACCGGTGCGGATATGCTCTATGCTGACCACCATACAGTAAAGACAGATGCCGAGGGCAATCCGGTAAAGACAAGACATCCTCTCATCGATTGCCAGCCTGGCGCCCTCAGGGACGACTTCGACTTCGGAAGCGTTCTTGTGTTCAAGCGAGCGTCTCTCAGAAGAGCAGTGCGCGCAATGGATAAGGACTACGAATATGGAGCCCTTTATGATCTTCGCCTGAGGATGAAGAAGATCGTTCACGTCAATGAATTCCTTTATACTGAGATAGAGACAGACGACCGCAAGTCGGGAGAGAAACTCTTCGACTATGTGGATCCTAAGAACCGTGCCGTACAGATCGAGATGGAGGAGATCTGCACGGCATATCTCAAGAGGATCGGTGCATACCTTGAGCCTGTCTTCAAGGATCCGGATCCGTCGGACTTCGAGCCTTGCGCATATCCTGTCACAGCATCTGTTGTGATACCTGTGTTCAACAGGATCAGGACAGTGAAGGACGCTGTAGTCAGTGCTCTCGGGCAGGTATGTGACTTTGAATACAATGTGATTGTGGTGGACAACCACTCGACAGACGGCACTACAGAACTGCTTCAGGAGATGGCTGCAGAGAATCCTAGGCTTGTGCACATTGTTCCTGCAAGAGAGGATCTTGCCATCGGAGGCTGCTGGAACCTTGCTGTCCACAGCGAGCATTGCGGAGAATATGCGGTCCAGCTTGACAGCGACGACGTATATAGCGGCCCTGATACCCTTCAAAAGGTTGTGGATGCATTCCGTGAGCAGAAGTGCGCAATGCTTGTGGGTACATATCAGATGACTGATTTTCAGATGAATCCGATTCCTCCGGGAATCATTGACCATAAGGAGTGGACTCCTGAGAACGGACATAACAATGCGCTTAGGGTCAATGGATTAGGCGCTCCGCGTGCTTTCTGGACTCCGCTTCTGCGTACAATCAATCTGCCTAATACAAGTTACGGAGAAGACTACGCGTTGGGTCTCCGCATCTGCAGGGAGTATCGTATCGGCCGCATCTATGATGTCCTTTATTTCTGCCGCCGTTGGGATGGAAACTCCGATGCCGCGCTTGACATCGTGAAAGTGAATGCAAACAATCTTTACAAGGACAGCATCCGTACTTGGGAACTTGAGGCGAGAAGACGCAGATGAAAAAAGACAGAATACACAAATTTGTAGGCGACCAGCTTTCGAGATGGCCATTGGCCTGTGAGAACTTCAGACTTCTCAAGAATGTGCAGACCAGGGAGGTGGAGGTAGGGGGACTGACCGTGAGGCTTCAGTTCAATCCTGCCAGAATGGTCTCGTCTGCTGCAAAACTCTCAAAGGAGGATATAGCCAAAAGGAGGTGCTTCCTTTGCCGTGAAAACAGGCCTGCGGAGCAGATAATGATGAAGTTCGAGGGACGCAAGGGCAAGAAATACCATATCCTTGTGAATCCTTATCCGATATTTCCTGACCATCTTGTAATCGCCAAGAACAAGCACACCGACCAGTCGATCTGGCACCGTTATGTGGATATGCTCGATCTGGCTGCCAAATATCAGGGATATACATTCTTCTATAATGGTCCTTGCTGCGGAGCCTCCGCACCGGACCACCATCATTTCCAGGGCGCACCGAAAGGACTGATGCCTTTGGAAAACGATATCAACTCGGTTATTGCATCAGAAGAGGCTTCTCTTTCGTATGTAACATCTGTACAGGATGCGAAACTTTACCATTACGGGAAATTCACTACAGGAATATTTGTGATCCGTGCAGAGACATCCAAGTCTGCCGCAAAGATGTTCTATCGCCTGCTTGACAGTGCAGATATGCCGGAGGGAGACAATGAACCGAGGATAAATCTTGTATCATACTACGCCGACGGAGAATTCCGTTCGATTGTGATATTCCGTCGCTGCCATCGTTCTCATCACTATTTCAGTGACGGCCCGGACCATCTTACGATGAGCCCTGGCTGCGCAGATATGGCCGGAGTCTTCATTGTTCCGGTTGAAGAGGAGTACCATAAGATCGACTCGCAGCTCTTGTCGGATATGCTTGGCGAGGTCTGTATCTCCAAGGAGGAGGAACGCTTGCTCATATGGCGCTTGAAGCGCACACAACAGACTGTGGATGTGGGAATTATGTCGGCTCCGGAGATTGAGTTCGAGATTCTCGCTGACGGTGCCGGCCCGAGAAAGGCTGTCTTCCGTGAGGGCAAGATCGTCTATGACGGCGCATTGTATGACGAACTCTACTTTGATGCCCAGACTCTCTCCACGCAGTTTGCGGAACCGTCTTTCATACTCTATGGAGTCACCATCGGAAAGAACTTCCATTGGGAGAGAAAGGAAGACCAAAAATTTGCAGGTTCCCTCAAGATCATAGTCGAGAAGGGAATGCTGACCGCCATAAACGTCATCGGAATAGAGGATTATCTTCTGAGCGTGATTTCTTCCGAGATGAGTGCATCTGCTTCGGAGGAGTTCCTCAAGGCACACGCAGTCATCTCCCGTTCCTGGCTGATGGCCCAGATGCATCGCTCTGATGAACATAAGGCAAACACGCCTGAGGGTATAAATTCAGTTCCTGAACTCGTTTCTCATCTTGATACTATGTTCCATAAGGAGCAGCCTGAGGAGAGTTCGGAAGTTGTGGAGTACGAAAAATGGTACGACAAGGAAGATCATTCCCATTTCGATGTCTGCGCAGATGATCATTGCCAGAGATATCAAGGACTTACCCGCGCTACCGGAACAACTGTCAGAAAGGTGATCGACGCGACCTGGGGACAGGTTCTCCATTATGATAGACGTCTTTGTGATGCACGCTTCTCAAAATGCTGTGGAGGACGAATGGAATGCTTCTCGACCTGTTGGGAAGATACAGACCTTCCGTATCTTCAGCCGCTGCCGGATACCGCCGGCTATGAGGAAGGAGGAAGGTGTTTCTGTGACACTCAGGATAAGGTAATCCTAGGCCAGGTACTCAACAACTACGACCAGGAGACAGTCGACTTCTATCGTTGGACTGCCGTTTATCACAGGGATGAACTTTCTGAACTGATCACTCGTAGAAGCGGCATCGATATCGGAGCCCTTCAGAACATCGAGCCTCTTGAGAGGGGAGAGTCCGGCAGGATATACAAACTTCGCATAACCGGTTCCAATCGCACTATGGTTGTGGGCAAGGAATTGGAAATCAGAAGGATATTATCGGAGAACCACTTGAAAAGCTCCGCCTTTGATGTGACTTTCGAAGGTGATAAGGTCATCCTTGACGGTGCCGGTTGGGGACACGGAGTCGGCCTCTGCCAGATCGGAGCAGCTGTTATGGCAGCGGAAGGATACACTTACCGTGAGATCCTCAGCCACTATTATCCAGGAACAGAATTGAAAGACATTTATGAATAGAACGCACAGATCACCCTGGTTCTGGGTGCCTACGCTATATTTTGCCGAAGGAATCCCGTATTTCATCGTGAACAACATCTCTGTGGTGATGTTCAAGAATATGGGTATGCCTAACGGTATGCTCGCACTATATACGAGCCTTCTTTATCTCCCTTGGGTCATCAAGCCGCTTTGGAGTCCGTTTGTCGACATCATCAAGACAAAACGCTGGTGGATCGTCACAATGCAGCTCCTTATGTCTGCGGCAATGATCCTCCTTCCGTTTATGCTGCCGCAGGCTACCGGCGAGGCGATCGCATCTACACCTCTTTTCTTTGCGACCCTCGCTCTGTTCTGGATAACAGCCTTTGCATCTGCCACCCACGACATCGCTGCAGACGGATTCTATATGCTCGGCCTCGATTCCGGAACTCAGGCTGAATATGTCGGCATCAGAAGCACATTCTACAGACTTTCATCCATCTTCGGTCAGGGAGTCCTGGTTGCGCTTGCCGGATTCATCGAGACAAGCACATCGGATGTTTACTTCTCTTGGAAAATCACTCTGATCCTCTCCGCTGCAATCTTTGCTGCGGTATCCCTGTATCACACCTGGGTCCTGCCCCGCCCGGCTTCGGACAGAATGTCCACAGCCACCACTCCTGCAGAGATCTTCAGAGATTTCGAACGCACGTTCGTGACCTTCTTCAAGAAGAAGCATATCCTGATGGCTATGCTTTTTATGCTCCTGTACAGACTGCCTGAGGCTTTCCTTGTCAAGATGATGAATCCTTTCCTGCTCGATTCCGTCGATCAGGGCGGACTCGGCCTTTCTACAGAAGCGGTCGGCATCGTTTACGGAACTGTCGGAGTCGCCGCGCTCACTGTCGGCGGCATTCTCGGAGGCATAGCCGCCTCTCGCTGGGGTCTCAAGAAGGCCTTGTGGCCGATGGCGCTCAGCCTTACGCTCCCTTGCCTGTCATTTGTCTTTCTTGCGGCTTTTCAGCCTCAAAATATCTGGATTACAGGGTCTTGCGTGGCGCTTGACCAGTTCGGATACGGCTTTGGATTCACTGCATATATGCTCTATCTGATATATTTCTCGGAGGGAGAGTTCAAGACGGCACACTATTCGCTATGTACTGCGTTTATGGCCTTGAGTATGATGATTCCTGGTATGGTTGCCGGATACATCCAGGAGTGGCTCGGCTACACTACGTTCTTTATTTTCGTAATGTTCTGCTGCCTTGTCACTGTAGCTGTGGTAAGCACTGTCAAGGTGAATCCGGAATTTGGTAAGAAAACAATCAGTAAATAAATCGATATGAAAAAGTTGATGTTCATCGCTGCATTAGTTTCAATCGCAGCCTGCGGCCCTAAATATCCTAAGCCGGAGAAAGGTTCGGATGTGGGTTTCGCATTGTCTTTTTTCCAGAGAGTAAATGAGACTGTAGATTATGATCAGAATATCGTTGTGTCGCCATACAGCGCAGGCGTAGCATTGTCAATGCTTGCAGAGGGTGCTGAGGGACAGACAAGGGCCGAGTTTGACGACGCTCTCAACGGATGTCTTTTCGGAAGCGAGGACCTCGGAGCCAATGACAGCATTCAGGTCAAGTCTGCAAACTCTGTATGGGTTTCTGACAACTTCAGCATCAGAAACAGATATGTAGATCTTCTTGAGAAGGATTTCGATGCATTCATCACTACACAGAACTTCTCTGATCCTGCTACAGTAAAGGCCATCAACAACTGGTGCTATGAAAACACAGAAGGCAAGATCGGAAACATCATCGACCGTCTCGGCCCTAACGCTGTTATGGTTCTGATGAACGCACTTTATTTCAACGCACCTTGGGAGTATGCTTTCGATGCAGCACAGACCAGGAACGGAATCTTCCACGGAATCGTTGAGGATAGGGAAGTGCCTATGATGACACGCAAGGCCAGATATATGTATGCCGAGTACCAGGGCTGCCAGATGGTGAGACTGCCTTATTCAGGCGACAGATACGCTATGTACATCGTCTTGCCTCCAGAGAACTGGGATGCAAATTCGATCATTCCGTACATCAGCGAGAGTGCATACAAAGCTGCTATGAATATGCTTTCTGCCCAGCAGGTTGTGGTGAAGATGCCTAAATTCAAACTCGAGGCTGCATTCGTGCTCAACGAGGCATTGCAGAAGATGGGTATCGAGAGCGCGTTCACTGCAGGTGCAGATTTCAGCGGCATCTCGGCAATGGGCCCTCTCTGCCTTGATTCAGTGAAGCAGAAATGCTATATTGATGTGTCGGAGAAAGGAACAGAGGCCGCTGCAGTGACAATCGCACAGGTGCGCCTTACTTCAGCGTCTCCAACACCGGTAAGAACAATGAATGTCGACAGACCATTCCTGTTCTTCATCGCCGACAGTGAGACAGATAACATCCTTTTTGCAGGAAAGATCGTAGATCTTAAATAATCGTATATGAGGTCTGGAAAAACTATTCTCGCACTATTCATCATTGCAATATTCGGTATCGTGGCGGAGGCGAAGGAGCCTGTTGTCAAGACCGGAATCGAGGTCCTCAGAGACAGAGGATTCGAGGGACTTGTAGGCAAACGAGTAGGACTGGTAACCAACCCTAGCGGTGTGGACAGCCAGCTTCGCTCCACCATCGATATTCTTTATAACGCCCCAGGCGTTGAACTTGTCGCCCTTTATGGACCCGAGCACGGAGTCAGGGGCGACCTTTATGCCGGAGACCACGTTACGGATTTCAAGGATCCTGCAACTGGCCTTCCGGTATATTCCATCTATGGCGCTACGCGCAAGCCTACTCCAGATATGCTCAAGGGTATCGATGTGGTGGTCTATGATATCCAGGATGTCGGAGTTCGTTCATATACTTTCATCAGCTCATTGGGTCTGGTTATGGAAGCCTGCTCGGCCGAAGGCATTGAGGTGATGGTTCTTGATCGTCCTAACCCTTTGGGTGGTAACAAGATAGAGGGATGTTTGGTCGAACAGCCATTCAATTCGTTCGTAAGTCAGTACAGAATACCATATGTTTATGGACTGACTGTCGGAGAATTGGCTGTGATGATCAACGAAGAAGGTATGAACAGAGGACAGAAGGGAAATCAGGAGCCTGTGAAATGTACTCTATCTGTAGTTCCTATGGAAGGATGGACAAGAGATATGCTATATGAAGATACCGGACTTCCGTGGGTGCTTCCTTCGCCTAATATTCCATACAAGGATACTCCGATGTATTATGCATCTTCCGGAGTCTGCGGTGAACTCTATGGCTTTATGAATATAGGTATCGGATATACACTTCCTTTTCAGTTGTTCGGAGCGACCTGGCTTGATCCTGAGAAGCTCAAGGCCCGCCTTGAAGAATACGCTCTTCCGGGAGTATCATTCCGTACCATATGGTTCAAGCCTTTCTCGGGAAGCCAGAAAGGGCAGCTGGTCGGAGGACTCCAGTTCTTCTTTACAGACTATGAAAATGCACGTATTACGGAGACGCAATTCTATGTGATGCAGGCAGTTGCTGAACTCTATCCGAACAAGAAGGCGTTCGAGATCATTACAGGTTACGGTCTTTTCGATAAAGTCTGTGGCACGGATTATGTAAGAACAGAGTTTAGCAAAAGGTACAAAGTCAGCGACATCGTTGATTACTGGCGGAAAGACGAGGAGCCCTTCCGCGCATTATCGCAGAGGTACCACATCTATTAAACTTAAAACTTCTTAGTTATGAGATCGCTCGGAACAAAAATGGCCGCTATGCTTATGGGATTGGCAGTGGTGGCATTTCAGTTTGATGCACAGGCGCAGGAGAGAAGAAGTGGAAGTGTAAGCAGATCTACACCGTCTTCAGCTGCAAAGCCGACAACACAGGTTACAAGACCTGCATCTCAGGTCAGCAAGCCAAATACTTCAGCCTCTAAGCCTTCTACTCAGGTTACCAAACCTGCAGTTACCAAGCCTTCAACTTCTGTATCGAAACCATCAACCCAGGTTACCAAGCCTTCGACTTCAGTGACTAAACCTTCTACACAGGTTACAAGGCCGTCAACTACAGTGAGACCTTCTGCGGGTGTCGCTACAGACAAGAAGCCAGGTACTGCAGTGACAAGGCCACAGCAGCCTTCGACTTCTGTGACACGTCCGGCTACACGTCCTTCGGCTGGCACAGCAGTAAAGCCTGCGGACAGACCTCAGACAAAACCTGCTGACAAGCCGCAGACAAAGCCTGCTGATCAGAACAGACCGATCACAGTTACACGTCCGGGACATCGTCCAGGTGACAGACAGCCAGGAGGCTCAGCAATGAGACCGGATATGAAGCCAAGCAAACCGGTGCAGATTCGTCCAGACCACAAGCCTGAGAAGAGGGTCCATCCACGTGACCGTGACTTTATGCACTACAGCGCTCCTTCATATTATTGGACCGGATACAACCACTATTACGGACACAGGGTAAGAGTGCTTCCGACACACGCTCACAGACACGTATATCACGGAGTTACATATTATTGCTACAATGATATATGGTATCGTTCTTACGGCGGATATTATGTGGTGTGCAGACCTCCTTTCGGAACTTCACTTGCAGCAAGCGTTATCGCGGATATGACTTGGGCGGCGGTGACAATGTCCTACTACCAGACAGTTGCCAACACTTACAGCCAGATAACTGAGAACAACAGATATATAGCTGAGCAGAACGAGATCATCGCACAGAACAACGCTATAATCGCATCTCAGAATCTGATGATCGAGCAGACTCAGGCACAGGCCCAGGCAGCTTACACTCTCGCAGCCCAGCTCGGACTTGTACAGAGCTATGCAGATGCAGGACAGGAGTACTACTATCAGGACGGAGTGTTCTACGCCAAGGATTCAAAAGGTGATTACTATGTGATAGTTCCACCAGCAGGTGCTTTGGTAGAGACTCTCCCTGAAGACTACGATATCGTGGTTCTTGCAGACGGAAACGAGTATTACAAAGTGGATTACACAATCTACAGAGTGACAATAATCGAAGGCAAACCTTATTTCGAGGTTCTTGGACAGCTTTACAGCTAAGCCTTCATATCATAAGCAGACAGGCCGGGAATTCCCGGCCTGTACTGTTTTATAGCAGTGTGTCGAATGTTCTTTGAAGATTGTCCGGTGTGCCGGATGCCAGCAGTTCTATCTGGTATCCTTCCTTTGAGGCCGGCTCGATGCCTTCTTCTGCCATAACTTCCACAAGGTGGCGTGCTACTGCAGGGGCTGGGTCAATGACTGTGACAGATCTGCTCGGATAGGTCTCGGAAGCGACTTTCTTGATTGTGTCGATGAGGAAAGGGTAGTGTGTACATCCGAGGACGATGGTGTCGGCGCCGGCATCAAGCAGCGGCTTGAGGCTGGCCGACACTGTAGTCTCGGCTGCGGGACCGCTGACTGATCCGTTCTCGACAAGTTCCACGAATCCCTGGCCTATGTGCTCCACAATCTGTACATTCTGGGCCCACTTGGCTCTTGTGTCGATGTACTTTGTGGCCTTCAGTGTGCCGGCTGTTGCCAGGACTCCTACGACTCCCGTCTTCGTCGCCTGCGCCGCCGGCTTGATCGCCGGCTCCATACCGATGAACTTTATCGGGAATTCCTCTCTGAGAGTGCTGATAGCTGCAGCTGTTGCTGTGTTGCAGGCGACTACGATGATCTCGCAGCCTTTCTCTATGAGCATCTGAGTGATTGCTCTTGTCCTGTCGATGATGTATTCCCGGCTCTTTTCTCCGTATGGGCAGTGGGCGTTGTCAGAGTAATATATATAGCTCTGCTCAGGAAGAACCTTGCGGATCTCCCTGAAGACGGACAGCCCGCCTACACCCGAGTCGAAAATACCTATCATTTTGTCAATGAATCAATTATATTAAGTTCTTCTGCTGTGAACTTAGTGTTGTTTATTGCTGCTAAATTGTCGTCTATCTGCGCCACGCTACTTGCTCCTATGATGACTGATGTGACGAGGTCGTCCTTCAGAGTCCAAGACAGTGCCATCTGTGCAAGCGTCTGTCCTCTTTTTGCTGCAAGTGCGTTCAGCTTGTTCAACTTCTCCACAAGTTCCGGAGTGATTGTGCTTGCCTTGAGTGAATAGTCACGTGCCGCTCTCGAGTCGGACGGGATGCCGTTGAGGTACCTATCTGTAAGTATTCCCTGAGCGAGAGGCGAATATGCGATAAAGCCTGATCCGGCGTCCTTTGCCTGCTCAAGTAAACCGGTAGTCTCAGGAATACGATGCATCATATTGTATTTCACCTGATGAAGGAGACAAGGTACGTCGCGTTCTGCAAGATACTTATAAGCAAATTCAGCTGCCTCGTGCGGATAATTCGAGATGCCGGCGTAAAGAGCCTTTCCACTTCTGACTATATCAACAAGAGCCTGCATTGTCTCCTGAAGCGGAGTGTTCGGGTCGAATCTGTGGGAATAGAAGATGTCCACATATTCGAGACCCATTCTTTTGAGGCTCTGATCAAGACTGCTCATCAGGTACTTGCGTGAACCCAAGTCTCCGTATGGCCCCGGCCACATATCCCAACCTGCCTTGGTAGATATGAAAAGCTCGTCTCTGTATGGACGAAGGTCGCTCTTCATTATCTGTCCGAATGTGGATTCTGCACTTCCGTATGACGGACCGTAGTTGTTTGCAAGGTCGAAGTGGCATACTCCTTTGTCAAAGGCGTGAAGGAGCATATCGCGACTGCGAGCCAGTGGCGCGGTGTCACCGAAATTCTGCCAGAGTCCAAGAGAAATTTCCGGAATGCTGATGCCGCTTTTTCCGCATCTGCGGTATTTCATACCGCTTTCGTAGCGGTCTTCGGCAGCTGTGTAGACTGGGTTGATCATAGTTCACTTTTTTAGCAATCACAAATATACGGATTTCTCTTTTGCTTTAGATGTAAAATTCACTAATTTTGCACGATTTATTTGCCGGTTGAGGCCGGTTGCGAAGAACGACAAGATGATAAGTATAGAACAGATAAAGGAACTTCAGCAGCGTGTTGACACGCTCGGACGATGCATTGCTGTGGAAGCAAAGCGCGAGGAGGTCGCAAAGATGCAGGAGAAGACTCTTGCTGCTGACTTCTGGGACGATCCGAAGGCTGCCGAGAAGTTCTTGAAGGAACTTTCAGGCGTCAAGTTCTGGGTGACTGGATTTGATAAGGTGGCCGCAGATGTCGAGGACCTCAATGTGTTGCTGGAACTCGAAGACGATGATATCGACAACGCATATGCTGCTGCTCTTGAAGGTCTTGAGGCGCTTGAACTTCGCAATATGCTCGGCGAAGAGGGTGACAACCTCGGCGCTGTGTTGACCATCAATTCAGGAGCCGGTGGAACAGAGGCGAACGACTGGTCTGCTATGCTTATGCGTATGTATGTAAGATGGGCGGAGAGAAACGGATACAAGGTTACCATCACCGATGAACTCGAAGGTGAAGATGCGGGCATCAAGTCTGTGACTATGCAGGTAGAGGGTGATTATGCGTTCGGTTATCTCAAGGCCGAGAGTGGCGTACACCGTCTTGTACGCATTTCTCCGTTCAACGCACAGGGAAAGCGTCAGACAACGTTCTCGTCTGTCTTTGTGTATCCTTTGGTGGATGATTCCATTGAAATCGAGATCAATCCGGGAGATCTGGAGTGGGATACATACCGTTCGAGCGGTGCCGGTGGACAGAATGTCAACAAGGTGGAGACGGGAGTCCGAGTGAAGCATATCCCTTCCGGAATCGTGGTGGAGAACACAGAGACTCGTTCTCAGCTGGACAACAGACAGAACGCTCTCAGAATCCTCAAGTCACGCCTCTATGATATCGAACTGAAGAAGCGTCAAGAGAAGCAGGCGGAGCTTGAAGGACAGAAAAAGAAGATTGAATGGGGCTCGCAGATACGAAGCTATGTCCTCCATCCGTACAAGATGGTGAAGGATCTTCGTACCGGTCACGAGACTTCAGATACTCAGGGAGTCCTTGACGGCGACCTGAACGATTTTATGAAGGTTTTCCTGATGGAGAACAACGGTTAGTTAGTGAGGGTGAGAATATTTTCATCAGGGTTTGCAACGTTTGTGGGCCCCGATGCATCTTGAAGCCCGGAGAAGTTAAATAGTTAGTGTAATGAAACGTATTTTTATGTTTGTACTGGCACTTGCAGTGTCAGTAAGTTCTGTTTTGGCTCAGGACGTACCTGCTGAAAATTCAGATAACGGAAAGTTCCCTTTTGCCATCAAGGCATATCCGTTCAGAGGTGCTTATCTTGATAGTGGAACACATTGGGATAAGTTTGGAGGAGCACATCCGGCCGGAGTCCACTTAGGCTTTGAGCTTCCTTCACAGCAACAACGCCCTTGGCAGCAGTATCTGAACAATGCGACCTTCGGTGTCGGCCTTTCGTGGCTCGATCTAGGTCACAAGATGCTTGGCCATTCCATTGCTGCATATCCTTATGTTCTCTTGAATGCAATTGATGCCGACTATTTCCAGATGAGGGTCAAGGTGGCAGGAGGTCTTGCATATGTCACTGAGCATTGGTACACTCAGGAGGATCAGAATCCTGACCATTACTATGAACCTACTGTAAATACAGTATTCGGCTGCTATTTGAATGTATATCTTAATGCAGGTGTACAGTTGAATGTGCCTATCACAAAGTATCTTGCTCTTGGAACGGAGTTCGGCTATTTCCATATGAGCAACGGTCGTACAAGTATGCCTAACATCGGTGCGAATGCTGTCTATGGTTCAGTGGGTGTGACAGCGACCTTCAATTCCGAGGCAAAGAAGAAGCCTGTACAGTTCCCTGACCTTCCTTATGGATGGGCCCTTAACATTACAGGAGCTGCCGGCGCACAGAAACCGGCTATCGAGGATACTCACAGATATCTGATTTCTTCATTGCATATTGCTCCAGTATATCACGTAAGCAACTGGTATGCAGTCGGTTTGGGATTGGATGTGTTCTTTAATGATGCGGTTTCAAAGAATACGGAGCGTAATCTCTATTGCCACGGTGATTTCAGTGTAGGTAGCTTGAGGGGCGATTTCCCGGAACTGAATATTCCAGGCAAGGACAGTGATATCATCGACTGTACAACCTGTGGAGCTGAAAAGGCTGTGGATTATGGATTCTCACAGAAGGTCCGCGCCGGTATCGCGCTCAATAACGAGTTCAAGTTCGGAGCTGTGACTGCAATCGTAGACTGGGGAGTTTATTTCTACAATCCGTCACGTAATATCTACTATGATTATCATTATGATAACTTCGGCAAGGTGGCTCCTAAACGTCCGTTGCTTTATACAACCGCGAATGGTGCCGGCGGAGAAGAGGCCAGCCACTACATCCGTTTCGGTTTGAAGTATCGTGTATGGGATAACCTCTATCTCCATACAAGCGCGAAGACTCACCTCCATATCTGTGAGTTCATCGAGTTCGGCCTTGGCTATCAGATACCTTTCCTCAAGAAGGAGAACAGAACGGAAGGAAAGAGCATCATCTTCCATCACCGCAAGAACTGGTGGAAGGAGTAATCTCCTTTTGACTTATATGATCCATCGCTTCGGCGGTGGATTTTTTTATATTTGCAGTATAAATGACGGATTATGAAGAAGCTTATAATATTCATATTGTTGGGTGTTGGCCTGTTCGTGTCGTGTAATGCAGAACTGGAGGAGCGTGTTGAGGTACTGGAGAAGACAACTGTGATATTCCTCAAGTCTTCCATATCGGATCTGTATTCGGAGTGTCAGGAACTCAAGGCGGCTATCGTGGCCTTGGAAAAGACAGCAAGCCAGGATGATGTCAATGACCTGAAAAAGGCTTTGTCGAAACTGGAGGCAGAGATTACTAAACTGAACTCGCTTCTGGAGACTATGATGGACGGGTATTACACCAGTGATGAGATAGATGCTCTCCTCAAGCAGATGCAGACAGAGATTTCACGATTGAAGGAGAGTGTGGCCGAACTTGAAAGCAGGATAGAGAACGCTTCAGGTACGGTTCCTCAGATGTATAACCCTCCTGTGAATTTCCAGAAGGCTGACTTGAAGGTACTGGATATCGGAAACAGTTACACACAGGACGCGCAGACATATCTACCTCAGATAATTCAGGCGTCAGGTATAGGTACGGACTTCTCTCTCTACAGGGCCTTCCGACCTAACGGTTCTTTCAAGACTTGGGTGGACTGCTGGAATGATGCTGATAATGACGCATATAATGTTGCTTTCTGCGCGGGAACTCAGATCAATGGCATTTCCGGCAATGGTTATAACAATGACGGAACCCTATTCAGAAAAGCCCTGCAGACTGTCAAGTGGGATATAATCCTGATACATCAGGTGAGTACCTATTCCAACGATTATTCACTCTGGGAAGGACACGGCGCAGGAGGATATCTCCAGGAACTCATACGCCTGATAAGGATTACAAATCCTCAGGCCACTATCGGTTATCTGATGACTCATAGTTACAGAGGGTCATATTGGGCAAATTCTGAAGGCAGTTCGCTATTGAGATGGAAGAACATTGCAGAGGCGACAAAACAGTTGAAACTTGAGTATGACATCGATTTCATAATCCCATACGGAACAGCAGTCCAGAACCTTCGTGCAAGTTCGTTGAATGACAGTTATGAGTTCTCGGAGGACGGAACGCATATGGGCGCCGGTTTGGGAGACTATGTGGCAGGGTGCTGCTATTTCGAGTCCTTGCTTGCGCCTCGATATGGCGTAAGTGTCTTGGGTAACGCGTTCAGAATCACCAATCTCAGTGAAAGTGTCGGTGGCAGGAGAAATGTAACTGACGAGACAGCCCTCGTCGCTCAGAAGGCAGCAATCCTTGCTACATTGGATATGTGGACCGTCTCCAATCCAGACAACTACGATATGTAGGCTGCAAGGCCCTCTAGGGTAGTAGGGAAGTGGATTTTGCCCTTTGAGGCTTTGTAGGCCTTGTCCATTGAGATGCTGATATTGCGGATGTGTTCAGGGAAACGATCCGTGTCAGGTTTTACAATTGTATCAGGGTCAAGACCTTGTAGTCTGGCATATTCCACTGCAGTCTCATAGGTGTTGAGAGTGTTCTCTGCACCGAAGTTGTATACTCCACCGGGAAGATCGAATGTGAAAGGAAGGTTCCTTACCACATCCTCGATCCAGGTTATGCCACGGAATTCTCTTGTTGCAAAACGCAAAGGAGTTCCGTTTTCTATTGCATTTCTGAAATTGATGACAAAGTTTCTGTGAGTCTTCATCCCTGGCTTTTCGGCATCGTACATCCAGGTGGCGCGCAATGCTACGCTGTCCGGACAAATCTCAGACGCACGCTGTTCTGCAAGGAGTTTGTGTCTGCCGTAATGGTTTTCAGGTGAGACTGTTACGTTTTCTGAAAGAAGTCCCAGTTCAAGGTTCCCATTGTATACCTGGTCGGATGAGAACCAGACTAGTCTGATCCCGTACCTGGAAGCTGCAGCGGCTAGATTCTCGACACTTACGACATTGGCCAGATAACTTTCATCAGGATGTTCTTCGCAGTAGCCTGTGTCGGAGATTGCAGCCAGATGCAGTATGACATCCGGTCTTGCTGCTGCGATATAGTGCTCGACATCTGCTGAAGATGTGACGTCAAGCTCCCTATGGCTTGGGGTGATGAACTCGTAGTCTTTCTTCAAAGCTTCTGCCACTCGGCCTCCTACGAAACCGCTGGCTCCTGTGATCAGTATCTTTCTGATGGTATCCATACTGCAAATGTATCAGTTTTATCCGGATATTGTTTGATGTGCATTTGTTTTTATTTACTATATTTGCGTGATGTCTCGACTATGCCGACAAGACAATGAAAGAAAATATAAACCAACATAATACAAAATGGCTGAATTTAAAGATGGAATACCCATTTTGATACACCTTTTTGAAGTTGATAAGTACAGGTTTTGCAAATAGAGAAAAACTGCATATCTTTGCAGCATAAACAGTAAGTCGTGGTAGGACGATGTAATGGGTAGCGCGAAGTCCCCGCCCGCATCGCATCACACCTCAAGGTGTAAACCTCCGCCACGCATAAGGGGCAAAAGTTAAGAAGGTGACTAATAAGTGATTTAGTCACCTTCTTTCGGTACGCCCAGCATGGGCATGTTCTAACGGGTGAAAGTCCCCAATGCGCCCTAATGACGGGAAGCATATAGCCAAAGGCAAGGGTGTCCATCGTGAGATGGAATCTGAAGGAAGCCGGCGGCAA
>JAFYWC010000087.1 GCA_017546585.1 Bacteroidales bacterium
CAGGTAGGTATGTTTACCGAACTGCTCAGACTCTGTTGTGTGCATATCAGTATTCCGTTGATGGTGGATTCGAACTCCGTTACGATGCTCTGACGCTTCTTGAATGCCACATCTCCCTTTACGACATATATCGGTCTGTCGGGAAAGCGTTCGCTGATATACTTCTCGTAGAGGTCGAAGGCTGCGAGTGTGGTACAGCCGATGGCTACCTTGCCCGGCATCTTGCGTATCAATGATTCAATATATCGTGTCTTACTCGGATAGTCATCGCCGTAATATCCCGATATGAGGTGAGGTACGGAGCAAGCCTTGATAAGCAGCTTGATTTGTCGCATAAGTCTCAGTCCTGCATCCTTCTTCGTGTCACCCGTGCTGTTGTAGTAGAGTTCACAGATACGGCAGAACTCCTCGATAATGACACGATAGACCTCGTGTTCACCCTCTGACGGGCTTACGGTGTGTGTCCGTATCTTGTATTTCTCACCTGCAAAGTCTCGGAACTTACGGGTGATGATGGTCTTGCCTATGAGGTCGAAGAGTTCATCCTTGTTGTAGACATCCTGATTTTGCTTCTCTATGCCGAATACCGTTGCCTTGCCCGGACAATGACAGGCTCTGAACAGTACATGACCTCTGAATGCAGGAAACGGCTCTCCGCAGTGGAGGTTTCTCTCGCACTCTATCTCCTTGTCTCTGTTCTCGTGGTAGATGCTGCTGCACCAACAGGTCATATTGACCGAGTTGTTATAGAGCAACTCAAACTGGCTGTATAGTTCGGCGATATTGTTACGGGTGGTCGTTCCCGTATCGAGAATCTTGTATTTGAGCCTGCGGAACACTGCCAGGATATGCCTTGTACGCTGTGATGAGGGGTTGGTAATTTCGTCCGACTCATCGAATACAAGGCATAGTTTCCTTGACGATAGTTTCACAAACCGCATAAGGTCGCGTTTGAGCTTACCGACCATAGAGGTGGAGAGAACGAGGAATATTCCTCTCGGCACATCTTCGAGGTCCTTGTATGTGCGTATTATTCTGTATCGCTCCTTGTTGATGGCAAAGAACGGAGTCCACGTCATATTGGTTGCAATGGCAGGTGACAGGATTATCACATTGCGTACCTTGCCATATTTGAGCAGATACTTGGCTCTGTGATATACGGCGGCAGTCTTGCCGGAGCCTTGTTGCCAATTGAGCAGAGCATACCGCTTCTGAAGTACAAGGTTCAGGTCGTGCTTCTGCAACTGCGTGAACTCGCATACCTCGCCATCCTTGTTTACGAAAGTGGCATTGTCGAGATATTCGGCAAGGGCATCGTTCGTTGCCATATCCGAGAATGGTTGGTTCTGTATATCGTAGAGCCTACGCTTACGGCGGATAATACGCCCCGCTGTGCGTATCTGTCGCATATTCTCTTCGGTTGCTATCTCTGGCACAGGTAGTGTGCTACTATCCAATATAAGGTCATTGATACTTGCAACCTTGTGTTCCACCTTGTCAAGCAGTCGTGGTGCATACTGCTTGAGCTTGAAGCCATAGGAGGTCTTTACCAATGCCACCTCCTTGCGTGGTACGACATTCTGCGAGGTGATATACTTGCGTATGGTGGCAAGCACCTTGGCAGTGGTTAGCCTCTTGCGTTCCCACTCCTTCATCTGCTCGTTGGTGGCATTCTCAGGTGGTTTCTGGTTACGGAACTTGGTAACGAGGGCTTCAGCCTTGTCAATATGCTTGTTTAACTTCTCGTGAGCCTTCAGCTCATACATATACTTGGCGAGCTTGTACTCGAAGTGCTCCAACTCCTCCTTGTCTATGCGGTTGGTCTCACGCATAATGTCAAGACGCAGGCGATGCTTCATCTCACGGGCTCTCTTCACCCGTTCCTTGAGCTCTGCCATAGAGACGAACTCCTCGGCATTGTAGGGATTCATCTCTATATGCTGTGAGCGACGCAGGAAGACCATTATCTTAGTGTTGAAATTATCTACACCTACCGATGTGAAGGCGTGAGGTGCTAACCTTGTCTGTCCGATGAAGGAGAAGTCTTCGTTCACTCTTCCTACACGACTCTTCTCCCAGAACTCATTCTGCATAAAGGAGGCAGGAATGATGATCATCAGGAAGCCTGCGGGATTGAGCAAATGGTAGGCTTTATCTATGTAATACTCCTGTGAGAGTCGGAAGTCGAACTTCAGGTTGAACGGAGGATTACCGATGATGGCATCGAAGCGTTGCTCGGAGTGGTACTGCTGTATGTCGCACTTCTCGATATGTGCATCGGGATAGAGATACCTTGCAAC
>JAFYWC010000088.1 GCA_017546585.1 Bacteroidales bacterium
AGCTTGTTCTTGGCCTCCTCGATAGCTGTCTTCTTCTCAGCAGGAATCTTGTCGCCGTACTCCTTGAGGTTCTTCTCAGTCTGGAAGCACATACCGTCAGCGTTGTTGATCTTGTCGATACGCTCCTTCTCAGCAGCATCAGCAGCCTCGTTAGCCTTGGCCTCGTCTCTCATTCTCTGGATCTCAGCGTCAGAAAGACCTGATGAAGCCTCGATGCGGATGTTCTGCTCCTTGCCGGTAGCCTTGTCCTTTGCAGAAACGTTGAGGATACCGTTGGCGTCGATATCGAATGTCACCTCGATCTGAGGAATACCTCTTGGTGCCGGTGCGATACCGTCGAGGATGAAGTTTCCGATGAGCTTGTTGTCCTTAGCCATTGGACGCTCTCCCTGAAGAACGTGGATGTCTACTGCAGGCTGGTTGTCAGCAGCTGTAGAGAATACCTGAGACTTCTTTGTAGGGATAGTAGTGTTGGCCTCGATGAGCTTTGTCATAACGCCGCCGAGAGTCTCGATACCGAGTGAAAGCGGAGTAACGTCGAGGAGAAGCACGTCCTTCACGTCGCCTGCGAGAACACCACCCTGGATAGCAGCACCCATTGCAACAACCTCGTCAGGGTTCACGCTCTTGTTAGGAGCCTTTCCGAAGAACTTCTCAACAACAGCCTGGATAGCAGGGATACGTGTCGAACCACCTACGAGGAGAACCTCGTCAATGTCTGAAGCAGAAAGACCTGCATCCTGGAGGGCCTTGCGGCAAGGCTCTACTGTTCTCTGGATGAGAGAATCTGCAAGCTGCTCGAACTTTGCTCTTGTAAGAGTCTTCACAAGGTGCTTAGGAACACCGTCAACAGGCATAATGTAAGGGAGGTTGATCTCAGTAGAAGTCTGGCTTGAGAGCTCGATCTTAGCCTTCTCTGCAGCCTCCTTGAGTCTCTGGAGAGCCATTGGATCCTTCTTGAGGTCGATGCCGCTGTTCTCTGCAGCGAACTCTGCAGCGAGCCAGTCGATGATCACCTGGTCGAAGTCGTCACCGCCGAGGTGAGTGTCACCGTTTGTAGAGAGAACCTCGAAAACGCCGTCTCCAAGCTCCATAATAGAGATATCGAATGTACCGCCACCAAGGTCGTATACGGCTACCTTCATATCCTTGTGCATCTTGTCGAGACCATATGCAAGAGCTGCAGCTGTAGGCTCGTTGATGATACGCTTAACCTCGAGACCTGCGATCTTGCCCGCCTCCTTGGTCGCCTGACGCTGTGAGTCAGAGAAGTAGGCAGGAACTGTGATGACAGCCTCAGTAACCTCCTGACCGAGGTACTCCTCTGCAGTCTTCTTCATCTTCTGGAGAATCATTGCAGAAATCTCCTGTGGTGAATAAAGGCGGCCGTCGATGTCTACACGTGGAGTATCGTTGTCACCCTTTACAACCTTATAAGGAACGCGAGCGATGTCGTTTGCCACCTGGCTGTACTTCTCTCCCATAAATCTCTTGATAGAGAAGATGGTCTTGTGAGGGTTTGTGATAGCCTGACGCTTTGCAGGGTTACCGATCTTTCTCTCACCGCCGTCAGTGAATGCTACCACTGAAGGTGTTGTTCTCTGTCCCTCATTGTTGATGATGACTGTAGGCTCGTTACCTTCCATCACTGCCACGCAAGAGTTGGTGGTTCCAAGGTCAATTCCAATAATCTTTCCCATAATGTTTATCTTTTTATTAATTTTATATTCTTGTTCAGATCCCTCGTCTACGCTCGGGATGACAGTGGACTGTTCCTTCCGTAGAGCTCGGGATGACAGTATTACGTCATTGCGAGGTTCGTAGAACCGTGGCAATCTTTGACGCCAGGATAATAACGAAAGCTGTGCCAATGCCGAGTTGGAAAAAATATATGCCAAAATGTCAGTTTTTAATGACATAATTGCTATTTTTGTCAAATGGAATACAGAGAACTGACTCGCGAGGAGTTTGACGACCTCGCCTCGAGAATACTTTATGAAGACAATCATCTTCTTGTCGTAAACAAGAAGGTAGGAGAAATCGTACAGGGTGACAAGACTTCCGACGAGCCTCTTACCGAGACGTACAAGGCTTTCATCGCGCAGCGCGATGCCAAGCCTGGCAAGGTGTTTATGGGCCTGCCACACCGCCTGGACCGTCCTGTAAGCGGCATCGTGGTGCTTGCCAAGACGTCCAAGTCTCTCGAGCGTCTGAATGCTATGTTCCGCGATTCGGATGTCCACAAGTTCTATTGGGCGCTCGTATGCGCTGAGCCTAAGCCTGCCGAGGGCAGACTCGAAGATCTGATGTGGAGAAACGAGAAGCAGAACAAGTCATACATCTGTCGTCCTGGCTCGGCACGCAAGGATGCCAAACTCGCAAAACTCAACTACAGACAGATCGACAAGACTGACAGATACTGGCTCGTAGAGGTGGAACTCCTCACAGGACGCCACCACCAGATCCGCTGTCAGCTTTCAAATCTCGGCTGTCCGATCAAGGGCGACCTCAAATACGGCTCGCCTCGCTCAAACCCCGATGGGGGTATTTCGCTTCACGCCCGCCGCATCACTTTCGTTCACCCAGTGAAGAAAGAGCAGATCACCATCGAGGCGCCGGTGCCTTCTTCTTGGAAAGGAATCAACGTAAAATAGTCTGATATGAAGAAAATGATTTTTCTTGCTGTGTGCTTTATGATGATGGCGTGCAGTGCAAAACCGTATGTTATAGTGCAGGTGGCAGACGCCCAGCTTGGTTTTACAGCCGCCATCAAGGGGCAGGAGCCAGGAGCAGTGTATGTAAACGACCTCACCTATGAGGCGGACTATCTGCGAAAGGCGGTAGAGAAGATCAATGAAGTAAAGCCGGATGTAGTGGTCTTTACAGGCGACCAGGTTAATCTTTTCGACAATGCGGAGCAGTGGGATCTCTTTGCGGAAATCATCTCCGGCATAGACGGTTCAGTGAAACTCCTTCACGTTCCAGGCAATCACGATGTCATAATCTCAGAGGGTTCTGTTGATTCTGATCCTTTCACTTCGCGTTATGGCGAGGACCGGTTCATATATAAAGAAAAAGGTGTCGCTCTTGTTGGAGTCAACACCAATGTGATAAAATATAACGACCCTTCGGAGCCGGATCAGTATGAATGGCTGTCTGAAGTTCTGAAGAAGGACGCACAGTCGGATGTGACGCTCATCTTCGGCCATCATCCTTTCTTCCTTGCTGACATCAACGAAGAGGACGGATATTTTCAGCTTCAGAATGCCAAGAGAGGCAGATATTTTTCGCTTTTCAAGGAAATGGATGTGGATGCCGTATATGCCGGTCATCTGCATAACTCATCAGAAGGGGCTTATGAGGGCATCCCTATGAAGACCACGACTTCCGCTGCATATCAGATAGGAAAATTAAAGCCTTCCATCCGGGTGATTACCGTTCAGGAAGGCGAAGTCTCTGATGATATGCTTCTTCTTTAGAAGTCTATTTGAAGATTGTGTTCAGCACGTAAGCAAGTCTGTAGCCTCCGACGAGAAGTCGGTCCTCGAGGAGCGGAGAGAAGTCATATACGAACTGATATGAGAGGTTTCTGCGCTCAGGATCCATATTCTCTACGTATTCGTAGATTCTTGCAGCACCCTCGACTGTGTCTACGAACCACTCTTCATATGTGCCGCACATAACGCTCTTCTTGAAATTCTTGTCTGTTCTGTCAAGCTGATCCACCCACTCTGAGCAGCTCCATTTGCGTGCTGACTCTACGATCTTGCTGTCCCATACTGAGTGAAGGCTTGAATTCTGACCGAACCACTTTACCTGCATACGGTTGCCTCCAAGGTCGGAAAGTCTTCCTGCGTGCATAGGGCAGTGAAGGTCTCCCACCATATGTACAATCATCTTGAGGTAGTCTACCTTTACGCTGTCAGTCAGGTTGTCATAGTTCTCTGTCATTTCCTTTGTAAGGAACTCGAGGCCTGTCACGACGTCGCCGTTTTCATTCTTCGGCATTGTCTGATATGTGAGACCCTTGTCTACATTGGCGTAGTGCCAGGTCTTGGTCTTGTTGTATCCGTCTTCCCAATAAGGAGAGTTCTGGATGCTGTCCATCCACGAAGAATAATATACGATCGATTTGCCGTCGAGGAGCTTTGCGATCTCCTTTTTGGCCTTCTTGGTCAGATGCTGTTCTGCGATAGCAGCCACCACATCGTGGCCCATAGGTCCCCACGCGTAAGCCGCGGTGAAGTTCATCAGCAGTATAATGCTGATTACAAGCGTTCCCAATCTTTTCATATTTGTCGATTTTGTTACTAAAGAGTACAAAGTTAAGAAAAAAATAAAAATGTAATGACGCCTTCGGTGGCTTATGAATTGTAATTGTATTGATAGATATGCTTACGATTTGTAATCGCTATTTAAAAGTGTATTATAAATGCCAATCTATAATACATTTCTTAACTAATTGTGTTAAAAAGAGTTATAAAAATATTTGATTATCTTTGCACCCGTAAAACGAACGAATCTATATAGTGTAGTCGGCGTGAGCCGGTAAGTTAGTAACAATTTATTAACGATTAATTATTATGGAAATCAACAACATTGGAAACAATGCAGGCGTTGTATGGAACGTGCTCAATGCAAATGGTAAGATGACTGAGACCAAGCTTAAGAAGGAATCAGGTCTTGCTTCTGCTGAGTTCTACACTGCACTCGGTTGGCTCGCTCGCGAGGGCAAGCTCAATGTAGTGGTTGAGACTCGTTGCGGTAAGGATTGTGAGTATTATACTCTCAACGCTTAATCAAGATTCAAGGCGGCCTCTCGGCTGCCTTGTTTTTTTGTCTTTAAATGACTAAATTCGCGAGGTCATTTGAAAAACTGATAAATTCAACTATATGAACGACACAAAAGTAATGAACCTTGCTGCTGACAATATCCGTATTCTTGCAGCATCAATGGTGGAAAAGGCGAAGTCGGGACATCCGGGCGGTGCTATGGGTGGTGCTGACTTCATCAACGTACTCTACTCCGAGTACCTTCAGTATGATCCTGAGAATCCTAAGTGGGAGGGACGTGACCGTTTCTTCCTTGATCCAGGTCATATGGCTCCGATGCTTTACGCAGAGCTTGCGCTTGCAGGAAAATACTCTATCGAAGACCTCAAGCAGCTTCGCCAGTGGGGATCGCCTACTCCAGGACACCCTGAGGTAGATGTGATGCGTGGCATCGAGAACACATCAGGTCCTCTCGGACAGGGCCACGTGTTCGCGGTAGGAGCGGCTATGGCTGCAAAGTTCCTTGCTGCACGTACAGGCAACCCTACTTTCGAAAAGGAGACCATCTATGCATATATTTCTGACGGTGGTATTCAGGAGGAGATCTCTCAGGGTGCAGGTCGCGTTGCCGGAACTCTCGGTCTCGGAAACCTTGTGATGTTCTATGACTCTAATGATATCCAGTTGTCTACTCCTACTGATGAGGTTATCATCGAGGATACAGCAATGAAATATACAGCTTGGGGCTGGCACGTGATCTCTATCGACGGAAACGACTGCGAGCAGATCCGCAAGGCTCTCGATGAGGCCAAGACAATAAACGACCGTCCAGTACTCATCATCGGAAAGTGCGTGATGGGCAAGGGCGCAAGAAAGGCTGACAACACAAGCTATGAGAACAGCTGCAAGACCCACGGAGCACCTCTCGGTGGCGATGCATACAGAAATACAATCATCAACCTCGGCGGTAACCCAGACGATCCGTTCGTGATCTATGACGAGGTGAAGAAGATCTACGCTGACCGTGCTGAAGTCCTCAAGGCTATGGCGGCAGAGCGTCACGCTGAGGAAGCGGCTTGGGCTGCAGCAAATCCTGAGAAGGCTGCTCAGATGGCAGAATGGTTCAGCGGCGCTGCTCCTAAGGTGGACTGGAGCAAGGTTCAGCAGAAGGCAGGTGACCCTACAAGAAACGGTTCGGCTGCAGTTCTTTCACAGCTTGCACAGCAGGTTCCTAATATGGTTTGTGCTTCAGCAGACCTTTCAAACTCAGACAAGACTGACGGATTCCTCAATAAGACAACTGCTTTCGTGAAGGGTGACTTCAGTGGAGCGTTCTTCCAGGCCGGTGTTGCAGAGCTTACAATGGCTTGCGTATGCATCGGTATGGTTCTCCACGGCGGTGTGATCGCAGGTTGCGGTACATTCTTCGTATTCTCGGACTATATGAAGCCTGCAATCCGTATGGCTGCCCTTATGGAACTTCCAGTGAAGTTCATCTGGTCACACGACGCGTTCCGCGTAGGTGAGGACGGACCTACCCACGAGCCGGTAGAGCAGGAGGCACAGGTACGTCTTATGGAGAAACTCAAGAACCACAGCGGCAAGAATTCTATGCTCGTTCTCCGTCCTGCAGACGTAGAGGAGACAACAGTATGCTGGAAGATGGCTATGGAGAACGTGGATTCTCCTACAGGTCTCATCTTCTCACGTCAGAACGTGGATATGCTTCCTGAGGGAACAGACTACGCACAGGCTGAGAAGGGTGCATACATTGTAGAGGGATCGGATGAGAATCCTGACGTGATTCTCGTGGCTTCTGGTTCTGAGGTTGCAACTCTCGTGGCAGGTGCGAAACTTCTCCGTGAGGACGGAATGAAGGTACGTATCGTAAGCTGCCCTTCTGAGGGTCTCTTCCGCAGCCAGCCTAAGGAGTATCAGGAGAGCATTCTCCCTATAGGTGCAAAGATCTTCGGTCTTACTGCTGGTCTTCCTGTAAATCTCCAGGGTCTCGTAGGATGCAACGGAAAGGTGTTCGGTCTTGAAAGCTTCGGCTTCTCTGCTCCATACAAGGTGCTTGACGAGAAGCTTGGCTTCACAGCGGAGAATGTCTACAATCAGGTAAAGTCAATGTAATTTAGCATAATACTTGAATTTGAATGCGGTGGTCGGAATGTTCCGGCCACCGCATTTAAATTTATAGTGTTATGAAACGTCATTTTGAGAACTTGACAAACAAGGTCGCCCGTGCGGTGAAGCACTGGTGGCTGATGCTGATCGCTGGCCTGCTGTCGATTACATTGGGTATAGTGGTCTTCGTATTCCCTCTCCAGAGTTATGTGACTCTAGCGATTCTTTTCGGTGTGCTGATGCTTCTTGTCGGTGCCGCCCAACTCATCGTAGGCGTCACAAGCGGCAACTACATAGCGATGCGTGGATACGCGATAGTCGGAGGAATAATGGACCTTATCCTTGGTATATTCCTTTGTGTGTACCCCGGCATTTCGTTGGTCGCAATACCTATAATCCTGGGCCTCTGGATGCTGTACAACAGCTTTGTGATCATCGCATTCGGAGGTGATTTGGAGACATTCAGACTGGGTGGAAGCGGATTGGTCATCGCTGGAGGAGTGCTTCTTCTCCTCCTCTCTATAATCGTGCTTCTCAATCCGTTCAGCGCAGGTATGGCTACTGTGATAGTCTTTGCCGGCATCGGCCTCATAGTCTTCGGATTCCTTTTGTTGGCTCTGGCTATGAAACTGAGGGATATCCACAGAAGTTATGAATAACATAAGAAGCCGACCCAAAAGGGTCGGTTTCTTGTGTTCTATAGTGTGGCATTGAGTTGTCGGAAGGCTCCGCCAGAGTTCCGCTCCGCTCCATCCACCCTTCGGAACTTCGTTCCTTCGGGAGCCGCTCACGAGGCCGCGGCC
>JAFYWC010000089.1 GCA_017546585.1 Bacteroidales bacterium
AACTGTATTGTGCCTTGACTTGGTAACATAACTCTTTGATTTACAAAGGTTAAGTTACATAAAATCGAGGGAATATCCAAATGAATGAACATTTCCTCGATAATTTTGTCAGACCTCTATGAGGACTTTTTCAGTGCCCTCGAAATTCCGAGCCGATTTTTTGTTTATTGCTTTGCGATGTAATCGTTGTAGTCTTCCATTGAGCGGAGGATGACGTCTTTTGCAACGTCTGGTCCGTAGATGCTGATGAACTTCATACGCTCTGTGTGCTCGCCTGGAATGTCCTTGTAGGTGCTGAAGTAGTGGATGAGTCGGCGGATGATTGCAGGTGGTACCTGCTCGATGTCGGTAATCATTCCGTATACAGCGTCACTCATAAGGACTGCGATGATCTTGTCGTCCGCCTGGTTGTGGTCCAGGAGTCGAAGTCCTCCGATAGGACGTGCCCTTGCGATGATGTCGCCGTGGGTAACGTCTTTCTCTGTAAGAATACAGATATCCAGAGGGTCGCCGTCACCTTCTACGTCTGTTCTAACAAGAGCCTTGTTTGTAAGCTCTGCCATCTTAGGGCCGCAATAGGTTCTTGGAAGGAATCCGTATAGCGATGGGACGATGTTGGAGAATTTCTGAGGCCTGTCGATTGTAAGATAGCCTGTCTCCTTGTCCACTTCGTATTTTACTGTGTCAGTAGGCACGATTTCGATGAATGCCCTTACTTCCTCCGGAACATTGTCTCCGATGCTGATTCCGTGCCAAGGATGGGCTTTGTGCGCTTTGCTGTAGTTCATTTCGACTTGTTTTTTAGAACATACAAATTTAAAAAGATTTCTCGATTTCGCTCTGAATGACATAAAAAAATCTTTAATTGACATTAAAATACTTGATGTTATCCTTGGATGTTTTCTCCGACGATTCTTGCCGCTATTCCTACGAGTTCCTCGCAAGGACGTTTCTTGTAGTACTCCGGAGTGCGGTCAGACGGCTCCGGCGATTCCTTTGGAGCTGGAGTGCAGCTTCCCATAGGCACGAGTCCGAGGAGTTCCTTGCAGACGATTGACCCGTTCATATCCCTGAACTCGCCGGCCATCTTCTGCACGAGTGCATAGTTGGCTGTGCGCCAGTCTTTCACAGAAGGATCTGATGCGGGTCTGATGAGGCCGGCAAGCATAACCATTCCGCTTACCGCTCCGCATACTTCCCTCATACGGCCCATTCCTCCACCGAATCCGGAAGATATTGCTGCTGCAGTCTCTTCTTCAAGTCCGAACAGGTCGCTGTAGGCCAGAACTACGGCCTGGCAGCAGTTGAAACCTCCTTCCTTGAAAAGCTTCTTTGCCTTTTCTACTCTTTCTTCTATGTTGAACTCTTTCATATTACATTCTGCTGATTTTCATTACGTTTCTGAGGTTGCGGATCTGCGAGGTCACTTTGTCAAGTTCGAGACTGCTTGGCACTGCGATCTTCATCGTGATTTCATATGTGCCCTGACGGTCGTTCTCGACTACGTTGAACATTCTGATGGATGCTCTGAACGAGTTCACGATGTCCATAATCTCGTTGATCACATATGGCTCGAGGGCGGCTGTGATCCTCAGACCTGTCTGGAAGTTTCCGCTGCTAGGATTGTCGCTCCATTTAACCTTTTGGATTCT
>JAFYWC010000090.1 GCA_017546585.1 Bacteroidales bacterium
AACAGCAGCGAACAGATTTTACGGCAGATCGCTATTACCGTCAAAAATTATGAGCGAGAAGCAAGCCTGCAGAACCAGGCAGAAAGGACACAGAGTTATGGAGAACAATTTGAACTACACGCAGAACGGGGATTACTTGATCCCGAATCTGACCTTGAACGAGACCGAGACGAAGCCTTTGGGCAAATACGGACGGATGAGGAAGAAATACCTGCAGGAGCACAGGCAAGTGCTGTGGAACAGTATGATTCTGTCGGAGACCCTGTACCCCCATCTGAGGGAGATCGACGAGACAGCGAATCGGAGGTTGGAGCAGTTGATGCCCGAACTGATGAAGCAGAACGGCATAACGGAGGAACTGAAAGCCAGCGACCCGATGAAGTGGGTGGGACTGATGAACAACCTCAAAAGCCAAGCCGAAGAAACAATTCTCGCAGAACTGATCCAAGCGTAACCGGGCAGCTCTCCCTCTTTGACGAGGGGCTGTTTCCAACCGAACAAGAACAAATAGCTTTCATTGATGAAGCGGAGAGTGTAAGACCTACACCCTTCGCTTTTTCTTTTGCCCAGGACGATATTGACGATGTGCTACGTCTGGCAAGCAACACCGAGGACACAAGAATGGTGGTTGCCGCCGCTTTCCAGAAGCAGAAGCCGATGGAAGAAATTGCAGAACTGCTTAAAAAGGAATATCACGGCGGTGCCGGTATCAAGTCCGATAACGGCGAGTTCTCCGTATGGTATGCGGAGGACGGTATGCACCTTGCAAAAGGTCGCACCGCAAGATATAAGACCACGGCGCAGGTGATTTCTTGGGAGGCTGCTGCAGAGCGTATCGGACAGCTCATGCAGGACGGCAAATACGCTTCCAACGTGGAGCTTGCAGAAGCCGAGGGACACGAGCGCATGAAGCTTTCGCACCTGCTTTGGTATCTCCGTGGAGATTTAAGCGATGAAGCAAGAGAACAGAATATCCTCTCCACATTGGCTGACTATCGCAGAAACGGTTTTCCCGATGCTACAGCTCGCTTGGCAGAGGATTTGAAAGACCCTGCTTTCCGTGAACGCCTTGCCGCAGATTATACCGCTTTTCTTGAAGCCTATACAGAAGATCGACGCATCATGCGGTTCAACTACCACAAGCCCCATGAGATATGGAACAGGCTAAAAGACCTTGATTTACCGAGACGTGAATACACCTCCGATATGGCAGAGGTCTCCAAAGTGGGAATGTTCATCACCGAAGATGAAATTGATGCCACATTAGCAGGCGGAAGTAGCGTTGAGGGTGGAAAGGCTCGTATCTATGAGTATTTCACAGGTGCTCACAATTCCAAGGAAAAGGCAGATTTTCTAAAGAACGAGTACGGTCAAAGCGGAAGTTCTCATGCAGTATCGGGACGTGGATGGCGAGACAGCAGCGGCAAGGGTATGAGATTGCAGAAGCCCGATTGTGCTGATGTGGAGATGAACTGGAACAAGGTTGCCACAAGGTTTGAAAACATCATTCGTAACGGCAGATACTTCACCCCCGAAGAAAAAGCCAAGTATGAAGAAATGCAGACTCGTGAGTGGCAGTTCCGCAAGCACATGGACGCTTACAACGACATCAAGCATGACCATCCCGACGATATAGTGCTATTCCAAGTCGGAGATTTCTTTGAAATGTACGGCGAGGATGCAAAGACCGCTTCGGAGCTACTTGATCTTAACCTCACGACGAGACCCGTTGCGGGTGCCGGTCGGGTGGATATGTGCGGTATTCCCGGACACCGTTTAGAACAGTTTGTTGAGAAACTTCGTGAGACAAACAGCGTTACGATTGCCCGTCATAACAGCATTATAAACGAGCATACGACCTATTCTCTGGGCGTTTTAGGTGCAGACAAGGAAATACCCCAAGAAGCAGGAAACGAGCCTGTAGGAGTTTCAGAAGCCACTACAGATGCCCCGAAAGCTACAGCAGAGACCCCCGTTGTATCTCGTGAGATCACGCAGGCAGAGATTGATGAAGCTCTCCAAAATTGGAACGGCGACATCGCAAGCAAACGGGCCGTGGTTCGCTATATGGCAGACCATGCTCGTGAGCGTGATACTGCAGCGTGGCTCTCCAAGGAGTACGGCGGCGATGTATCGAAGTCTTTGCACATCACCGTAACCGGAACGGACATTGATTATGAAATGTCCTGGGCAAAGGTACAGCGCCGTATTGCACAACTCATCAAAGAGGACAGGTTCTACACCCAAGAAGAATACGACCGTCTTGACGATGTTGACCCGATTGCCGTTCGTGAGACCCTTGCCGAGCGTGGCATTGTCAACGGCGAATTGGTTGACCCCGAAGCTCTCGACAGAGACCCGTTCATTCAGCAGGTCGAAGCAGATGTAAAGGAAATCACTTCCACAGATGCCTCCACTCGTTTCTCGCTCCGTGTTATTCCGTTTGAAGCAGGAATGATTGGTATTTGGGACTCGTCCATTCAAAAGTATTATGGCGAAGGCGGCGTTTTAGTCCGCCACGCAAGACAAGACGAAGCTGCAGAATACCTTGCCAATCTCCAAGCCATTCACAATCTTCCGAGGGAACTTGTCTGTACTACAGCGGCAAATAACGAATACCGCATTGGAGATAACGTCCGTTCGTCCTTTGATGATAACTCATCCGTTGTTATGGTTATTGACCGTATCACCGAGGACGATGTGTGGTACACCTTACCGAGCGAACCCGAACAAGAAGCGGTCAGTATTGACAGAGCGACCTTTGAGAAGTATCTGGACAGCGGAAACTTCTCTGTGATGGAGCAGACGCAGGAACGCACCATTCAAGCCGAACCGAGAGACCCCGCCTCCGGTGTTCCTTTCAAGGTTGGCGATACCGTCTATTTGGACGACACCGCCTTTGAAATCACCAACATCGGATTGTTTGACGTACAGCTCCGTGATCCGTCCTTGGCATATCCGATCTTCCGTGCCGAAAGCAAGGAACGACTGATGGAGCTGCTTCACCATGACGAGCGCAACCAATCCATTCTCGACCGTGATGTTCCTCACGAAGAACAGTTCACAACCGAAACCGTAGCCGTCTATCCCGGTGAAAAGAACAATCTGCCTTACGATGTGGTCATTCAGACCATTCGCACAAATGACCCCGAACCGGATAAGCCGAAGCCCGAACTTCACAACTTCCAGATCACCGACGATCATTTGGGCGAAGGTGGCGCAAAAGCGAAGTTC
>JAFYWC010000091.1 GCA_017546585.1 Bacteroidales bacterium
CCATGTTTGAGATGACGTCGCTGTTAAATGCAGAAAACAGTCCGAGAAGGTGGCTGGACTGGTAGATAGGAACACCATCCAAAAGGAAGAGATTATCGCTTCCATCTCCACCATGAACATAGAATCCGGAGAGCAGCTCTGTACCAGAAGACACTCCAGGCATCATCTGAAGGGTCTTGATAACATCAGGTGTGCTAAATAGCGCAAAGCCCGAGTTAAGAGTCTTGTTGTCAATACGCTTGAAACCTGTCTGCGTCTCGTTCCTTTTGGGATCTATCAGTGCAGTGATGACAGCCTCTGGAATGCTGTCATTCTGCTCCTCTATGAAGATTGTATAGTCCTTGGGCTTCTTCCTTTTGTCTGCCTGAGTGAGGACTATGTATTTCTTCATCACTTCGTACTCGATGTTCGTACCGGCAAAGAGAGTCTTCAGGCACTCTTCAAGAAGAGCCGACTGATCCTTCTTGTTGCCTTTTATGACATCCTTCATCGGCTTGCCCGAATACGGCACATTGATTTCGATAGCTGAGTCATAAACAAAGTTGACACCCAATGACTCGTGGATGACCTCCATCTCTGACTTGAGAGTCCTGCTCTGCTGTGCATTGGCAGGAGCAACGGCGCTGATGGCCATTGCGATTAAGGTAGTAATTAATAATAGTACGTGCTTCATTGTCAAGTCGTTTGGGAATCTTATCTCTTGACGATGTGTACATCCAGCGCAGACTCTATGAGGCTGATGATAAGGTCAAGGTCTTCGGCATCGAACTCTCCGCTGAGCTGCTTGCTCAGGTCATTAGCAACGAAAGATACCTTGTAGTGCTTTGAAAGAGTCTCAAGAACCTCCTTGAGAGGTGTCTGATTGAAGATGAATGATCCGCGCTGCCACGCAATGGAATTGACGTCTGGCTCCATAGCTACGACAGGGACAGCATCAGACTCAGAAAGAGTCGCCTGCATGTCCTTTGTCAGGATCACACCTTCAGAATCTGAAGACTTCGCAAAAAGCACCTTACCTTCTGTCACATAGACTTCCTTGACCGATGAACCGGCATCCACCATGAACTTTGTTCCAAGCACCCTTACGAATGCAGCGTCTGCTGTGATTTCAAACGGCACCGCCTCGTCACGAGCGACTTCGAAGAAGGCCTTGCCCTCAAGCTGTGTGCTTCGAGGTGATTTCTCGCTGTAGGTCAATCGCGATCCGGGAGCAAGTGTCACTTCTGAACCGTCAGGAAGAACAAACTCCTTAACCTGAGCATCAGCAACAAGATGGATCTGATGTTTTTGCTGGTCATTGCCACGGAAGAGGAACACACAAAGGATAACTGCAGCTGCTGCTGCAACCATACCTGACACCCAAGGCAAGACTCTTCTACGTGGCTTCTGCACAATGCCGTGAGCCTCATTGAAGCGTTTGATCGCCTTCTGAGTATCGAACTTACCTTCCTGATAATGCTTCAGGACGAAGTCTATGTGTTTATCCTCAAAGTCTGACATAATTAAGATCTAAGATTCCGTTAATCCGACATTAAGACGGAAGTGTTTTGAAAAAGTACTATATGATTTGAAAAATTATGCAAAAAAGAATGTGTATAGTTTATGGACACCCTCCTTCAGGACTTTCAAGGCCTTGCTGATCTGGTTCCTTACCGTATTGACGGACAGATTCAGTTCCTCGGCTATCTCTTCATATTTGAGTCCATCACGTTTGCTGAGGATGAATACCTCGCGACATTTTTCGGGAAGGGAGTCTATCGCAGTCCAGAGCTTGGCCTCAGTCTGTGATCGCTCCTGCGCATCGTCTTCGTCGATGATTCCGTAGGTGTCGTATGGCTTGAGGGATTCAGTAGGAATGCCTTTCTTACGAAGATGGTCCAGACAACGGTTTCGCACCATCATATATAGATAGGACTTGCGGTTGAGAACATGCGCTCCATCCTGAAGCTTCTCCCAAAGGGCCGTGTAACTCTCCTGAACGATATCCTCCGACAGATCGACATCCTGAATATAATGCAGAGCATACAGACAGAGAGGCCTGTAATTGTAGCGGAACAGGTCGTCGAAGTTTATGTTATTGTCTGGCTGTGGCATGCTCTCCTGATATTGATCGTACAAAGATATTAAAAGTCGGCAAATACGACATAATGAGAAGAAGCAGATATCTTATTTCACTTCGGTATAGTACTTGCAGTATAAACAACCGAATAGTTTTTTCATAGGTTAAGTTTTAGGTTATAGGTGTCCTGCGATGAGAATTACAGGGCACTTTCTTTAATTATCGCTTAACGCAGCAACTATCTCCCTATATTTCCTTGAAACAGGAATAGAAGTTCCATTAGCGAGTGTCAGCGAATCAAACAAAGTCTCCTGAATTGATTCTTTTCTGACAATATAAGATCTGTGAACACGGATGAAGTCGTCGCCGAGAAGATGTTCCCATTGGGTAATACCTGTCTTGTTACGGAAGCGTCTTCCATCATTTGCGACCACCCAAACTTCGGAGTCATTGGACTCAATATAGATAATCTCACTGCGATTTAATATAACTTTATGACGATCTGAGGTAAATGTAATTGTGCTGGCTTCTGGTTCTTCCTTGAATCTTTGCAATACCATATGCTCCCCTGCCAGAATCAAGAAGATTATTACTGCTACGAAGATCGGGTTTACTAGAATATCTGCGACTCCTATACCTAGATACAAAGGATTCTGTTCTTCGATATATTCCAATAGTCTGTGACCGCAGACAATAAGCAGGAACTCCATCACTGCGATAGCTCCGAAAATATATACAGCGTTCATAACAGACTTGCTTGAAGTATCCTTCTTGACCTGTGCAAGAAAGAATTTAGCAGCGACTGCTCCCGGCAAGAAGAGAGATGACATGAATAATGCCTTTGCAAAGCTATAATCCAAGCTTAGCAATATCATCGCAACAATGATGATGGCAACCATCCAATATGCAACCAATGCTGATGTTCTGCTGATCTTCATATCGCAAAATTATCAATAAACCTCTAATTATCCAGTCTAAAACCACCCTATCTCACCCAACAACAGGATTTGACAGGTTTGGAAGGGGTTTTGACTTTCGATAATTCATTGATTAGGAATACCTTTGCAAAAACATTCATAAACCACTTAAATTATATCGCTATGTTAACATTTCTTTCAAATGCTGCATTTGTGCAGTTCTTCGTAGAGGGTGGACTCGGAGGTATGAGCATCATCACACTCCTTTTTGCATTCATGCTGTTCGCTGCCTGGAAATTCCCTGCTTGGGTAAAGGAGATAGGAATTGCTGCACTTGTTGCCAGCATCCTTTGGACACTCTTAGGACTATATCAGGCATTTGGTGCCATTATGAGAGCGCCTGACATCTCGCCTATCGTTGTATTCGGAGGTTGCAGGGTTGCAATGATTTCCACTATTTATGGCATGATCATTTACCTGATCTCTCTAATCATCAGGATCATCCAAAAGCCACGAATCTGAAATTGTCTGTAAAGACTTTACAAAAGTGTAAAATTTCTTTACACTTGCCCTTGACGGGTAAATTTGATAAAAGTCTACACATCAATACATTATAACATTTGGCACGGCTGATGTTCATTGGGATGCAGACCAATTGACATTGGCCGTTATTATTTCATAATAAAAACCTGATGAAGAGACTTTTATTGACGTTACTGACCTTGGTGCTGACTTTGACGACTTTGTCGGCTCAGAATGAGATGAGCCTTGATGAGGCTATTCATACTGCGCGGCATCAGTCTGTCGAGGCTTTGGAGGCACGACAGGCATTCATATCTACATATTGGGCTTATCGTTCTTATAAGGCTAGCAGACTCCCGTCGTTCTATCTTTATGGAGACATCATGAACTTCGACCGTTCGCTCACACTGCTTCAGAACCCTGAAGACGGAAGCCTGAAATATGTTAGCTCTAACAATCTTCAGAACGGAGTGGGCCTGCAGATGAATCAGAACATCACTTTCACAGGAGGTACTCTTTCCGTATTCTCGGACCTTTCCAGAATTGACCAGTTCGGAAGCAACAAGAGCCTGACCTGGTATTCGCGCCCGATAACGGTGTCGTATTACCAGCCACTCTTTACCTACAATCAGTTCAAATGGGACAAGAAGCTAGAGCCTAAAGCCTATGAAAAGGGAAAGAGGGACTATCTGGAGGTAATGGAGGCGATTACAATCAATGTCGTCTACGCTTATCACAATCTCCTGCTTGCACAGATGAATAATGAGATCAGCCAGAGTAACTTCGAGAACTCGGGCAACATGCTCAAGATCGCGAAGGAGAGGCTCCAGCTTGGAAATGTTACAAAGGCGGAATATCTTCAGCTTGAACTGCGAATGCTTAACGACAGCATTGCCATCAATGAGAATGCTGTGCAGGTACGCGAAGCGCAGATGGTGCTGAACTCCCTTCTTGGTTATGATGAGTCCTTTGAAATCATTCCTGACATAAGTGCGGAGCTGCCAATGGTTCAGATGGATTATGAACTTGTAATGCAGAAGGCTCTTGAGAATTCAAGTTTCTGTCTGGATAATGAACTGAGTCTGTTGAATGCAGAGTCCAATGTGGCAAGGGCAAAGGCATCGAGGGGCTTCTCATTTGCTCTGAATGCCCGCTTCGGTATGTCACAGACTGGTCCTGAGTTCCCGCAGGCATACAAGAACCTGCTTGATCAAGAGACTGTCGGTATCACCTTCAGCATTCCGATCTTTGACTGGGGCTTGGGCAAAGGAAAGGTGCAGAAGGCAAAGGCAGCACAGGAGGTTGTAAAGGCCCAGGTACAGCAGTATGAGAACGACTACAGAAGGCAGATGTTCACTGCTGTAAGCCAGTTCAACAATCAGAGACAGCAGTGTATGGTCTCGGAAAGAGCCATGAAGATTGCCGCCGAGAGATATGAACTCACGATGCACAGATTCAAGGAAGGCAACGCAACGGTTACCGACCTGAACATGGCCCAGACAGAGAATGACAGCGCATTCCGTCAGTGGATCAGCGATGTCAGGAACTTCTGGACATTCTACTACAGCCTTCGTCAGGCTACATTGTATGACTTCATAAAGGGTGAAGACCTTGAGATAGATGTAAACGAGATGATATTTTAACTATGGATAGACCTATTGAAAAAAAGAAGGGCATAGCCCGAGGGCACTGAAAAAGTCCTCATAGAGGTCTGACAAAATTATCGAGGAAATGTTCATTAATTTGGATATTTCCTCGGTTTTTTGTAACTTAACCTTTGTAAATCAAAGAGTTATGTTACCAAGTCAAAGCACAATACAGTTCAGTGATCATTCAGTATTATATGATTTACTCATCCCGAAGGATCATCTTCTTCGTAAAATAAACGATCTTATAGACTTCAATTTCGTTTACAAAGAGCTGAAAGACAAGTATTGTCCTGACAATGGTCGTACAGCAGAAGATCCTGTCCGAATGTTCAAGTATCTTCTGCTGAAAACCATCTACACGCTCTCGGATGTTGATGTTGTTGAACATTCACGATATGACCTGTCGTATAAGTACTTCCTTGGTATGATGCCTGAGGATGATGTGATAAATCCGAGTTCTCTGTGCAAATTCAGAAGGATGCGCTTGAAGGATCTGGACCTGCTTGATATGCTTATAAACAAGACTGTAACCCTTGCTGTAGAGAAGGGACTTATAAAGAGCGGTACTATCATCGTTGATGCTACTCATACTGCATCACGCTCCAATCCATATTCTCCGGTAGATATACTGAAGCAGCGCTCCAAGTTACTCAGGAAGGCCATATACTTGATTGATGAAGATCAGAAAGATAAACTGCCTCAGAAGAACGAGGATGATATCCTGGAGAATGAACTGTCATATACAGAGTCGCTGATCAAATATCTTACAGACACACCCGTTCTCAGTGAGATACCAGCAGTAAAAGAGAAGATGAACCTTCTGTCGGAGGCAGTCGATGACATCCGCGACCATTATAATACCTCAAAGGATAGAGATGCCAGAGTCGGTCATAAGAGTGCAGACGATGCTTTCTTTGGATATAAGACCCATATAGCAATGACTCCGGAGCGTATAATAACTGCTGCTACTGTTACATCTGGCGAAAAAGGCGATGGCCCAGAGTTAGCGAATCTTGTTCAGAAAAGCCGTTGCAACGGCGTGGACGTAGATGTGATTATCGGTGACGCAGCCTATTCTGGAAAAGATAATATAAAAATGGCTACAGAAGAGGATATAGAGTTGGTATCACGTCTGAACCCAAACATCAGTCAGGGCAACAGAAAAGATGAAGACAGGTTTGACTACAACAAAGATGCAGGTATGTTTGTCTGCCCTGCTGGACATATGGCAATTAGAAAAGCACGTCAAGGAAAGAAAGGACAGGGAACAAATCAAGCTATGGTCTACTTCTTTGATGTCGAGAAATGCAAGACCTGTGCTCTACGTGAAGGTTGTTATAAAGATGGAGCAAAAACGAAGTCTTATTCTGTCTCGATAAAATCGGATGAACATAAAGCTCAGATGAAGTTCCAAGAAACGGAACGCTTCAAGCTATTGTCAAGAGAACGATACAAGATCGAAGCAAAGAACTCGGAGTTAAAGAACGTGTTAGGATATGACAGAGCCCTGTCATATGGACTGTCATGCATGGAAATGCAGGGAGCAATGACAATCTTCGCAGCGAACATCCGAAGAATCGTGAAAATGATGGCAAAATAGAGAGATAATATCTCTGAAACTCCAAAACAACTCTCTGAGAATCGAAAAATTGAAGAAGGATACCGAAAATCTCGATATCCTTCTCTTACTTAAATGTCAGCCACTTTACAGAGTGGCACCTTTTTCAGTGCCCTCCATAGCCCTCGCATTCACATCAAAAGCGCTTCCCTACTGGTTCGGAGCATTCATGGCCGCGTTCATCCTTTGGCTCATTTTCCGCGACGACGCAAGTACGCTCCGCGTGAACGTGGACACAGTTTCCATCAGCGAAGTGACATCCGGCGAATTCAACGACTACATCCGCATCAGCGGTCAGGTCCATCCGATGACCACCATCCAGGTCAGCCCGCGTGAGGCTGGCATTGTCGAAGAGATCGTGATTGAAGAGGGCTCGCAGGTAAAGGCGGGAGACGTGATCATCCGTCTTAGCAATGACGACCTCGACCTTGAGATCCTCAATTCGGAGGCGAATCTTGCTGAAAAGGAGAATGCTCTGCGAAACACGATGATCCAGATGGAGCAGGAGAAGATGCAGCTCAGCCTGAACATCCTTGAGCTTGAGACTGAAGTAAAGCGCAAGGGACGCACCCTCGAGTCGCAGAAGCGTCTGTATGACGACGGACTCATCGGCAAGGAAGAATATCTGCGTTCTGAAGAGGATTACACTCTTTTCTGCAAGAAGCTGGAGGTGACTCTGGCACGTGCAGAGCAGGACAGCATGTACAGAAACGTGCAGATCCAGCAGATGCAGGAAAGCCTCAAGAACATGAAGCTGAACATACAGAGGATCCGTAAACGCAAGGACAACCTTGAGGTCAAGGCACCTATTGACGGCGTGCTGGGACTTATTGAGGTGGGGCTCGGCGAGTCTGTCGGAAGCGGCCGCAAGATAGGCCAGATCAATGCGGAAGGCAGCTATAAGATCGAGGCGCAGGTCGACGAGCATTATATAGACCGTGTATTTGCCGGACTTACCGCGACATTCGAGAGGCAGAATGAGACCTACGACGCAGTCATCCGAAAGGTATATCCGGAGGTGCGTAACGGTAAGTTCCAGGCAGACTTCAGGTTCAGCGGAGAGCAACTTGCGAATATCCGCACCGGTCAGACCTATTATCTTAACCTCCAGCTCGGACAGCCGGAAAGCGCAGTGCTTATACCTCGCGGTACGTTCTATCAGAAGACCGGAGGCAAGTGGATCTATGTTGTATCCCCTGACGGAGGCAAGGCTGTGAAACGCGAGATCCGCGTCGGCCGCCAGAATCCGCAGTACTACGAAGTCCTCGAGGGTCTCGAACCTGGCGAAAAAGTCATAACTTCGGGGTATGATAATTTTGGAGACAATAATACATTGATATTCTAACTGTCATTCCGAGCGAGTAAAGCGAGTCGAGGAATCTTTAAACCAAGAATAAACAATAAAAACAATAATATGATTAAAGTAACAAACCTCAGCAAGATCTTCCGTACAGAAGAAATCGAAACAACAGCACTTAACGGTGTGTCATTTGAAATCAAGGATGGCGAATTCGTAGCCATCATGGGACCTTCCGGATGCGGTAAGTCAACCCTCCTGAACATCCTCGGCCTTCTTGACAACCCTACCGACGGAAGCTACCAGCTCCTTGGACAGGAAGTGGGCAAGCTCAAAGAGAAGGACCGTACAAAGTTCCGCAAGGGCAACATCGGATTCGTGTTCCAGAGCTTCAACCTCATCGACGAACTCAACGTGTTCGAGAATGTGGAGCTTCCATTGAGATACCTGAACATCAGCTCATCTGAGCGCAAGGCTCGTGTAACTGATATGCTCAAGAGAATGAACATCAGCCACAGAGCCCAGCACTTCCCACAGCAGCTCTCAGGAGGTCAGCAGCAGCGCGTTGCCATCGCCCGTGCAGTCGTTTCGAACCCTAAGCTGATTCTCGCCGATGAGCCTACCGGTAACCTTGACTCAAAGAACGGTAAGGAGGTGATGGACCTTCTCACTGAGCTCAACAAAGAAGGCACAACCATCGTGATGGTAACCCACTCACAGAAAGACGCAGCCTGTGCTCAGCGCATCGTCAACCTTTTCGACGGCCAGATCGTCAGCGACGTGAAGAACGAACTTTAGTCTTATCAGAACAGGGCAATGTTATGTGATATAATCGCTTCACAATTGGGTAGTATGGACATTGCCCCTGTTCTTTTTATCATAGCACAATGAAAAGTTACCTACGCTTCATCAATAGAAACAAACGCTACACCGCTATCCAAGTGGTAGGCCTGAGCCTATCCCTTGCCTTCGTGATCATACTCACCAGCTGGCTCGTCAACATATTCAAGATGGGACGAGAGCATCCTGAGTATGATGATATCTATGCGGTGTGCTATCAGAATTCCTTCCACACGACTTGGGCACTTGGAGAACATCTGTCGGATAACCTTCCGGAGATCGAAGCAACAAGCACAATGCTACTTTATCCCGGACACTTTACACTCACAAATGCTGACTTTGCTAAGATCTACTGGTGTGAAGAAAACTTCTTCGATTTCTTTCCTCAGGAATTCATCGCAGGAAATGCTCAATTCTTGAAGGTGCCATCAGAAGTAGGTATATCAGAGACATTTGCCAACACATATTTCCCAGGAGAAGATCCGATAGGGAAAACTGTAACTTTGTTGGATAGGGATTACCTTATCACTGCGGTCTTCAAAGACTTCGGCGATGGTCTGGTGAAATATACCGACCTGATTATGGCAATGTCCTCACGTGGCGAAAAGAACCCTTCTCTCCCATTTCAGGAAATGCTCTCCGGAATGGTTACAATGGTTAAGTTCAAGGACGGAGTTGACATAGATGAGGCTGAAAGAAAAGTTAAGGATCTGACTGTAAATCACTATAAGCAGTATGGAGCTAGGTATATTGACGAGACTATTGCTTCTCAAAGTGCAGAATGGAGTGAACGCTATCACGAGAGTTTTGTCAATTCTATCAATAAACGTTTGGCTGATGAACAATGCCGTCTTGTCAGATATGATGAAATTACGTATGATGATGCCAACGAGTACTTTATAGTAAATACAAAGTTTACAATCAAGATTGTCGTTATCCTTGTCGTGCTTCTCCTGTTGATGGCACTGATGAACTACGTCAATCTGAATGTGGCACTTGCCGGCAAGAGAGCAAAGGAAGCTGCGACAAAGAACCTGCTTGGTTCGCAAAAGAGCGCAACATATTTCCAATATTTCAAAGAGGCATTCATTGTCACAGTGCTCTGCACAATCCTGGGAATCTGCATTGCTGTAGCAGCGCTTCCTGGCATCAACAATCTGCTTCAGGGATACGATGGCCTTGGCAGCAGGTTCAACATATCGTTCGAGCCATTGACTGTCATAGCGATCCTGGTGGTTCTGCTGCTGACATCTGTTCTGTCCGGGTTGATCCCGGCCTATTACGTTTCGCGTTTCAGTGCTCTCGATGTCACAAAAGGCACATTACGTTTCAACAGAAAGACTATATTGAACAAGGTATTCATCTGCATACAGACTGTCCTTGCGACGGCATTCATAACTTTCAGTATCATTCTGCAGGTTGGATATGACAATATGATCAATGTCGACAGCGGATGTGACCACAAGGACCTCTTCTATCTGCTTCCGAGCGACAGACTTGAGCCCGAGTCTAACTGCTTCACTCATTATGATGCGCTTCAGAGCGAACTGCTCACGCATCCTGAGATCGAAGCCGTGGATTATACCAATGCTACCGTATTCAACAGCTATGATGGTAAATTGTGGTTGGACGAGAATGGTGATCAGTCGATAAACACACATAATTTATACTGTACTGCTGAAGCTTTTGATATATATGGGTTCAACATCATAGAACAGTATAGTGATGAACCATATGGCATCTGGATGACAGAATCGTTCAAGGAAATTTTTGACAAGAGTGAATTCCTGCAAGAGGATTTTGAAGACGATGATACCGGTTTCAAGAAGTTGGGAGTGATTGAAGATTTTCCTGCGAGCGGAGTACCGACACTGGTTAAAGACAAGCCGGCAGGATTTATCTACATTTTCCCTAAAATGTATGTCAACGACTACAACCTTGCCTACATCATCCGTACAAACGGCGACCACGAGAAGGCACGACAGGTCATAGCCGAAGCATATGAAAAGATAAGTGGTTGCAGGGTCGTAGATCCAAAACATTTCGGCCGCGAATCTATGTATCTCACAGAAATCCTTGAACGTGACCTCCAAAAGATAGAGTTCATAAAGAATGTAGTCACAGGCATCGCCCTGATGATCGTATTGATCGCAATACTTGGATTGATAGGAATGAGCATCTATTATGCAGATGAGAGCACCCATGAAACAGCTGTCAGAAAGGTGTTCGGAGGAACAATCAACTCAGAGACACGACGCACTCTCTGGTCATTCCTCAAGGTCACCCTGATTGCCAACATAGTGGCTGTTCCGGTAACTGTCTACCTTGTGACAAAGCAGGCATGGTTCGACCTCGCCACCATCCCTGGCTGGGGCTGGTACGTCGCTCTTGCGACACTCGTGTCATTCGCCATCTCCACCCTCGCAGTCCTCTGGCAGACCATCCGCGCCGCCCGCACCAACCCTGCCGAGGCGCTGAAGAAGGAGTAATCACAAATTTAACAACATGAAAAGTTACCTAAGATTCCTGAGCCGAAATAAACTTTACACCGCAATTGAGGTGGTGGGGCTGAGCATTGCACTGGCGTTTGTGATTCTGCTAAGCTCATATATCATTGACAGCATCTCATACGACAAAGACATTGATGACAAGGATGGCATTTATGTTTGCCACTTTATAAACAAGGCAAGTTCATTCAATGTCCTTGGCAATTCTTTTGAAAAATGTCCGGAAGTAGAAGATTATTGTCAGTTTACTGAACTGCATCTACATTTATCGGCAGATGGTAATGCATTCGAAGACGATGTTCTTGCTGTCAGCAGTAATTTTTTCGAATTTCTGCCATATAAGTTAATCCATGGAAAGGCCGCTGATGTATTAGCAAATAATCATTTTGCTGCCGTTTCCGAGTCTTTTGCAGACAGGATGTTTCCTGGGGATAGGTCTATTGGAAAACAGGTGGTCTGCTGTATGGAAGATAGTAATGTCACTTTGACAATCTCTGGTGTCTTTGAAGATGTGGAAAAGACACAGATCCTGAACGCAGATATTGTCATAAATCAGAATTTCTATGATTATCAGAAAGATGCTCTTTTCCCGTGCGGAAACTTGCTTCATATAAGTGACAATGCGAATCTTACCGAACTGGCTGAACGCATTTACAATGGCTGCGACGCCTTTCTGTTTACAGAAAAGCTAGCGCCAAAACTGACATTTACAAAATTAAGCGAGCTTGACGTCAATATAGGAGATCCGAGTCCTTTTGAAAATTTATATGATCGAGCTTTACAAAAGACATTCACATTGTTCTGTGTCATCCTGCTGGTCTTCGCTATTCTAAATTATATATTCCTGACATTGGCATTTTCGCGTTTCAGGATAAAGGAGTTTTCAATACAAATGCTGCTTGGGACAGACAAGGTAAGGACGTCAATCAAAATCATAGCAGAATCATTGATGCTGACATCCCTGGCGTTTGGATTAGGAATAATCCTAGCTATGGCTCTCGAAAGTTCAGCGTCGGAACTTCTTCGCTGCAGGATTGACATCTTCAGCAATACAGCAGAAGTCGTTTGGGCTATTATGATAATCGTCTTTACATCGCTGTTGTCTGGAATAGTGCCTGCCCTCAGCTCGACACTCGTTGATCCCATCAACGCAGTGAAGGGAGAGACCCGAAGATCAGACAAGGTATTCTTTGCCAAAGCATTCATCGGTATCCAAGGCGGTATATGCATTATAATCATATCAATTGCCATTGCGATGTTCTTCCAAACACGCAAGATGATTGATGCCCCACTTGGCTATGACACGGAAAGAGTGCTTACGTTACAAGGATGTGATGGACTTGATATTGAGAATCATCTTGGCAATCTCCCTTGCGTGAAAAGTATCGGCAAAATAGGACGATCTCCCGTACAGCTAAGTTCCGGAGCTACCCAGGCACGCATTGGTAACGATATGATAAAACTCAACAGGTTGGATTGTAGCGTTTCAGCACTGGAAGTTCTCGGAATAGAGATTGTGGAACAATTCAACAGCGAGATAAATGTATGGGATAAATTTATTACAGAAAGCGGATACCAAAACATCCTGAAGTCTTATGAGGTTCAAGGCGTTGATCCGGAGAATATAAAGTCTGTGTGCTCCGGAGTTGTAAAAGACTTTAGATTTGGTAATATCACAACTGTAATGGATGGCATCAACTGCATCACAATAATGCCAGCTGACTGGATTCCACTATATGTCATCAAATGTAATGTTGACGAACATCAGGCAATTGCAGAAATATCTAATAGACTGAATGAAGTTTTTATCGCTAATTTCGAGATTTCAAGTATGACAGATCAATTGCAGGAAACCTTCATTAAAGAAAAGAACTCCATTGTGATGATCAGTACTTTTGCTATTCTGTGTGTATTGCTGACCATTATGGCAATTGTAGCTATCAGTAGCTATTATTCTCAGATGAAGACACACGATACTGCTATCAACAAAGTATTCGGAGCATCACAGAAAAAAGTCTTTTGGAGTATGGTCTGGAGTTTTACAACACCTATATTGATTGCAACCATCGTCGCTATCCCGGTTGCTTATCTTTATATTGATAAATGGCAGCAAAGTTATCCAGTCCGCATAGAGAACGCGTATTGGATTTACATCGCATCTCTATCTCTGGTGTTGATAATTGTTTTGGCCTCTATTACATTGCAGGCTCTCCGCCTCATGCGTACCAACCCTGCTGAAGCATTAAAGAAAGAATAATGAAGAGTTACCTAAGATTCCTAGGAAGAAATAAATTGTACACCGCCATAGAGGTGGTGGGATTGAGTATTGCATTGGCTTTCGTGATAATACTTGGAGCTGTCCTGATTGACAAGAGCCAGGTGAATGACAATATCAAGGACGCCGATGAGATATACTCGATGACTGTCAATACTGATTGGATAGGAAGCATGAGCGGTACGTTCAGCAACATGGAGGAGATACTCCCTACCATTCCTCAAGTAACGGAGTGGTGTCAGTTTTATGATGCGTTGCAGCTCAGTCTCAAAACTGAGAAAAACGACAGCTTGCTTGTCACCCCGATGTTTGTGACACCCAATTACTTTACGTTCTTCGGATTTGATCTGACCTCAGGCAGAGCAAGTGATGCATTGCAGGCGAATGATTGCGTTGTATTATCCAAGAAAGTAGCTGATGCTCTTTTCCCAGATGAAGATCCAATCGGAAAGACTGTCAGTCTGCCTGTTATTGGAGATATGAGCGCAGCATTCATAGCAGCGGGTATCTCTGAAAAGAAGGAATACACAACATATAGGGTCACCGGAGTAATTGACGGACTCGGAAAATGTGTGCTTCCGGAAGGAGATATCTATCTTAAATCTGGAACTAACTCGATGGGACGTCTGGAGTGTATGTTTAGAACAGACTCTCCGGGCAATATAGACGCAATCCTTCGTTCAATCAGGAACTATCCGGCCGCCGATGAATATGACAGAAGATCCCTTCAGGAATTAGGGATAATGCCTTTTGAAGATATCAAGGACGGTAAAATTGACTGCCCAGGATACCGCCACATTTCGGATCCGGTGCTGTTCAAGATGTTTGTGCTGATATGCATAGTCATATTGGCATTCTCACTTCTTAATTACATTTCGCTGACTCTTGCGTTCTCGCGTTTCCGCCTTAAAGAGGCGGCTACCAGATCACTGCTGGGAACCTCCAGAGCTGAGACATTCATCAGAGGTATTGCCGAGGCATTCATCCTTGTCCTCAGTTCATACATCCTGGCGATTGTGTTAGTTCTGGCATTAAAGACTGAACTGTCTTCATTGTTAAGCGTCAATATCGATCCATTGGGTAGCGGCAGCGTCTTTATGGCCACCATCTTCACGGCATTTGCAACGGCGTTGATAGCTGGCGGAGTCAATGCTTTCATGAATCGAAGATATCGTCCAATTGATGTCATCAGAGGAGAAAGCCGCTATCAGGACAAGTCATACATCGGAAAGATCTTCATTGCTATCCAGAGCGCAATCTGTCTTGCTACCGTTGTCGTCGGAATGGTCATAAGCATGCAGACGCGCAAAATGACAGATTATCCTCTTGGCTACAACACTCATAACATCATCTCGGTGATGGGAGATGACTATAAGAAATACATAGATGAGCTGAGCCAGATGCATTTTGTCGAAAAAGTCGGCATTGCCAGCAATTCGTTCATCAGATATGTGTATCCTCAAGAAGTGCAGGGTCTAAACTGGGTTCCACTAAGAATGGATCAGAATGCCTTTGATATGCTTGGCATTAAAGTGAAAGAGTATCTTGAATTGTCCGGAGTGTCACGCCAGAATGCATATACCACGCAAAAAGGTTTGGAATTGGCTGCTTCATTGGATATGCCATACTGGGAGAACAAGTATATCGGTGTTCTTGAAGATGTCCATTTTGGAAGCGTAAAGGAGATATCGTCAGAGAATACAATCTTTGATATTGTCATTAAGGATGACTATTCACAATATTTCAGAGGAAATATCCTGATCAAGGTGTCAGGCGATCAGGACGAAGCAAAAGAACATATCCGCAAGTTCTTCGCGGAGAAAGGAGAGGACACTCCGCAGCTGACTATCCAGACTCTAGAGGAAGCAAACCTGATGAACTATGAGGAGGAAAGCAAACTGACGAAGTTGGTGACAGTCTTCTCACTTATAAGCATCCTGCTTACAGCACTGGCAATCGTTGCACTGAGCAGCTACTATGAACAGATAAGCACCCACGACACTGCCGTCCGAAAGGTATTTGGAGTTTCCAGAAAGCAGATATTCTGGCGTACGGTATGGGGATTCATTTATCCGGTCCTCATAGGTGCAGCAGTTGCGCTCCCTGTTTCATACTACTATATGGGACGCTGGCTGCAGAACTATCTTGTCCGCATAGATAACTCTATGACGATATATCTGACAGCATTGGCTCTTGTGCTTTTTGTCACATTGTCAGCAGTAATCGTCCAATCCCTCCGCCTGATGCGTATCAACCCTGCCGAAGCGCTGAAGAAAGAATAGATATTGAATACTTATATGAGAAAGATCTTATTATTTATCATTGCAATGCTGGCAGCTGCCACCTTGCGAGCTCAGGAAGTAAAGCCGATGGAAGCATCAATAGAGGATTATATCGCCCTCTTGAATCAGAATGGATATCAGGCATATTCATTTGATATATCTCCAATGAAGGACGCGACCTATCAGGTTCAGTTTGAGGTCAGAGAATATGTTGCAGACAATCCTGAGCCAGTAAGTATCCAGCCTTATGGGCGAGGTCTTAAAAATAGGACAATGGTCAAGGACTTCGTGTGGAGAGAACGTTCCGAGGAAGAACTGGCAGACATAAAGGCGGCATCGGTCGATTATGAAAACGGAGTCTATTCACGTTCAGAAAAGATCACAGTGGGATTCCTTCCATGCGAGAATGATTCTACTAAAGTCGGACGTATATTTCTTGATAACCAAGGTAATTTTGGTTTTAGCTTGAAGTTGAAGCCCATAAATCATTATGGAGCTTATGACAATCAAGTAATTTACCAATATCGCACTCTTCCATTCAAACCATCCGCATTTGAAGAGGGGAAGTTTATCCCGCTTGCCGCATATACATCATTCTGGTTTGATGCAAAATACAATATCATCAGATCCTGCGGAGCAACTGAACTGGATCCGGACATGAGTACTGAAATACTCAAGGATACACCACACTATTACGTAATCGGGGTTGTATTTACAAAAGTTCAATAAAATCCTTATGAAACCAACCAAAATTATATTAGCATTTACCATTCTGGTTGCTATGGCATCCTGCACACAAACTACCACTCCTACATGCGTAGTTGAAGGCAATCTGACCGGCCTCGAAGGAGATGGATGGGTCTATATGACTGACGTGTGGAACGATGGCGAAGTAATAGATTCGACAGAATACCACAATGGTGTTTTTAGATTTGAAGTGAGTGCGGAAGAACCGACTATGGTATTCCTTCATGCCGATTGTTTCGCCCATCTTCACAGATTCTTCAGTGATCCGGGAATCATAACATTGACCGGTTCTGCCGAGGATGCGAGAAAAGGTCGAGTTGGAGGAACTCCCATGAATGATTATCTATTAAAAATGGAGAGTAAACTCAATGAAAATATGGGTGAGCAGTCACATCTGAAAAGGATGGAAGCGTGTACGGAACTGTATACATCAGCTTTAGAAGAGAATGCCGGAAATGCATTGTCAGTCAGGTTGATTCAGCAGTCTACAGTAGGCTTTCATCCAAGCATACTTCTTGAATACATCAATCAACTGGAGCCATATTTAAAAGAGAAAGCATTCACAAAGGAGCTGAATGATGAATTGGAAAGGCTCTTGCTCGTATCTCCGGCCATTGAAGGATGCGATGTCAAGCCATACTACATCGATATGGAATATCCTGATGTCAACGGCAACATGATCAAACTCTCCGACGTTGTAAATAACCCGAAGAACAGATATGTATATATCGACTTCTGGGCAACCTGGTGCGGTCCATGCCGAATGTATATGGAATCACTCGCCAAAACCTATGAGAAATATAAGGACAATGGTTTTGAAGTCTATACGGTCTCTTGCGATACCAACACCGAAGCTTGGAAAAAGTTAGTGGCGGAAAAGGACTTTGGCTGGATAGATGTCATCGGCGGAATGAGTATGCCGGAGTGGAAGTCATATGTTGTAACATCAGTTCCAACCTCCATCCTCATCGATTGCTCAACAGGCCTGATCATTGGACGAGAACTCTATGAGGATTTGTTGGATGATAAACTGAAAGAACTTTTAGGGGCAGAATAACTTGAAGTCAGGTTCTGAGAGCATCGAACAAGAATCCTGTTGACGCTCTGAAGCAGGAATAAAAAATATCAGGTGAATCCACTGATTTTGAATGATATTTGATATATTTGCAAACAGAAAAGGTCTATAAGGAATTCCCGCTCGCTTCAGATGGACCCTGTTCTTTTTCCTTTGAAGCAGGAACCTTTGCCTGAGAGACAGGTTCAGGCATCCGGATTGCGGGGACGGAATAGACCTTTTTCTTATTTCTTGAATATGTCAATCGAAATACACCTCCGCTTATTACCTTCCAGTACTCTTTACTCTTCGAGAGTGATATAAACAGCGTATGGTTTCTATCTGTATTCACTTCCAATAAATATGTATCGGAATGCCCCTCTTTAATTGTCGTAAAGTGTGCTGATACATACTCTACAAAGGATGTAACATCATGAAAACCAAGTTCCGTTAATTGTGAGGAATGGTTTTTAATCATATGTGATAGTCCATAACTGTCATTGCCTTCTGCAATCCTTATCGGAGCGGAGGGAAGATTCATTTCTTCGGTGATGTAACCGAAGTCGATCGAACCTTTGCTGTTGAGCACAAACGGGGAGCCGTTCTCATCCACGGCCAGACGATAATTCTTCATTTTTTCATATGAAGTTCAGCAAGAAAATAACATGATGGAAATTTATGTGGTGAAATCAGAAAAGTATTTCTAAATTTTAAAATTATTTCTTTTTGTGTATCAGTTCAACGGAGTTAAAAATTTATTTTTAATGCATTAAGATAAATTTTAACTTTACAATAGTGTAAAGTTTCTTTACAATGTAAGAAAGACACCATAAGCATATATCACTTACACACAGATAATTACAAAACATAGCACAAGTTTGGCACACTGACATATGTGACAAAAAGAACATAACCTATCAAGATGAAAAGTTATTTAAGATTTCTAAGCCGAAACAAGCTATACACTGCCATTGAGGTGGTGGGGCTGAGCATTGCACTGGCATTTGTCATTGTGCTGAGTTCATACATTGTGGATGACATAAGTGTGAACAAAGCGCTGAAGAATACTGACGACATACATATATGCTATAGTTCCGATGAAATCACTGCTCCACATAAAGTTTCCGGACTATATGAGAAATTTCCGGAGATCAAGGAATCGTGCGCTTATTTTGCCAGAAATGATGGAAAGGCACTGATTTCCGGAGCCAGTGTCGTCAGATATGCAGATAATGAAATCAATGTATCAACAGTTGCCGCCAGTCAGAATTTCTTTGACTTCTTCGCTTTCCCATTTACTGAAGGTGACTTAATGGCTAACTTTTGCCAAATTTTCCTTGAAACTTATCAAATATTTAGTACTTTTGCGTAAGATTTGGCAAAATGACAGGATTTTTAGATAAATTTCATGAATTGAAGATATTTACTCTTGATGATGCGACCCGTATCGTTAAGAGTAAGACTTATGCAATGACAATATTAAGGGGATATATCGATGAGTCTCTAGTTGTCAAGATCCGCAGAAATCTATATGGGGTTACAAATCTAGCAACCAAGCATATTGAGGCGAATCGTTATGAGGTAGCCTCGGCATTAACTCCGACTGCATATATTTCATACCATTCCGCTCTTGAGTTCTATGGTATGGCCAATCAGGTTTTCAACACAATGTATGTAGCAAGTGAAAGCAGATTCAACAATTTTGATTTTGACGGGCTGTCATACATCTATGCTAAAAGCCCTATAAGCGTAGGTATTGAAACTCCTATAATGTCATACGGAATAAGGATTACAAGTCTGGAAAGAACTATTATTGATTGCATTGACAGGATCGACAGGTGCGGAGGTTCGGAAGAAATGCTTCAGTGCTTCGGAATGATAATGCATGTAAGTGAAGTCAAGTTGATGGAAGTTCTTTCAAGTTATGAGAAAGCAACCCTTTATAAGAAGACAGGATTTGTTCTAAGTAAGTTCAAGAGCAGATTCAAACTCAGCGATGCCTTCTTTCAGATATGCAAGGAAAGAGCAAATGTCGGCTCTAAAATGCTTACATCCTACGAGGACTGTACAGAGTATGACAGAGAATGGAACATCTCATATCCTGACACGTTTAATTCATTCGACTATTAAAGAGTATGAGAGCATACAATAAAATTGAGTTGGAAAAAGTGGCCAAAGAGACCGGCTTCATAAGGGATAATCTTGAGAAGGTTGTCCGCCTTAGCAATATCCTGGAATTCCTTGTATCCAATGATAGCTTGAAAAGGAAACTTGTTCTGAAGGGAGGTACAGCTATTAATCTTACTGTGTTTGATATGCCTCGTCTGTCGGTTGACATTGACCTTGACTATTGCTGCAATTCAGACAAGGAAACAATGATGTCAGACAGAGCTGTCATTGGTCAGGAGATTCTAGGACATATGCAGTCCAACGGATATACGCTTCATCCGTCAAGCAAGAACGCCCATGCTCTTGATTCTTGGGTATTCAGCTATTTGAACTCAGGAGGAAACAGGGATAACATCAAGATTGAAATCAATTATATGATGAGAGCGCATATCCTTGAGCCCCTGACAAGGAAGACATCTGTTCCTTTTATTGAAGAGGTTGATGTATATGCGTTAACTCCACTTGAGCTGTTCGGCAGTAAGATAAAGGCATTGATTGAAAGAGCTGCTCCAAGAGATATGTATGATGTCAATCGCATGATCCAAAACCATCTTTTCAAGGATGAGCAGATGGATATGCTACGAAAGATTGTAGTATTCTACCTTGCTGTAGGAGGAAAGAACAAACCAGAAAAGGAGTATTCTTTTGAACGAATCCAGAATATCAAGTTTCCTCAGATCAGATCTACATTGATTCCAGTTCTGAAAAAGACTGAGAAATTCGACTTTGAGGAAGCTAAGGCTAATGTGGTATCATTTTTATCAAAACTTCTCATCTTAGGAGAGGCAGAGAACAATTTTATAGATTCGTTTAATCAAGGTGAATATAGACCTGAAATTCTGTTTGATGATAGTGACATCATTGAAAGAATTAAGGAACATCCTATGGCTTTATGGAAGATAAACGAGGTTGAGTAAATATGGCAAAGAGCAAAGCAAAAATATTGGTTGTTGACGATAACAACGGCATCAGGGCGGCCCTTGGTCTGCTCCTTCCTATGCATTTTGCACAGGTGGAACTGATTCCTTCTCCGAAGGAACTCGTTAGCAGGCTTGCTGACTTCCGTCCGGATGTGGTGCTGCTCGATATGAACTTCCATACTGACATCAATACCGGCAACGAGGGGCTATACTGGCTCAGCGAGATAAAGAAACGTAGTGCAGATGTCGAAGTCGTGCTTTTCACTGCCTATGCGGACATACAGCTGGCAGTCGAAGGTATGAAGCGCGGTGCATTTGACTTCATCGTCAAGCCGTGGGATAATGAGAAACTCATAGAGATTCTTAAGGCTGCCTATTCTAACCGCAGCAAGGAGGCGCGTGATGCTTCAGCTGTTCCTGCTTCATCAATCAAGATGCATTGGGGCAAGGGCGCGCAGATGACAGCAATCTATAAGACTGTCGAGAAGATATCTATGACGGACGCATCCGTACTTGTCACAGGTGAGAACGGAACAGGAAAGGATGTGCTGGCCGGAGAGATTCATCGCAGATCGGAAAGAGCCTTGAAGCCGATGGTCTGCGTGGATGCCGGAGCCTTGACTGAGACTCTTTTCGAGAGCGAATTGTTCGGTCATGTCAAAGGTGCTTTCACAGATGCCCACGCTGACCATATCGGTAAGTTCGAGCAGGCAAACGGCGGTACGCTTTTCCTCGATGAGATCGGAAATATTCCTCTACATCTTCAGGCAAAGCTTCTCAGGGCCATCCAGAACAAGACAATCACAAGAGTTGGAGACACAAAGGCCATCCCTGTAGACATCAGACTTATCTGCGCGACCAACAAGAACCTGGAGCAGATGGTGAAGGACGGTGAGTTCCGCGAGGACCTTTACTATAGAATCAATACGATGCACCTTCACCTCCCTGCCCTTCGTGAGAGGACTGACGAGATCGTTCCGCTTGCCAATATGTTCATTGAGAAGTATGCTGAGAAATATCGCCGTCAGGTTTCTGGACTCACTCCTGAAGCAGAGGAACTTCTGAAAGGTCAGTACTGGAGCGGCAATATCCGTGAACTGCAGAACTGCATCGAGAAGGCTGTGATTCTTTCTGATGGAAACATCTTGGGGATCAATGATCTTGAACTCCAGCAGAACAAGGCGGCAGAATCGGTGGCAGTTTCTGCTGTAGATACACTGGAAGAGACGGAGGAGAAGGCCATCAGAGCAGCGATGGCAAGATTCGGCGGTAATCTCTCGATGGTTGCTAAGTCGCTTAACATCAGCCGACCTACTCTATACGCAAAGTTGAAGAAATATAACATATAGGAGATTGCCACGGCCTGTCGGCCTCGCAATGACGTGGAGATGAGCAATATATCCATCATATTGATTGTCCTGGCAGCGATAGTGATATCGTCTGCCATTACTTCTATATTGACTTCTCGCAAGATGAGGGCAAAGGTAGCATATATGCTTGATGCTCTTGAGGATAAGGAATTGAACTTTAGGTTTGATGAAAAGCGTCTTAGAGGCCGCAAGTTCAATAAGACATTGAATCGTCTTCGCAATATCTTCGACAAGGAACGTCACGAGATCATCGAGCAGGAGAAGTACTTCGGTCTGATGCTCGATCACGTCAAGACAGGCATAGCAGTCATCGAGAAGGACGGCCGCGTGGCATATTGCAATAATACGGCTCTTAATCTGCTTGGCATCGCCACTTTCGGTCATATAAGACAGCTCCGTGCAGTGAGTGACTCGCTGTATGACTCGTTCCAGACCATTGCAGACGGTAATGAGGAAAGGGCAAGCTATTACAATGAGAGCGGAAAGATGACTATTTCCCTGACGGCTTCCGAGGCGACTATCGGCAAGGAGACTGTAAGGATCATCGCCTTCAATGATATCAGCAGCGAGATTGCGGAGAATGAGCAGCAGTCTTGGTCAAAGCTCATCAGGGTTCTCACTCACGAAATCATGAACACCATTACGCCTATTGCTTCGCTTAGTGACACGTTGCTAAGTTTTGAAGGTGTGGACGATGATGTCAAGAATGGTCTCAGTACTATTTCTGAGTCATCTAAAGGATTGATCAAGTTCGTGGATTCATATAGAAATCTCACTCGCGTGGCTCCTCCGGTGAAGAAGGCATTCTATTTCAAGGAGCTTGC
>JAFYWC010000092.1 GCA_017546585.1 Bacteroidales bacterium
CAAGTCTGCATACACCAACGAGATACTCTTCGACAGAAGCTGCGACCTGTATCTTGACCTGTCTATAGATTCGGGAGCTAATGGACTATTGGGCGCACTGGTTGATCTTGCGGCCTCTGCAATCAACACAGCCGCGACAGATCATATCATGGCAGCTCGTAAAGCTAACTACTATATCCTCAGGGATATCCCACGCGGAAAATACAGTCCCGAGTATATGCTAGACAAGCAGACTGCAGCTGAGAAGAAGGACGTTGTGGCCAGGGTGAAATAGCTTTACATTTCGCCTAATTTAACTTAAGCGAAATGCTACAATTCAAAAAAATGACGGCCATGTACTTTTGGTCGTCATTATTCAATTCTCAGAAGGCTTAAAACAGGTCCTTCTCCCCTTTCGGTTTCCTGTAGTACGAGAATCGACATTATATAATTGGTTATAAACTTGGTATAAACATTGATGATTCACATAATTAACATAGGACATACAAGATACTATGTTTCCAAAGAGTGAAATTTATAAAGATTTGGATACTAGTTAAAATATTTTTTGTATCTTTGCATCAGCTCATTAACCAGGTTGTTAAAGGAGTAACGGGATCGTCTTTTAGGCGGTCCTTGCTTTTTTATAGTCCTCGTACTCTTTCAAAAGCTTCACCTTGGTGTGTTGTCTCTCAATAGGATATGCGGTCCACAGTAGAGCGTAATCCTGCCTTATTTCTAGAACTACAAGGTATTCTTCTGCTTCGTGATATATTAACATCCTATCTTTACCTTTTCGCGTATTCATCCAAACCTTGAGATATGGATGATTGATGTTATCAACCATGGGACGAGGAAAAGGAATGCACTCCATTCTTGAAATCACAGGAAATCTGTTGTCTTCATCTGTTCCTTCGTGAGTTATGTGATAGAATGTGTATTCCATCTCATTCACCAAGGGATATTTCTTCATTCGTATAGGCTTGCCGTCCACATTAGGATGATTTGTCACAAAATCCTTCTTGAATATTCTATAGGCAGCTTCTATAAAAGCTGTAATATTACCTCCGAAATTGTCGTAATACAATCTTTCCGGCAACTCTAAATAATCGGTCATCACTTGTTGTCTTACTATTATTTCTTGATAAATATGTTCATCTTATCCTCTTTGTAGAGGGTATTCTGAAGGAGATTATAACCTGAGCGCTCTCTGATCTTCTCAATTATGGCCAGTTTCGCTGTGCTGGACTGTAATCCTCTATGGACATAAGAAATTGCACCTACAAGGAAGTCGGCAAGTCCAACGAGCTCTATCTCATGTGAACGAACTTGCTGGATCCTCTTTACCATGTTTCTGTCAAAGTCATAGTGGGATTGATTTAAGTGAGCCAGTAGATTTTCTACCTTGTCCTGACTGTTGGTGTCTTTTATGTCAAGGTAGATGTAATATGATGACTTTGGCTCGATAATGGTCTTGAGAAGGTCAAAGTACAGCTTGTAATACAGCGAATCGTGAGACATTTTAGCCTCAGAGAGATTCAATACAGATTTATCTGGAACTATGACCGTGCGGAAGTGTAGATCCTTATTGTCAAAGAAGTAGTTGATGACATCGATATAGTATGCCAGCTTTGCTGATGATACCGCATTCCACTTGAGTTCACAAGTTGGTTTCAGACCATGCTCAACCTTGATTTCGCGCAGTCTTTTGAAGATTTCGTCCTTTGCGTCTTTAGGACACCAAACGGCTCCGAGTGCCATAGGCTTGATGTTGTCATGTTCGAGGTGACAGGTTTCGTCACAATATACGGTATATTCCATATAGTTTTCCGAGTTTCTTTCTGCAAATGTAATCATAATTCAAAACAATTCCTTTCCAGAATTCGGTTTCCTTACGTGTACTTTGCCATGTTTCTGCTCATACCGGTTGATTCCCAGTTCAAACATCGCATAGATTATCTCCTTGATAGTCATACACTCCCGCAGAGCGATCTCACGCACAATTGCGTATTGCGCCTTATCCACAATTATTGAGGTCCTCATGTCGTTCAGAGTGGCCGGTGGGCGGGACTCGTCGTTACGTCTTCTGCCGGTCATGAATTTCCTTCTCTCGATCTGCTGAGACTCAAGTCCGTCATACTCTTCATCAGTAATCTGCTTCGCTTCAGGAATCGCCTCTGTGGTTTCCCCGAACATAGCGGATATGCCGCCTTTCAATTGATCTTTTATTTTAGCCATAATTGTATTATCAGTATTATTGGTAGTACGTAACACTATTCCTTATCTATAACAATAGGGGTATATGCTTCTATTAATGCCTTCTCCACCTTCGTCTATTTTGACGTTTGAGGTACACGACAATCAGTAATATCAGTAGCAGACGCATACTCATAACAACAGGAATAATAGGGTTACTTACTGCGGTTAATATCTTTGTTACTGTTACTCCCCTACATCATTTAGCCTACCTGTGAGTTCATTACATAGAGCACCATAGTCTACGGCACCATTGCTTTTAGGAGCATAGGAAACGATGTCCAGACTCACGATCGGGGCCTGTACTATTGTGGCATTCTCTCGAATCCTAGTCGAGAATACCAGGTTACCATATCGTTCCCTCAGGTCATTCTCGACCATCTGATCCAGCGTCCTTCTTGTGTGGAAGCGGGTAATAACAATGCCCAGGAGCATCAGGTCGGGATTGATGCCCGACTTGACTATCTCGGACATGTCAAGCAGCTGAATGAGTCCTTCCGCAGCGTATGCGTCGCAGGATATCGGCACGACAAGCGATGACGCTGCAGTGAATGCATTCACGGTGATTATACCCATCTGTGAAGGACAGTCAAGTATGATATAGTCATACATCTCCCTGACAGGCTTGAGGAGTCTTGCAAGAATGCTTTCCCTCTGGATTCTTGATGCGATGACAGTGTCCAGAGCACCGAGATCCAGGGATGAAGGTACTACATCAAGATTCTCCCTAACATTGAAGATAGGGATATCCTTACCTTCGCAGAATGCTTCATACAGCGTTCTCTGGGGTTTCTTCCTGGCTCCAAGGAATGTGCTTGTGAGATTCCTCTGGGCATCCAAGTCTACAAGAAGAGTCCTCTTTCCGGATGATGACAGCAGCGATCCAAGAGTCGCAGCAGATGTGGTCTTGCCTACACCGCCTTTATGGCTGGCAATGCAGATGATTTCAGTTGATGACATATATTTCAGTTTTGATTATTGATTTCCTGATTCTCCCGAAGTGTCACCTGAGCAGCAACGTTATCGGTCTTATTCCACTTATCCGAACCATAATAGAGCTCAGTTATGTGTTCTAGCTGATTTATCAGATAGCGAGTAAAATAACTCAACAAAAGGCAGATCACTCCCAAATACATATAGATAAAATCCTCAATAAGACTCAAGTCATAGTCAACAAAGATTCGAATGAAATACAGAGTCATCGGAGCCAGGCCAACTATTGAGCCTACATTTGCATAGAACATCATATGGACATTTTCCCTTTCACGGCTTGTGCGTATAGTAGATCGTTTCTTAGTCATATACTTCGTCTTTAGTTCTGTGAAGGGTAAAGCTGAAGCTCATGTATGTAGGCATCCGTCTTACTGAGGGCCTTTAGAACATCTTTCATCAGATCGGGATAATGTAGATATAGCTCAAATGCCGGATGCTTCTTCAGGAGAGCCTTATTGACGAGCTCTTCATACCTGAGCAATGACCGCTTGCCATATAGGATATCCCGCACGGATCGCACAGAGCGCTTCTTCAGGTGCTTTATCACGTCTTCCGGAAGATCCAGGCCGGCAAGGTCCATATTGCAGACATCAACCAGGTTGTGGAGACTCTCATAATCAGGACAGATCATTGATCGAGTCAAGACATAGAACATACTTGAAAGTTCCTGGTCCTTCCTTGACTTGTATTTACTGATTGACCCTATCGAATGTCGCAGCTTCTCTTGCTCTCGAAAAATGGAATCTATGCTATTCTGGACTTTACCTATAGAACTGACCACAATCCTATTGGGGTCTTTGGAAGAATCAATAACTTCTGCATTCGTTCCGAAAGTCAATCGGTCATATACTGCCAGTGCGTAATATCGGAGTGAACGCATGCGGTTTACTGCGACCGACAGTACAATTAATGTTATCATAACCGCTACTGAAAGTAGTATAATGCATGTAATCAAGCTAGTAATCAACTCTGAAGTTTCTTTTCTACTAGCTAATACAATGCATCCAAGAAAGGCGACAATCATAAAAACTGTGAAATGCGCACCGAAGATTGAGTTTTCCTTACTTTCAAAACCATTGATCTTGGATCTGATGTCTTTTAAAGTCTTGTCCATAACATTTAGGAATTAATTTAGGTGAATGATTATATGTATTTATAAATTAGTATCTTTGCATCGGTTGTAAGCCGTGGCAAGAAAGGGATAATCGTTCAGTGCAAAAGACCCCGCCCGCGAGATCTCACCCTATGGTAAAACTTCTCCATGCATTCCGGGGCAATGGTCTAAGCATCCTTCGGGATGCTTTTTTAGAATGCATCATCAAGCACCGCCTCCGGACACCTCTGAAGCCTGAGTTCCTCTTCAATGCTTGCTGTGTATATCTGCGTGGTCACAGGTGAAGAATGCCGGAGGACTCTCTGTACGTCCTTCCATTCTGCACCGTTCTTGAGCATCAGGACTGCAGTGCTGTGGCGCAGTGAATGGGCCGAATATTCATGAGAATCCAACCCAATTGCCTTGATGGCATTCTTGCAGACATACTGGACTCCACGTGGAGACATCCTTTCGCCACGATGTCCCTTGCCATCCGTAGCGAATAGCGGATGCTTCTTGACCGGATCTCCCCTAACCGTCAGATACTCCTTCAATGGCTCCCAAGCGGCGTCTGTAAGGATTACGAAGTCATCCTTTGCATCGTGTCCCTTTCCCATCACAAAAAGAATTCTGCGGCCTTTCTTGACCTTTATATCCCCAATGTCAGCACGTACCACTTCAACCGTTCGCAACCCCGTCCTAACAATCAGATTAAGCATTGCGTAGTCCCGTATATTCCTTCCCTTGGCATACTCGAGCAGAGCAGCAATCTCCGCTTCATTCAGATGCTGCTTCTTGAATCCTTTCCTGTTTCGTGGAGATCTCACGTCACGTGCGATGTTGGGATGCAGTCTTGAACTTTCGGCCCATGCGTAGAATCTCCTTACCGCACATAGATACACTCCGACAGTAAGCGGAGTGAGCATCTTTCTCAGAAGATCATTCTTGTATGCTATGATATCGGCATTACTGAGAGAATGCAGTGCCCTGTTGGTCTTCTGCAACCACTCGAAGTACTGGGTCATAGCCCAGTAATAGGTCTGACGAGTCTTCTCCTTCACATCGAGAGACGAAAGGAATGCCTGCATGAGAACATCCCACTTCTCCCTACTCTCAAGAATAGTAAGCTTATCGATATTATTAATAGCCTGTAGTGTATCCGACATAATGATAGCACCGTATTGAGTGATATTGTTACTACTAATTACGGTGCTAATATAGAATCAGAAATTCAAGAATTCATAATTTCTTTTAACATTATATCGGCAGTAGAGTAAGATTAGATTTTGCATCAAAAATCGTGGAATGCATCAACCACCTCCGGGTTGGTTTCGGGGTGATTGTGATAGTCCGGAGTGTCTTCGCCTTCCGCAAATTCAGATTCGATGAGATTCTTGATGTCCTTCTTGATCTGGATGAAGTTCATCAGCACCTGATGCTGGGCCCTCTCCTTGATCATATCCTTGTAGAGAGCGACCATACGTTCATTGACAGCCTCAGGAGACATCACCGCTATTGCCGCCTGTGTCTTTGCTTCAAGTTCATCTTCAGTCGGCACTATAGAGGATTCACGGCGCATCTGATCCTTCATCTCGTCGGCGAGGATCGCCATTCCCTGATCATCCACTTCCCTGCTGACCTCGTCTTCGCCAAAGTCAGTCATCACAGGGATATTGACGTATCTGGCCTCCTTCTCGGCCACAGCCTTAGGGTCCCTCTGAACCATGCCGCAGAAGTGCTTCCTCTTTATCGGGCTTCGGAAATCGTCCGCCACCTTGCCGCAGAACATACCCTGTGAGAATGTCTCGATGACGCTTCTCGGCAGGACTTCCTCATTCTCAAAGGAGATATTGAGCGAGCGGGAGTCATCCCCCTGAGTCATGCTCTTGTTGACCTTCTTCAGAGAGCCGAAGATCTTCGACACATCCTCGGCAGTCCTTCCGTTCACCTGACCGCAGATGAAGTTACCGGCGGCATTCTCCATCACCTCGGCCAGCTTCTCGCCATAGGCTTCCTTGATCTGGCTCTTGTCCTGTACGCCCATGAACACGGAGATCTTATTAGAACGTCCCGTGTTGACTAGAGGCGGAACGCCGGGGAAATGGGCGGTCGGGAACTCATCCAGCAGTACAGCGCACTTGTGCTTTCCGGGTACGTTGATCACATTGAAGAGCTTCTCTGTAATAAGGGAAACGGCTGTTCCATAGACGAGCTTATTGTCAGGATCGTTTCCGATGCAGAATATCTTCGGAGCGGCCGGGTCATTGATCTGGAGGGAAAAGTCATTGCCGCTCATCACCCAGTAGAGTCTCGGCGATATGAACTTGACGATAGGCACCTGAGCCGTCGCCAGCTGACCCTGGAGCTGCTCCTGCGCTCCTCCCTCGTACGCTCCCATGAACGCAGCCATCTGGCTCTCCATCTCCGGATAGCTCGCCAGGATCGGAAACACCTTCTTGTAGTCCTGGCTCATCAGCTCGATCACATGCGGGAAGGTACAGTAGATGCCGCCCTTGTATATCTTGAGGAACCAGATGACAAGACCAAGGAAGTTGGTCGCGGAGTCCTTGAAGAAGTCATCTCCGTTGTCCGAACCTTTCTTGATGCTGTCCATGATGACTCCCGCAAGGGAGAAGGCCTGCGAGATATCCTCCAGGAGTTCCGGAAGCAGAGGATTACACCGGTTGGAATGAATAGGGTCATTGAAATCTATGGTGACGAACTGGGGCTTGGGCATATCCTTCGGCCAGTTCAGCCTGGCTTCGTTATACACCTGCCGGCTCAGATCGGGATACTTGTAGTCATACACATACATCGAGAAGCCCTTCGATGTCAGCTGCTCAATGATAGGGCCATAGACGGAGTATGACTTACCCGATCCGGGGGTTCCCATGATGAGGGTTCCTCGGAAGGGATTGACGATATTGATCCAGCCGTCATGCCACTGATGATGCCAGCGGAATTTGATAGGGATATTGATCGAGTTGTCGTTTCTGACGGGAACACGGCACTGATCGAAGGTCTCGTCCATGTCATTGAGCTCATCCTCGTCACCGAATCCGCTCAGACCGATATTGCCAAGTGCCCAGAAGATGCCTGCAGCTCCTGTGATTGTCGAAATCACATAAGGCAATGCAGATGAGAAAGGAAAGAAGTAGAAGAAGGCGGAGACCGCTCCGACGACGGCCACGACGTGAGCCGGAGCCGAGTCAAAGCGCTTACCTCTGGAAAGAATACCGAGAGAAAGGAAGAGCGCAGCGAGGAACTTGGTCAGCAAGGAGGTCCTGAATATGCCACCCTCGCGGAGCTTCATGAACAGCTGGTCGATGACATCCACGGTCACTCCAATGGACCGCAGCAAGGGATGGGCATAGTAATAGAGGTTCACCACGAGGATGGCGAGCCCGATTATCGACATGTAGTCGAAATACTTTTCATATTCCCTCCTGTCTGCCATTGTCAGCGTTTCTTTCCTTTCTTCTTGTTCTTGTTGTCATCCTCCATCATCTCCTGTTCCTGCGAGTGTCCTGCGCCGAGTCCTTCAAGTACGTCAGAGATGCCCGGACCATTGTGCGACTGCCTCTCCTGCTGCTCGTGATGCTGTGGCTGGGATTCATGCCACTGAAGTGATGCGTCTGCAGCACGAATGCTGTCCAGCTTGAAGGACGGCAGCTCGGAGCACTTGAATGCGCTCCTGGTGGCATGGTCCACAAAGGTGGCACCCATTATGGCGCCGCTGCTGTTTCGATGGATCCTGATGTCGATATCCTGCTTTCTGAGCATATTCTCGAAGTGCTTCTGGCTTGTGGAGCGAGGCAGGCAGAAGGACGCCAGAGAATCCACCTTGTCCAGTTCCCGTCTTCGTATGGAAGTCTTGCCATAGCACTGCAGGGCACGCTGCTCGTACATCTCGTACATGGAGAGACTGGTATCTCTCTCGTCGACCGGTGCAGTGCATGCCTTTCCCGCCTTATCCAGTCCTTGAAGTAATATCGTGCTTTCGTCTCCTGCTCTATGGGTTACACTCAGGCCATGACTCTGCATGATCATCTGGAACTGCTGGAATGAGGTGAAGTGATAGCTGCAGCACTCCTTGAAGATAGCCTCCATCTGAGCCACCACCCTACCGATTGACGGGTCAAACCTCCGCGTGTCAATCCCCTGTTCCCTGGCTCTCTCCCCGTCCCCGTTACCCAGCCTGTATCCGTATTTGTCAGCCAGCTGACGGGTAAGCTCAATGGCCTTGCGCTTGTCGTAGTAGTCCTTGATTTTCCTTCCTTCTTCGTTCACCTTGACAGAGACGACATGATAGTGTTCCCTGTCAATGTCGGTATGCTTGTATACGGCATATGGCTGGTTCTCGTAACCTAGTCCCTTCATGAGGTCATCAATGAACGCGAGGGCTTTTTCCTCGGTCATTCCATCGGTAGCGGAAGGGTTCACCGACATATGGAACGAGATATCCTTGCTTCTTATATTCCTGTTTTCAAGAAAGCGGAAAGTGTCCTGTATGGATGCGTCACAGGCCCTTACATTGGCCGTCGCAAGTAGTTCAGCATCACCACAGGCTACCTTCCGCTCGTTATAGTCCATAGCATTCTTCACGCTGGGACAGGACTTCATTATCTTCACTACCATATCAGAGAGTCCTGAAGTTGAAGTCTATCCTGAACGGTCAGTTCTCCTTTGATGAAGATGAACCGATAAGTTCAAGATCCCTGGCGTAGATGTGCGCATTGTGATAGGCCTTGCCGTCTTTTCCCAAGGAAGCTCCCAGTGACGGCTTGCCTGAGATATACACCTTCTGTCCCGCCTTAAGGTATGGAAGGACGTTGTTCTTCGCGTAGCTCACATCAAAGAAGGTTGTCTTCTTCTCGTCACCCATATTCTCATTCACCGCAACCCTGAAGGCTACGAATTCGTTTCCGCTTTGGCTCGTTCTCACCTCAGCATCGGCAACCAAGTTGCCCATTAAATCAAGTCTGTAAAGCATATCTATATTGTATTAGTTGGTTGTCTCGTTCGTCTCCTTTTCAAGCCTGTCCACTATGTTTATCACATGGTCCATCTGCTCCTTCAGTTCCTTGGTCATGGTCGCGACCTTGGCCAGATAATAGTTCGCTGCCCTCGCATTGATCACCGGAGAACCGTCCGCCCTGGTCTTCTTGCTGAGGGCGTTCAGCTGTTTGGTCGCCTGGTTGTAATCGACACCGATCTTGGCGATCCTCGTGCTTATGTCATTGATCATGTTCCTCAGATTTCGGTCGGTCAGAATGATGTTCTTTCTGACCTTTATCTGCTTGTTCAAGGCACGGTCCCGGATGAATTTCGAGATGGCTATGTAGTCAGATTTTCTCATCTGAGCCTCTATCTGTTCGAACTCCGCTTCGGTAAATCTCAAGCCGACAAATCGTTTTCGAGGATTATCTGAAAATGTTCCCATCGTATGCCAATTTGTGTGTCTGAAGATGCGACTTCGGAGCAGATCATCGTCCGCAGTTTACTGCGCAATCCTCGTCGTTGTTTAACAATGACACATCTTGCTATCTGTGTCAGATATAGAAAGTCATAACCCGTTATTCATAACTTTACTTAACAAAGGTAATAATTATTTTTAACACGCAAAATCTATTGGGACATATGGAATACTATAAGTTTGTCCGGTCGGGAAAGAATTTGTAAATTTGCTTTAATGAAAACCTCAAGGATATATCACGAACTTAACCTGGACATCGTGACCACAGAGTCGGGCGATGTATGCTATGTGCTCCTTCCGGAGAAGATGAAGGAAGCAGACATGGACTGGCTTGAAGAGCTCGTCCAGAAATACCACGTAAATATCGTTGTAATCTCAGGCATGAACTGGAACGATATGATGTCTCCATGGAAGGCTCCGGCACTTAATCCGAAGGAGTCAGACTTCAGGGGTAAGGCAAAAGAATTCCTCGCCAGTCTCCTTGGGGATGTCTTCGTAAATACCGAGCAGTCGCTCAGACTTACTCATCCGAAGAGACATATTATCGGCGTTTCACTTGCCGGTCTCTTTACCGTATGGGCATCCACCGCAACAAGCAAATTCACCAGCGTCGCTTCCATCTCCGGATCCTTCTGGTATGATGGATTTACCGAGTGGCTCAAGGAGCAGAATCTGCATGCGGAAAGGTATTTTCTCTCCCTCGGTGACAAGGAACCCAAGGCAAAGAACGAGAGGCTCGCTACCGTAGGAACATGCACCGAAGCAGTGCTTCAAATTATCAAGGATAACGATAAGGAGGTCACCTTCGTGACTGACGATGGCAACCACTTCGAGTTCTTCAGGGAGCGCCTTGAAAAGGCTCTCACTGCATGTCTTGGCATCGTCAATGAAGAGGCAGAGTAATGATAAGACAGACAACATTCCATCTTTCAGCAAAGCGTAGGGGCTGTCACCTGGTTGCGCAGGAGGTTCTGGACCATCTATGAGTAGGATTGTTGGGTATCACACGAAAAATCGTTAACTTCGCAGAGATATAATAGACCATTATGACCGACTTCGACAGATATATCATTCAGGGCGAGCCCGAGAAAAGCGAGAAGGCCAAGATCTGGCAGACTGCAATTGGTCTGCAGGATGTTGATGGGCTGAAGCCATCTGAGTACCTTATCAAGACAGCTGAGCAGCATATTGAAGGTGATATAACGATCACTGAGGTGAAGGACCTGATTGACAGTTATTACGAGTCGAAGGGAGTTCGCCTTGATGTAGAGCACGAAGGCACAGAAGAGGCAGATAAGGTCGCTGCAAGAATTACGGAAATCCTTTCCGAGAAGTCATTCAGTTTCACCCCTGATTTCCTTATCAGGATACACCAAAGACTCTTCTGTGGAGTATATGAACATGCTGGGCAGATCAGGCAGAAGAACATATCCAAGAAGGAATGGATTCTTGATGGAGATACAGTCACCTATTCCGGCTATGACATGATCCGTCAGACTCTAGATTATGATTTCTCTCAGGAGAAAGGCACTGACTACCCATCAATGTCGGCAGATCAAGCAATCAAGAGGATATGCAAGTTCGTATCGGGCATCTGGCAGATACACCCTTTTGCCGAGGGCAATACCAGAACAACTGCCGTCTTCACGATGAAATATCTCCAGACATTCGGTTTCAAGCCAGACAATGCAATATTCAGGGATCACTCCTGGTACTTCAGGAATGCACTTGTAAGGGCCAATTATAATGAATTCTACAAAGGCATATCTGCAACCGATGAATATCTGGTAAGGTTCTTTAAGAATCTGCTGTTGGGAGAGAGCAATCCGCTCAGCAATCGTGAAATGCACATATCCAACATTCAAAGTCTCACTCCAAAGTCTCAAAATGATACTTTGAACTGCACTTTGGAAGAGATGGCCGTCCTACAGTATCTCCAGTCAAATCCGGAAGCCAAACAGGAAGACATAGCCAAACATATCGGCAAATCTCTCAGCACAGTCAAGAGAATGACCCCATCATTGATTGAAAGAGGTCTTCTTCAGAGAGAGAACGGCAAGCGAAACGGCAAGTGGATTGTCAAGATCTAAGTATGGAGATTACACTTCTGCTTGAGTTCACCCAACGTAGGCAGTTGAGACAGTGGCTGATGGAGAATCATTCTTCAGCCAAAGAGTGTTGGGTGGTACTGAGTCGCAGCAAGAATCCACCTGCAGGAGTACTTCCCTATCTAGATGTAGTCGAGGAAGCATTGTGCTTCGGCTGGATTGACAGCACACTCAAGAAGCTGCCAGACGGCAGACTCGCACAGCGATTATCTCCAAGAAGAAAGAACAGTCACTGGACCGAACTCAACAAACATAGGTGTGAAGCGCTCATCAGCAATGGACTCATGACAGATGCAGGACTCAAGGCATTTGAATCATCTGTATAGAAACCCTTATATACACATCCTCTAAATAGATAACATCGGTATTTCCTTATACCTATAATATAATTGCTACTCGTGTGTAATCGCACTCGAGGATATCATTGCTACCGCCGGGAATTCTGGATTAAAGGACTCTGGGATTTTTCAAAGAAGTCTTCCTTTCCCTTCATCTCTCTACTGAGACTATATGCTTATGCTATTTAAGAGCATAGCGTATTATATATGCTATGTCACCGTGCGACAACTGCTGTATCTTTCTCATTTTCAATGCTTCCATAGGATTCCTAATTGCGCAACTGGGACTTTTTGAATACCTTATTGGGACTTTTTGAATACTTTTTTTCGTCGAAAGTGGGACTTTTTGAATACTAAAAAATTCAAATGGGAAAAATTCCGAAAGTCATTCCTAATTGAGCAAATGGGACTTTTTGAATACTTTTCCGGGAGTTTGCAGGACTTTTCATGGGATTTCTTCCTACGGAAGAGGTTATTTTACCGGAGTTCACTGGAGTCAGGTAAATCCAAATGAATGCAAATGGGACTTTTTGAATACTTTTGAAACAGGTATTATCGGTAGTATTGATATTCATATTTTTTCTTAACCAAAAATGATTTACATTTGCCCCATCCAGATTCAGTGCGATGGAACAAAGAAGCGTACAACCAGTTTCACACGAGGACCTGCCTCTCAAAGGACGGCAGGTAGTCCAGTCATACATTGCCACTACGGCGATGTATGACTTCAACGTGTACGAGAAACGAGTGATGTACAACCTCGTGAAGCTCGCCCAGAGTCAGATTGAAGGCGTGACCATCTCTGACAACCTGCACAAGATCTGCCACGACCTGAAGGGTTATGTCCACATCACTCTCCCACTGTCGGATTTCCTGGCAGACGAAGATGACAAGAACCACAGGAGAATCAAGGATGCACTGAAGTCTCTTCACCGGAAGACCTTCGAGTATCTGGACAACGATGTCTGGGAATGCATCTCGATCATAGCCCTCCCGAAGATCGCCCTTCACTCACGCCAGGTGTCGTTCATCGTTGACAGCCGCGTGTGGGATGTCCTGCTGGACTTCTCACGAGGTTTCTCTAGATATGATATCGAAGTGGCATTCCGCCTAGAGAGTTGCTATTCAATGCGTTTCTACGAACTCATGGCATCCCAGAAGGAACCTCTCACTTACTCTATCGACGCCCTTAGGCGTATCTTCAAGCTGGAAGACAAGTACGCATATACCAAGGACTTCATCCGTAGGGTGGTCGAAGCCTCAAAGCTTGAGCTGGACCAGAAATCCCCTGTGTCATTCACCTACTCGCCGATCAAGGAAGGCAAGAAGATTACGCAGCTCATCTTCTTCCCGGTGAAGCTTTCCCTTGTTGAAACCGAGGATGACGAACATAGGAGGATCATCCGCAAGTACGGTTCCTCTGCCGTGCTTACAGCAGACGAACGACGCTTCCTTGAAGAGATCGGATTTACCGAAAGCGGCATCAACAACAACATCACACTGTTCATGGAATGTCAGAAGAATCTGGACTTCATCTACGAGCTCGCGCTGATCAAGGGAAAGAGCAGAACCAAGAAGAATCCTTGCGGTTGGGCTATCAGAACGCTCAATGGAAAGCTCGCCGATAAAAAATCTTCAAAGGCTTAATAAAACAAGTTTTATTACAATAGCCGTCATAATTTTTCTTAACAAAAATATCGTATTATTCTTTGACGTAATTCATAATTTCTTTTAACTTTGCCACCGCAAGGTAAAACTGGAATATGAAACTCAACGAAGGATTAAAGGCTTACGGCATGAAGGCCGTACTGGCTCTGATGACATGTATCCTGACCACATCGGCAGCAAGCGCACAGCGGACGATGAACGGTCAGGACAATATCAGTGCGTCCATTCATTACTCCTTCTCGGGTCAGGTTCCGATTGGCGCAGATCTCTGGTGGGGACGGTACCTGCTTGGCGGAAATGCCAAGGCGGGCATCAGCTACTCTCCATTCTCACACACACTCTCTACTACGGCTACTTCCGGATCACGGACAATTCAAAATCATACGATTCTGGCACATGGAGAGTACATGCACAGGATCATCTCCAACAGAGGTCGCCATATCGGTCTTTACGCTGGCGGCGGAGTCTTTCTGGGGTGCGAGCTATACGACCCTCAGAAAAGGCTCCCCGGCTACATCGTCACCGGTCTTGGCGACTGCGGATTTCTATACGGGATATATCCTGCCGTTGAACTGGAACTGTTCATCAGCAGACAGACATGCATATTAATCAGATGCGGCTTGCCGGTCAACTTCAGCTCGCCGCTGAGCAAGGTAAGATACACTACGGGAATAGGAGCAAGGTTCAATCTCAACTGACGGAAAAATCTGTATTACGCTTCATTGGGGCGTATACAGTCTTCACTTTACTACTTACATTCTGCAGGTGCGTCGTGAGACGGACCTGCTTTAAAAAGCAAACACTACACACGAGATATGAAGAAGATTTTATTACTGATGACATTCATCGCTTTCATCTCAAGCAAGGCTTCAGCACAGGACTGGAGCCTCTCGACCAATCTTGTCGACTACATTACCCTCGGAACACTTAATCTAGAAGGATCTGCTGCCACAGGACGTCATATAACCGTCAACGCATCTGCCAGGGTCAACCCGTGGACCTTCCACAAGGGAGATCCTGCCAAACAGATGCAGAACAGGAACCAGACCTTTGCTGCGGGTATCCGCTACTGGCCGTGGCACATCTACTCGGGATGGTGGATCTCGACCGCGGCGCAGTACCAGGAGTACAACTTCGGAGGCATCTTCTCCCAGAGGACCGAGGAAGGTGATGCATTCGGACTGGGTGTCGGAGCCGGATACTCCCTCATGGTGCATGAGAACCTGAACCTGGACTTCGGCCTGTCTATATGGGGAGGACAGAAGACCTACATCGCTTATGCCTGCCCATCCTGCGGCAGGATCACAGACAAGGGCAGCAAATGGTTCGTCCTGCCCAATGAGCTTCGCGTTGCGATTCAGTACATCTTCTAACATATCATGCCATGTTAGTCATCATCGACAAATACCCGCTGGACACTTCCCTCTTCAGGGGATGCTGCATCAACGAGAGACTGAACCTGGTCTACTTCATACACCGTCCAAAGGGCTTCGAGGGCGAGCTGCAGCTGCCGGTTCTCTTCGAGAACGCATGCGACACTAGGCTATTCTTCACGGAGTACTGCAATGCCCTTTACGATAACGAGCCCATATACGAATTCTTCGGCGAGGCATGGTTCAGCCTCGAGCTCTACATCAGGATACGAAACAATACAAGACAGTGAGAAGATGAAGATACAACTAAAACACTCCAGCATAGATTTCAGCAACTACGACGCACTGATCCTGCATGAGACCTTCTCGGTCATCAGCCTGAGGGTCAAGTCAGAGATCGACGAGCGCTGCCTTCAGCTTCCGCTCATCTTCCGCGACGGACGAGACACCCGCGAGGCCTACAAGAGGCTCCTTCAGGGGCGCAACAGCGGCTCCAAGAGCGTGAGTCTGAGTGACCTGGAATGCTCTTATCCAGTGGAGACGGCTCAGAAGATCGATCAGTATGCCCAGTACATGTATGACTTTGACAGACCGATAAAGCTTTAACGTCATAAACACTCAAGATCATGATCATCAAGACCTACTGCAAGGTAATACCCCTTGACAATTACATAGAGCTACAGTTCGATCCTGAATTGTGCATCATAACCTTCGTGGGCGTCGGTTACGCCGAGACGTTATGCTTCCCGACAAAGGACAAGGCCTTCGAGTTTTACTTCGAGGTCATAGAGGCCATGTACGCCGACAAGGATGAGGTGGACGTGGAGCATATTCAGGTATCATACGGACGTGTCAACTTGTGTACTCTTAAGGAAATAATAAAAAAGAAAATCAAAGAATATGAACCCGATGAAGACTAAATTTTTGTACATCATAATCTTACCCCTTTTGTGTCTGGCCAGCGCCACCTCATGTGTTCATGAGTTTGCGGTTGTTGACAACTCCTTTGAGTTTGTCGCCGATGTCACATATGACGGTGGTGCAAACCAGCACAGACTCACTCTTACCCGAAAGTCAGGAGCGCCTGACAATCAGTACAAGATTGCCTTCACTCTTGACGGGGAGAGCACGATGACACTTACTGATGCAAACGGAATGACCATCGAAGGATTCTTCAACGAGTCATTTGACGACGTATCAACAAGGACCTATACTCTGTCAACGATTGCCCCAGGCGAGCATACTCTGAATCTGGAGATAACTACAGAGGAGTTCAGTCAGTCTCTGGCCGTGACGTTCGTTGTCGAGGACTTCTCGTTTGAGTTCGACACGAGGGTCGTCTTCGACCAGAAGAGCAAGACACATTCACTTGAAGTGACGCTCAAGGAAGGAAGTCCTACAGACACATATACCATTGCGTTTACTGTAGACAACAAGGAACCAAGGAAGACCTATCAGGAGACCTTCACTGATGCTGTCGTGAAGACCTACGAACTGCAGGTTCAGGAACCTGGCGAGCACACCGTGAACCTTCAGATTACAACAGCGAAGCATTCCCAGAAGGCGGATCTTCCCTACAAGGTCAACGACTACTCGTTCAAGCTGCAGGCAGACATCGAGTACGATTCCGAGAATCTCTCGCATATGCTGTTCCTGACTTTGCTTGAAGGATCTAGGGACGAGACATATACCGTATCCTATACTGTGGATGGAGGGCACGCTGTCAAGCTCCTGGACGATACCGGCAAGGAGCTGGGAGCATCATTCAAAGAAGACTTCAAGGACGCCACCGTAAGGTCCTACGACCTCTCAAGAGCGGAGAAGGGTAAGCATACGATGAAGATGATCGTCAGCACGGACGACTTCTCGCAAGTCCTGGAAATTCCTTACGTTGTTGACGCACTTCCCTTCACCATCCATGCGGAGATGGAGACAAGCGGAAGCAGCTCGGTGATGATGCTGACTCTCAAGGAGGGAGACGCAGCCACCGAATACAACGCTTCAATCATCCTTGACAGCAAGACTATAGCATCTCCTAAGGTCAACTTCTCCAGGAATCCTATCTACAGGTACACGTTACCGACCACAAGACCGGGCAAGCATGATGTCTCAGTTCAACTGACAGACGGATATACTGTAGAGAAGACCAGCGTAAGCTACAACGAGCCTGTTAGACATCCATATCTGGACATCACACTCAAGTACAACGAGAACTCCGGAAAGCATATAGCAGAAATCGGTTCCAATCCGTACGACATCTCCCTCAAGTTCGTGACCTCACTGACCCTTAAGGGACAGACAACAGTATGCATCTATGATTGGTCAGTTTGGGGAGAGAAGAGGTATGAGACCAAGACGAAGACCATGAGCGACAGCAATACGGCTTCTGGAATCTATGGCGGCAATTCAGTGACTCTGATTGACAGAGACGCTCTTGTCACCAAACTGACAGGATCTTACGAGATGAGCGACGTGGTAGAGTACTTCTATGATCCAGGCTCAGGAGGAGAAGACTCCGGAAGAGAATGGTATGAGGTAACCGGAACAGAGCGAAAATACTACGTACTCAAGGAAGAGACACTCAAGATAGACATCTCCGGAGAGAAGGTCAGCGGTGTAACCCTCAGGGTCACAAACAAGATAGGAGCAATGACGCTTAACGGAAAGTCATCCTCATCAGGAACAACAAGCATAGCTCTCTAGTGCCGGGAGAGCTGGATTTCATAGAGCAAAGAATAGTTTTTTCATAGGTTAAGAATAGTTAATAAATATTGTTGTTAATGTGAATCCGGAGACGGCACCTCCGGCTTTACTCTCCCACTTGAAATACTGATAATGAAGAGGATATATAACGTATTCTTAGCGACAGCTTTATCCTTACTGATCGCCGGATGTGCCTCTCAGCGTAAGATCAGGAATCTCCAGAGCGGCACCGTTCGCCCTTCACTTTCCCTGACCAAGGAACAGGACTTCATCCCAGATATCCGCAAGGACCTGAAGGCCCAGAGGGACACGTTCGTGGTCAAGGACGGCGACAAGGAGATACTCATCATGAAGGCCATCAAGAACGAGGACGGAGAGATGGTGGCTCACGATGTGCTTGATGCGGCTGTGGTCACCGCACGCTTCCGCAACGTGGCCGAGAGGAACGGCCGGGTGGATATAGAATTCCAGGTCATCGTTCCCCAGAGCATGCAGGACAGCAGGTGGCAGCTGAGGTTCCGCCCTCGGATGTACATCATGCAGGACACCCTCGACCTTGATCCGGTCATCATCACCGGAGCGGAATACCGCAAGGCGCAGCTGAAAGGATACCAGCAGTATGAGAAGTTCCTTGCAACCATCGTCACAAATCCCGACGAGTTCGTCAACTGGTGGCTCCTGGAGCTCTTCATCGAGCGGAACATGCCGGACCTCTATGCATTCAAGACCGACTCCACATACGTCTCTGACGAAGAGTTCGCATCGGTCTATGGTGTGACAGAGAAGGAAGCCATCGAACATTATACTGACGACCTCGCCAGAAAGGCCAACAACAAGCGGATATCAAGACGCGAGAAGATGTACCGCAAGTATGTCAAGGTACCTATCGTCACTGAGGGGCTTCGCCTTGATACAGTGATACAGACTTTCAACGGCGACTTCATATACAGATATGTCCAGCCGATCAAAACACGTCCGAAGCTCAGAAAGGTTGATGTTGTACTCTCAGGAGACATCTATGAGTCCGACACGAAGATCTATGACATCCCGATGAGCGATCCGCTCACATTCTACATCTCATCACTCTCTGCGTTTGTGGATAACCGCGAAAGATACCTCACCAAGGTCATCGAGAGAAGAGTGGAAGAGAACACGGCCTGCTACATCGAGTTCGCATCAGGCAGCTTCGAGGTAGACGAGAAGATGGGCAACAACCCGGAAGAGATAGGACGAATCAAGGACAACCTCATATCACTGATGCAGAACGAGAAGTTCGATCTGGACTCGATCGTAGTAACCTCATCAGCATCACCGGAAGGAACAGTGAAGTTCAACGAAAGACTCTCCCAGAAGCGTTCTGAAGGGATTTCAGAGTACTTCTCAAAGTGGATGAACCACTATCAGGATTCCCTGGAGAGAGAACGCGGATTCGCAGTGGATGAGGAAGGAAATATAGTCGTCGAAAAGAGAACGCAGATTCCGATGATGGGACGAAGCAGCGGAGAGAATTGGCTGATGCTCGACAGACTCGTTGAGAAGGATACCGTTATGACTGAAGACGAGAAGAAAAGTTACATCTCCTCGGCAGAGATCAAGGATATCGACCAGAGGGAAAGGTCTCTTCAGAACCTCGGTTGCTACCGCCACATGAGGGAGAAGCTCTACCCGCACCTGAGGACCGTTCGTTTCGACTTCCATCTGCACCGCAAGGGAATGGTCAAGGATACCGTCCACACTACAGTTCTCGACTCTACATACATGAACGGAGTCCAGGCGATCAGAGACAGGGACTACGAGACAGCACTTACACTCCTGAGACCATACAACGACTACAATACTGCCATCGCCTACCTCTGCATGGACTACAACGCGAGTGCGATGCAGATCCTGGAGAGTCTTGAGAGGTCAGCGCAGGTCAACTACATGCTTGCCGTGCTGTACAGCAGAAGAGGAGACGAGCAGAAAGCCGTCGAGTGCTACGTGCGTTCCTGCTCTCAG
>JAFYWC010000093.1 GCA_017546585.1 Bacteroidales bacterium
ATCTCCCAATATGATATTGAGCGATGACATAGCCTCCTTGCTCTTTCGGATATCCTCTTCGGTTGCTCCTTCCTCTGCACACTGCTTGTAGTAAGCCTCAATCTGTTTGGCCTGCTCACTATCTACCAGCACGCGAGCCAATCGAGCCTCGTACTTGATATCCACAGTGATGCCGTCGTCAACAGACTGACGCATTGTGTAGCGGTCCACCTCGGCACCAAACACGTGGATAGTTTCATCGATTGGTGTGCCAGTGAAGCCAACATAAGTAGCATTTGGCAGCGCTGTACGCAGATATGTAGCAAATCCGTGTGTTACGAAGGCTCCGAGTTTTGTTTGGTCTTCTGCTTTATCAACGACCTTTAATCCACTTCCAAGACTCACTTGTGTACGGTGTGCCTCATCGCTGAAACAGATTATATTGCTTCGGTCGTTCAGCAATCCGAGTGTAGATTGGAACTTCTGAATGGTCGTTACATAGACACCTCCACGAGTTCTCAATGACATCTCGGTACGCAAATCCTCGATTGTGTCGAAGACGCGAATCGAACTATCGTTCATATACTCGGTAGATTTGCAGAAGAGTTTCCCAGCCTGTGTTTCCAAATCCTCACGGTCCACAATGATTAGTATCGTAGGACTATCGAGATATGCTTTTGAACGCAGTGCCAACTGACGGGCAAGGAACAACATCGTATATGTCTTTCCGCAACCCGTGGCACCGAAATATGTACCTCCCTTACCATCTCCACCTCGGCTACGCAAGTGAGCGATAATATTATCACGCATCTGTTCGGCAGCAAAGAACTGAGGATAGCGACATACTATCTGAGTCTCGTCATCGTCATTATCATTGAGGTCTGGGAAATAGATGTAATCTCGGATAATGGCTGTAATGCGCTTAGGAGCCAATGCGCCATATATGAGTGTTACCATCTGTTCAACACCCATCTGTGCCTCCTCCTTGTTCGACACCTTCTTCCAAGCATAGAAGAATTCGTATGGAGTAAACACCGAACCAAGACGAGAGTTGCTGCCGTCACTGATAACGGCCAGCGATGTATATTTCAACAGCGACGAAATGTCGCGCTTGTATCTTACAGTAATCTGCGTATGAGCATCACGAATAGTAGCATTCTCATCAGCTGGGTTCTTCAACTCTACAATACATATCGGAATGCCGTTGATGTAGAGTACCACATCTGGAATGCGAATCTCCTTGCCCTGGTGTACTTCAAGTTGGTTGACTACACGATAGATGTTATTTTCGTGATTCTCGAAGTCGATGTAGTCGATATGGAATGGCGAACGAGTTGAGTCGTTCGGATTGAAATCAAAACCCTCTTGGTAGAGTCGGAACGCCTCACGCAGTGATTTATACTCGGTCGAAGAGCCCACATTTCGCATTCGCGCAATGATTGTTACAAGGTCTGCGTCGGTAATACCTTTTGAGGCATACGCCTTAGTCAGGTAACAGCGCAAATCATCCTCCAACAATGTATCGGTATATTTACGATGAAGGGCTCCACCAAAGGTGTAGTCCCAACCAGCTTCCTGCAGCACTTGGCAAAAAGCCTCTTCGTAATCACTCTCGTAAAACTTTCCTGCTATTGCCATAACTCTATCCCCTTATAGCTTTTTGCATCAATGCAGGGCATATCTCTCTGCTGAGACGGTCAGCCTCTTCAGCAATACGCTTACACTCTGCTGCGCATTTGTATATATTCACAATGGCTCGTTGCTCCTCAATTGGAGGCAATGGAATAGCAACGCGACACATATCTTCCCAGTTAAAAGTTTCTCTTGCACTTCCCCAAGAATGGAATCTAGCATATCTATCAAACTCGCTACGACTCATCATCAAATACAGATATTCAGGGAGGAGTTGTGATAAGTCCTTACTCTTGAAAGTCGTATATATTGATGAAATTAATATTTTGTCTTCTGTGGTATTTAATGCAAGAGCAATCTTGTCGCCTCGGCGCGAAGTATCTGCCACATACGCAAAGTCCATTGGGTTAACAACCTTGTATGATGTTAATGATACCCCCTCCAAATTAGCCTTTGTTGGCAAGAACTTTTTATCAGTGCTAATACCTCTTACATCATCTTGAGTATATTCATTCTCCGAGTTGCGCTCATCGCACTGCTCGATATACGGGCCGATTTCGGTGAGAGGATATTTGTGTTTGAGTTCCTGGAGGCGGCTTTGACATAACTGCATCAATGGCGCAGCCATAGCCTCGTTCTGCTCCTTCATATCACGCAATCCCCTCCAAGTAGCCACCAACTCACGCTGCTTCTCAGGCGAAGGAACCGGAATTTGTATTTCAACAAATCTAACCCAATCAAGATTGGAGCGCACACTCGAATCGCTAATAAACCAACCGTATCTGTCCATCTCCGCTCTCACAAAGTACATAAAGAAGAACTCGGGTAGCAATCCTTTTTCTTCTTCTACTATGAAAGTTGTATATGCTGGTGATATGAGTGCTGGTTCATCCTTATCGTATAGAGCTATACGGATACATACATCACGCCCTGTCTGCATACCACTAAACACGAATCGTCCTTTTGAGACAATCTTGTATTTCTTAATATCGACAGTGCTAACATTAGCAACGGTAGGCATAAACACCTTGTCTTTGTTAATGCCCAACATTGGATAAGTCGTTCCTTTGGTATTGACTTCATCGCACAACTTGATGTAGCCACCCAATCGCACCCATCGTATTTCGTTACTCTGCATCATAACCCAATACTTTGAATGCGTCTACTAGTTTCTTGTTGTTCTCTGACTGGCTTGTCAAGAGTTCGCGAACTTTTTCGCCAGCTGTTGACAACGCTGTTTCGTAGTCCAACTCTGTATCACGGTCTACAAACTCAATATAACGGCTAGGAACAAGTGAGAAATTCTTGCTCTTAATCTCCTCGAATCCTACTGAACGGTACAACTCAGGCACCTCATACTTCGCAGGTGTTCCCGCTGTATCGAGTGTCTGCCAATCGAAATAGATTTTGCAAACATCGGCAATCTGCTCTTCGGTGAGTTTCACATACTTCTTCTCATAGATATTCTGGCTCCAAGTTCGGAGGTCAACGAAGAGTATCTCCTTCTCACGATTACGGAGATTGCGGCCGTGCCACATACCACCACGCTTGTTATTGTTCAAAATCCAAAGCGTAACGCTGATATCAGTTGAGTAGAACATCTCACGAGGCAATACGATAATAGCCTCGACTTTATCTTTCTCAATAAGATTCTGACGGATTGCCAAAGTGTCGCTATCATCCAATGCACCATTAGCAAGTAGGAAACCCGCTACGCCATTGGTAGGATTAAGTTTCGAGAGCATATGGAGAATCCAAGCATAGTTGGCATTGCTCTCCGGTGGTAAGCCATAGCCCTTCCAACGATAGTCATCGAGCAAGGTATCCGATGTTCTCCACTTCTTGAGGTTGAACGGAGGATTAGCCATAATGTAATCCACCTTCTTGTCTGAGTGGTGGTCATCGGTAAAAGTCGATGCAGCATAGTCGCCTAAATCATACGAGATACCACGCACTGCCAAGTTCATCTTTGCCAAACGATATGTCGCAGGCTCTTGTTCCTGACCGTAGACGTGGACAGTCTTGGTGTTTCCGCCGTGAGCCTCGATAAACTTCATACTCTGAACGAACATGCCGCCCGAGCCACAGCAAGGGTCATAGATAGTACCATCGAAAGGCTCGATAAGTGAAGCAATCAACTCCACGATGCTATGAGGTGTATAAAATTCGCCCTCCTCTTTATCGGCATTGATAGAGAATGCCTGCAAGAAATACTCATACACGCGACCAATAAGATCCTTCTCCTGGAACTTATTCTTATCAATCTTATCAACCTCGTCAACAACGGACTTCAACACATTTGCATCGATTGCAGTATTGGTGAATATCTGCTTTGGAAGTGCATTCTTCAATGTGGCGATTTCATTGTCAAGAGTGCTGATAGCGTCATCGAAAGCGACAGCCATCAACTTAGGCTCAACACCAATCAGGTATTCCCAGCGGCACTCCTGCTTCAAGTAGAATATGCCGTCCATACCGTAAGACGAACTATCCTCAATAAGAATCTCGGCCAATGCAGGCTCATCTTGATACTGTTCAATGATAGCCTCCTTGCGTTCCTTAAAGCGGTCGCCAACGAACTTGAAGAATACAAGCGTAAGCAATAAGTCTCGCTTGTCCTGCATAGGTGCTCGACCACGGAGCAAGTCTCTACAATTGAAAAGTATATCTTCCAATTTTACCTCTTTGGGTTGTTTGGATGCCTTTTTAGCCATATCTGATTCTAATGCTTTTTAATGTTATAGTTCCAAGAAAGAAC
>JAFYWC010000011.1 GCA_017546585.1 Bacteroidales bacterium
ATCTATATGGATTTCAACAGAAAGCCCGACGGCTCCTATACTTGGAGAACCGCCGATGATTTCTTATCCGGTAACGTCCGTGAAAAGCTCGCCTATTATCAGAAAGCCTTGGAGTACACCGAGGGAACGGAAAAACACCACTTCATCCTCGATAATGTGGAAGCTCTGAAAACGGCACAGCCCAAAGACCTTGATGCCTCCGAGATTGAGGTTCGCCTGGGTGCAACGTGGATTGATAAATCCTACATCCAGCAGTTTATGGTGGAGACCTTTGAGCCGCCGTATTACCTGCGGAGATCTATCGAAGTCAACTATTCGCCGTTCTCTGCAGAGTGGAACATCACCGGCAAATCTCAGCCGTCCTACAGCGACGTAAACGCCTATATGACCTACGGAACGGAGAGAGCCAACGCATATAAGATTTTGGAGGACACTCTGAATCTGCGTGATGTGCGTATCTATGATACCGTTACCGACCCCGATGGGCGTGAACGCCGTGTACTCAACTCCAAGGAAACGACCCTCGCACAGCAGAAGCAGCAGGCAATCAAAGATGCGTTCCGTGATTGGATTTGGAAAGACCCCGACCGCAGACAGGAGCTTGTAACCAAGTACAACGAGCTTTTCAATTCCACCCGTCCTCGTGAGTATGACGGAAGCCATATCGTATTCAGCGGTATGAACCCCGAAATCAAACTCCGTGAGCATCAGAAGAACGCCGTTGCACACATCCTCTACGGAGGCAATACGCTCCTTGCACACGAAGTTGGTGCGGGCAAGACTTTTGAAATGGTAGCCGCCGCTATGGAAAGCAAGCGACTCGGCTTGTGCCAAAAGCCGCTGTTTGTCGTTCCGAACCACTTGACCGAACAATGGGCAAGTGAATTTCTCCGTTTGTATCCGTCTGCCAATATTCTTGCCGCAACCAAAAAGGACTTTGAACCGAGAAACCGTAAGAAGTTCTGCGGCAGAATTGCAACCGGCGACTACGATGCAATCATCATCGGACACAGCCAGTTTGAGAGAATCCCCGTATCGCAAGAACGACAAGAGCGACTTCTGCAGGAGCAGATTGCGGAAATCGAAGAAGGTCTTGAAGAACTCAAAGCGAGCCGTGCGGAACGCTTCACAATCAAGTCTTTGGAGAGAACCAAAAAGGGCTTGGAAACCCGTCTGCAGAAATTGATGGACAGCACCCGCAAGGATGATGTAATCACCTTTGAGCAGCTCGGCATTGACCGTCTCTACGTTGACGAGGCACACAGTTTTAAGAATTTGTTCCTCTACACCAAAATGAGGAACGTCGCAGGTCTCTCGACCAGCGATGCACAGAAGTCCTCTGATATGCTCTTAAAATGCCGCTACATCGACGAACTGACCGACAGCCGAGGCGTTGTATTCGCAACGGGAACGCCCGTCAGCAATTCCATGACAGAGCTGTACACGATGATGCGTTACCTGCAGCATGACACTATCCGCAATAAAGGCTTGGCACACTTCGATTGTTGGGCTTCCACTTTTGGAGAGACCACGACAGCCATTGAGCTTGCACCGGAGGGCACGGGCTACCGTGCAAGAACCCGCTTTGCGAAGTTCTTCAATCTGCCCGAACTGATGAACCTGTTCAAAGAAGCGGCAGACATCAAAACCGCCGATCAGCTCAATTTGCCAACCCCGACGCCGATCTATCACAACGAAGTTGCACAGCCGACCGAAATCCAACAGGCGATGGTACAAGAGCTTTCCGAAAGAGCAGCCGCCGTCCATTCGGGCAAGGTTGATCCGTCCGTGGATAATATGCTTCGCATTACCTCTGACGGTCGTAAGCTCGGCTTGGATCAGCGTATCATCAATCCTAACCTCCCCGACGAGCCTACAAGCAAAGTCAATATGTGCGTGGATAACATTCACCGCATTTGGGAGGAAGGACATGACAACAAACTGACACAGCTCGTTTTTTGCGACCTCTCTACACCGAAAAGCACGACTTCACAGAGAACTGCCAAAGCTCCTGCAGGTAATCTCGACAGCCCGGAAATCCGAGCATTGGAGCACCTTGCAGAGAAAGACGGCATCGCAGAAGAACCGAGCTTCACCGTGTACGATGACATCCGAGAGAAACTTGTGGCGAGAGGTATTCCGAGAGAGCAGATTGCTTTCATCCATGAAGCAAACACCGAAGCTCGCAAAAAGGAATTGTTCAGTAAAGTCCGTTCCGGTCAAGTCCGTGTTCTCATGGGTTCTACCTTTAAGATGGGAGCCGGTATGAACGTCCAGGACAGACTGATCGCTCTGCATGACCTTGATGCACCTTGGAGACCGGGAGACCTTGAACAGCGTAGCGGTCGTATCATTCGCCAAGGCAACATGAACCCCGAAGTTCACATCTACCGCTACGTTACCGAAGCAACCTTCGATGCGTACCTGTGGCAGACCTTGGAGAACAAGCAAAAATTCATCAGCCAGATTATGACGAGCAAATCGCCCGTTCGTGCCTGTGATGATATTGATGAAACTGCACTCTCCTATGCGGAGATCAAAGCTCTGTGTGCAGGCGATGAACGCATTAAGGAAAAGATGGACTTGGATGTGGACGTAGCTCGTTTGAAGCTGATGAAAGCGAACCACCAAAGTCAGCAGTATCGTTTGGAAGATAACCTCTTGCGTTATTTCCCCGAACAGATTGAGCAGAGCAAAGGATTTATCGCAGGCTTTGAAGCAGATATGAAAACCCTTGCCGAGCATCCGCACCCCGTTGACGGCTTTTCCGGTATGACGGTTCGTGGCGACGTGCTGACCGATAAGGAGAACGCCGGTGCTGCCTTGGTTGATGTCTTTAAGGATGTAAAGGGATTAGACCCTGTTCCGATTGGCAGCTACCGTGGTTTCCAAATGTCGCTGACCTTGGAGGACTTCGGGCGTGATTATGTTCTGACCCTCAAAGGACAAATGACCCACCGTGTATCTCTCGGCAAAGATCCTCGTGGTAATTTGACGAGAATTGATAATGCTCTGAATGGTATGGCTGAACGCCTTGCTACGGTTCAGAGCAAGCTCGAAAGTCTGTATTCGCAGATGGAGACAGCAAAGCAGGAACTTGGCAAACCGTTCCCACAAGAGAACGAGCTGAGAGTAAAATCTGCGAGATTGGCTGAACTCAATATCGCTCTGAACATCGACGATAAGACACCGCTTGAAGCGTTGGCAGAGGAAGCTCCGGTAAGAACCGAGGTTGCCAAATCTGCAAAACCCTCTGTCCTGCAGAAGCTCCACTCCTATGATAAGCCGAGCAAGACAGAGCCGACTAAAAAACACAAAGAGGAGGTTCTGTGATTATGGATAATGAAAAGATTTCCGTGCTCGTTGTTGAGCCGGAGAAAAAGCCTTACGCAAAAGAAATATCATCGGGGCTTTCCTCTCTGCAGCATGAGGTAGGCGGCTACATTCAAGCCGTCTATCCTTATGAGGAGCCTGTGGCTATTATCTGCGATGAGGAAGCGAAACTGAAAGGAAGCGAACTGAACCGAGTGCTCCGTGATGAAGACGGAAAAATCTACGATGTGGTTGCAGGTACGTTTCTTATTGTCGGGTTGGGCGAAGATGATTTTACTTCGCTCACTCCCGAACACATGAAGCAGTTCAAGGAAAAGTTTGATACGCCCGAAATGTTTATGAGAATCAATGGCAAGTTGGTTGTTCTTCCGATGGAAGAAGAAAGAGCAAAAGCGAAAAAGCCGTCTGTGCTTCAGAAGCTCAACGACATGAAAGGCATGGACTCTCCTGCAGGAATTAAAAAACCCCACTCCAAGGAGGAACGCTAATGACCAATGAAGAACTGAATACCGAGCTTTATAAAAAGCTCTTTGCAGAACAAGAGAAATTCAAGG
>JAFYWC010000012.1 GCA_017546585.1 Bacteroidales bacterium
CTCTTATCCTCAGCCGCCCCTGTCGGGTGCTTCACAAATGAAGTTGAACCCGATAAAGGATACTGATATGAAAAGAATTCATCAGAAACTGACCAGCGAGCAGAAGATACAGATGCTCACCACGGATTTCCTGGACAGAGATCAGACCACCTTCGTCAAGATCAGAAGGACCGGACGACTCGGATGGGAAAGCTCGATCCCTGAAGGAACACCGTATTCCGACTACATGCTTTCACCGGCATCGGACGAGGAGCTGATCAAGAACTCCTATCGTCTTGCAGAGGACATGATCAAGGTCATGGACACACCGGTCAAGGTACGGGTGAGGATATCTCCTGACGCATCCAGGACTGACGGAAAGACCGTGTGGGTCGCTACGGAAGTCTTCGATGATACCGACCTTCCTATAGGAAACCGTATCGACACCTTCCTCGGACTTGCAATCCACGAGGGATGTCATGTGCTATATACTGACTTCAGTGCGTACAAGGGCATCACCAACAGGGTAGTGAAGTTCCTTGAGAACATCCTCGAAGACGAGAGGATCGAGAGGGAGCTTGGTGAGCAGAAGCCTGGCCTTGCGAACTTCCTGAAGGCATCCAAGTACTACTACTTCGACAGGTATGTACAGAAGATGGCCGATAAGCCCGAGATGGAAACGCAGAGCACCTTTGCAAGACTGCTTAACTGCATCATCTCACTCGTTAGATATCCCAAGACAGTCAACATGGATGACCTGAACGAGTTCTCCGACACTCTGATGGAGATCCGTCCGCTGCTTACTCCATATCCGACATCTACAGCACAGTGCGTAGAGACTGCCGAGAAAATCTTCGAGCTTGTCAAGAAGTACCTCGAGGATGAGGAGAAGGAAAGACAGAAGCAACAGCAGCAGGGTCCCGGTGATGGTCAGCCGCAGGATGACAGTCAAGACTCCGGTGAATCTTCACAGAGTGGAAGCGGCTCTGGCAGTGGCTCTGCCGGCAAGGCTACCGGTAAGAAGATGACCGCAAAGCAGATTGCCAAGAAGGTGGATCAGGATATCGCGGATGTGTTCGACAAGATTGCAGAGGCACTCAAGGACCTGACAAGCGAAGCTGAGAAGTCGACCATCTCGTCAGACTCACAGTCGGCGACAGTCAAGGCTGACAGGAACCTGGTAGGTAAGATCTGTGAAGGAAGGGCCGAGCGCGGCACACAGAAAGGATGTGTCGTCATCAAGGAGAAGCCTTACAAGGATAAGTACATGGACTCTCTCTCACGAGTACGCAAGTACATACCTGCAATCTCGAAGTCTCTCAAGTGCTCATCGATGGAGTACAAGCTCATCCACAAGGGTATGCGCAGCGGAATGCTCGACACAGGCAAGATCGCTGAAGCCTTCCAGGGAGTACCTACCGTCTACATGAGAGAAGGTCAGGTCAAGTCCGACAGGATCTCTGTATGCATCCTCATCGACGAATCCGGCTCAATGTACGGAGAAGGTGAGACGGCTGCAAGAGATACTGCGGTCCTGCTGAATGAGGCAATCGGTACCCTTAATAATGTTGACCTGTATATCTATGGCCATAGCACAGACGGAGGTACAGCTCTCTATGTCTACAGAGAGAAGTCCTTCAGTCCGAAGTACGCCCTTGGAAGTACTGACTCCAGATGGGGCAACAACGACGGAACGGCTATCCGTGAGGCTGCTGCGAGAGTTCGCAAGCATACCAAGGAGAACTGCCTGTTCTTCATGATATCAGACGGCGCTCCGAACGAGTCGGTGGAGACGGTCCGACAGGCTGTGGTTGATGTCGAGAAACAAGGCTTTGCCATCGTGGCAGTGAGCATCGATCCGCAGTATGATCCTTCGCTGATGTATCACAGGAACGTCAATCTGACTGACATGTCAAGACTTGCAGTGGAGCTTGGCAAGATGGTCAAGAAGGCCATAGCAGACAATACTAATCGTAAAATTCAATAATCATGGATACAACTACACAGACAAACGTACAGCCGTCGCTCTTCAGCGGAGACAACGAGCTGATGAAGATTGACCTTTACCTTGATGCCAGGTTCGGACAGGGTTCGATACAGGCAGTGACCATAATGCATGACATTGCGGAACTCAAGAAGATGCTCACGGATGAGATCGTCCACTTCGTATTCGAGAAGACTGACGGAACCCGCAGGGATGCCTACGGAACCAGAGCCATCGATGTCATCAGGAAGTACGACTCCGGCTCTACGAATCAGAAGCCGCAGAGGGCATTCAACGGAACATTCCCGTACTTCGACATAGAGAAGGGTGAGTGGAGATGCTTCAAGGTTGACAAGTTCGTCATGATAGACAAAGACTATACACTCTAAATGATTAAAGATATGACAAGAAGTGATGAGATGATGCTGTCCGCTATCCGATTACGCGTAGCGATGCAGATGAACGGCAGGGACGTGACCGTAGAGGGAGACCGAGTGAAGGTTTCCCTCCATGGAGTGCCTGCCATGGTGGTGAGGTTCGACAGCAGTGATGTGAGAGTCAACGGAATGATTCAGGTGTCACGCAAGAGCGCCAAGGTGCTCAATGCTGTCTTGAGAACCTATACTGATTGTACGGTGGCTTCCGTGGAAGGCTGCTGGGTGCTTGAAAGCAAGGACGGCCAAAGGATACCGATGACGGGTATCATGGCTACGGTTCCTATGACACGCAAGGCGAAGGCCTGCAAGATGGATAAATATATAAACTATTAAAACTTAAAGAATTATGTGTCCGAATTGGTGCTATACATCTATTAAATGTACAGGTGATTCAGAAGAGATACAGGATCTCTATGACAGAATGAAAAGACTTCAGGAAATGAAGGAACCCCTTAAGCCCAATGGCTTTGGAACCACATGGCTTGGCAACCTTGTGGAAGACCTCGGTGTGGATTTCAATCAGGTTCAGTGCCGAGGCTCATGGGATGGGTTATATCTGGATGATGACATACTGTGCTTCACAACGGAAACCGCTTGGTACCGGTGTACCGAGGTGGAGGATTTGATAAAGGAGAAATACCCATCAATCGACATCGCATTCAGGTGCGAAGAGCCGGGAATGTGCATCTATGAGAAGAACAACAACGTCTTCTTTCCGGAGGACTACATTGTCGATATCGAGGATGACGATACCTATTACTTGATGGAGAGTGAAGCCTTGCAGACTCTGTCCGACTTCTTCGGAATTGACTTCAAGGATATGGATGAAGCGATGATTCTCGTGAGGGAAAACAACGACAAGGATGACGGCCGGGTATGGGTCAATAAGTATGAGTTCGTGTGATGATGAATGTAAGATGCGGAAGGCGTTTTGTAAGATGTATTATAACAAAACGCCTTTCTGCATGCTTCTGAAGGGTGGTTGTGTAAGATTGATTTGGGCTGTTGTAAGATTTCTCAGATAATGATGTAATTTTGTAGAGATAAAATCACCGGATATGAAGGAAGAATGCTTGATATGTAAGGCTCCTCTGGAGTACCTTCAGGAAGATGTCCTGATGGAATGCAGCATATGTCACAAGAGTGAGTTCAGCAAGACCAGATGTGTAAATGGTCATTACGTCTGCAATGAATGTCACTCCAAAGGTGTGGATTCAATTGTAGGTCTATGCCTGAACGAGACCTCATGCGACCCGATAGAGATAATCGGTAAGATGATGGACATGCAGTTCTGTCATATGCACGGACCGGAGCATCACATTATGGTCGGTGCCGCTCTCCTGACAGCATATCACAATGCCGGCGGACAGATCGATCTGGCAAAGGCTCTCAGCGAGATGATAAGCAGAGGAAGCAAGGTTCCCGGCGGAGCATGCGGATTCTGGGGAGCGTGCGGTGCTGCCATAAGCACGGGTATGTTCATCTCCATCATCACCGGCTCGACTCCTTTGATGAATGAAGCTTGGGGACATTCTAATCTCATGACCTCCCGTTCATTGGCAAAGCTCGGCGAGATTGGAGGTCCGCGATGCTGCAAGCGCAACTCCTATATGTCCATTATCACAGCTATCGACTATGCCGAGGAAGTTACCGGAGTCCGAATGCACAAGCCCCAGATTGTCTGCCGTCATATGTCATCCAACAGCCAGTGCATCGGCAAACGCTGTCCGTTCCACCCGTCCAATCAGTAAAGAATGAGATATCTTGTATTATGCACAGGTAACAGATGCCGCAGCCAGATGGCCCATGGCATCCTTCAGAGTCTTCATCCCGAAGCTGAAGTATGCTCAGCAGGAGTAAGACCCGCAACTGAGGTACATCCTCTTGCCATCAAGGTAATGGCTGAGATAGGAATTGATATCAGTGGTCATTGCCCTAAGAATGTATCCCAGTACCTTGACCAGAGCTGGGATTACGTCATCACTGTATGCGGTGGAGCCAAGGAGAGCTGCCCTACATTCGTCGGAGAGGTTGTTAAGAAACTTCACATCGGCTTTGACGATCCGGATGCATTCTCTGGTCCTGAAGAGCAGGTCATTGAGGAGTTTCGTCGAGTTCGGGGTGAGATACGAAGTGAAATGTCTAAATTATAAAGAGATGATGAACGTGTTGAAAATATATTCAGCACCCCTCCAAGGATTTACCGAGGCTGTATGGCGCAATGTGCATAGTACCGTTTTCTGTGGCGTGGACGTCTACTGTACGCCTTTCCTGCGCTATGAGCATGGTGAGATACGCAGCAAGGATGTGCGCGATGTGAAACATGAGAGCAACAACGTCGAGAACCTTCTCCCACAGATAATAGCTGCTACACCAGATGAGATGCACCCTCTTATGGAACTGCTTGCCAATGAGGGCTATAGGAATGTGGATCTGAATATGGGCTGTTCGTTCCCTTTACAGGCCCGCAAGAAGCACGGGGCCGGGCTTCTGCCTCACCCCGATATGGTTGCTGAGCTGATGAAGGCAACGACTGGCTATCCGGACTTCACCTTCTCGGTAAAGATGCGTCTCGGATGGGAGAGTAAGGATGAGTGGCGCGCGTTGATGCCTATACTCAACGATACACCATTGAGCCATATAACTGTTCATCCCCGATTGGGTATTGAACAGTACAAGAAGGCTGCCGACATAGAGGCTTTCGCGGAATTCTATGCTGCATGCAAGCACCCAGTAATATACAATGGTGACATACTCACACTGGAGGATATCAGACGCATTGAATCGGAGTTCCCGCAGTTGAAAGGTATCATGATAGGCCGCGGGCTTCTTGCCAACCCGGCACTGGGCATAGAGTACCGCGATGGCAGAGAACTGACCGATCGTGAACTGTGCCGCCTTGTACAGCAGATGCACGATGCGATGTTCTGCGAACTCTCACAACGTCTTCAGGGCAGCACACAGTTTCTTACAAAGATGAAACCCTATTGGGAGTATCTGCTCCCTTCTCTTCCTAAACGTCTGAGGAAGCCTATCCTGAAGGCCACAACCATAGAGAAATATCAGTCGGCAGTGACTGAGGCATTGAAGGGTGACTGGTAATAGGTCGTCCGTACATACTATAAGATATATAAAACAATAAATATTGCGATATGAAGATAATAAACGATACGTATAAGGGTTCTGTCAGATATGTAGTGGGTCAGACAGAAGGAGTATGCTCACAGGCAATCGAACTGCTTGTTGAAGGTGACGTGATTCTTGACGCGGCCTTCCATGGCGGATGCAACGGTAACCTCAAGGGCATAGTCGCTCTCTGCAAGGGACAGAAGATATCTGATGTGAAGGACCGTCTTGCCGGTATTACATGCGGAGGCAAGAATACCTCCTGCCCGGATCAGTTTGCGCAGCTGCTTAAGTTAGTTTCAGAGTAATTAAAGTTATTGAATACGAAGTCCCGGAATCACAAAGATCGTGATTTCGGGACTTTTTTTGTAACCATCATAGTCTAAAAGCATATCCCTTTTTGTGGGTGGCACGGATTGCCACAGGAGATTAATTAGAATCAGATACAGAATGAGTTTTCTTGATAAGTTTTTACGCGTCTTAAGAATCAGAAGGATTGACCTGGACAAACCCCTTACCCTACTCGGGCATTATTATTACGATGTGCACGATAAGGTATATCGGTCGGCATATAGCATATATGACGATGTCGATTGGGGGCTTTACTACTATAGGAATGATGAGGAGGATCCTGGTGTTCAGGTATGCCAGTGGGAATCGATCAAGATTATCTCCACAGTCATCCATGATAACAACGACATGGTTTTGAGGGCCGGCAAGATATATATCGATAAGGACAGGAACTTCGTGGATGATGTCATTGCCGCGGTCACTGCCGGAAAGAGGAGGGCCCGTCGAAAGGTGCGGTATCAGCACTATGAGCCAGACGAACTGGATGTCTACTACCATTACAGTGATGATGTTTACCTCAGGGTCCGTAAGGAATACGATAAGTTTGAACGTAACTGGAAGGCTGAAATAGAATATATTCTTCGTGAGCCGGCCAAGGCTAAGTTCCCGGTTCCTCATAGAAGGACTACATCTGAAGATAGGGACAGAATAATGAATGATATTAATAGCAATCTTTAATACAAGAGTATGGAATTTCTTTATCAAAACTGCTTTTGGGACCATGAGTCCTTGTTTACCATGCCGGTGATGTCTGCTGATGCAAAGTCGTCATGCACTATGTTTGCATCCTATGACGAGCCGGAGGTCGTTACTATTGCTAATCTACAGGTTGACAGTAAGGTAAGAGGAGAAGGACGTGGACGTGAGCTCCTACAGTTCTGCGAGAAGATGGCTCGTCAGAAGATGTTCGATAAGATTCAGCTCAAGGCCCAGTCCGGATCGTGGATGATGAAGTGGTATATCAGGGAGGGGTATGAACCGTTTTCCGAAGATGATAGCACCGGAGTGATGTATACCTGGTTGGAAAAGGACCTTAATAAGGAACCTCGTAACACCTCGTTTTTTGCTTAATCGTCAGAGAGCTAATCAGCTATGCCTGCTTTAAGCTTAGAAAAAGTCAGCCAAAATCGCACAAATTTGTCGATTTTGGCTGACTTTTATCGTTATCTCCGTGGAGACCTCTGCTGACCTCTTGGTTCAGGTTTGTGTCCTTTTGGCGGAGGTGGTGGATTGTGAGCGAAGTCACGTGGACCTCTGTCTCTTCTGTCCTCCAGCAGAATTCTTTCTGCCTCCTTCTTTGAGATCTTCACTCTGTACTTCTTCCAGTAGAAGTCCTGAAGTCTCGCAATGTCACCCTGACTGATAGCTTTCATAGGTCCGCCTGGTCTTCTACCTTCGTGCATCTCCATTCCAGGTCTCTTGTGGTCCGGTCCACCTTTCTTCTGAGCATACATCTGCACCTGTGAACCGAGTAGTAGTATCATAGCTGATACCATTAGAATTCTTCTCTTCATAGCCTTTCAGTTTAATGGGTTCAACAATAGTCTTTCTTGAGTACTCACTTACTTAGACATGTGACCTGCTGAAAGGTTTAATCCAGCTCGGTTAGCCCTATGACTTGTACTTGCCTTGCTTGTTTGGATCTATGAAGTTCTGCGAAATCATTTCAGCGACCCTGATTGCATCAAGCCTGTCCAGTTCCTCTTCTTCTGGAAAATCTGAGGTGTCAGCACCAATCATTTCTAGGAAATCCTTCATTACACGTGGACTTAAGACGATAGGTTCCTCCTCATCATCTCCATCGTCATATTCTGGATCTTCCTCCATGTAGGCCTCTTCATCCATTCCTAAAGGCTCGTTAAGTCCAATGAACTTAGAGAAAAGCTCGGTGGTTCTGAACTTTTCCGGTGTTTTGAACGTCAGTCCCTTAAGGTATTCATCGTCCTCAAATTCAATCAGACCGAGCCATGCCAGGAACCGCTCTATGGTCCTTGCAAAGAAGGACTCTGATATTTCACCAGGAATAGTTTCCCAAGGAATCTCGTTGAAGAAATACCTGAGCCTGTAATGCCTTTGGCCGTACTCATGAAGACAATGGCTTATGGATTCGAACTGGCCGTTGCTCTTGCTTAACTGTACACACAATAACTGTGACAAGTCATTGAAGGGACCTATCTCATAGTTATCGACGTAGTATGGGTCCGCAGTGGTGGAGAGGGCTCTCATCAAATGACGGAACAGCTCATCAGGCTTGCCTACAACCTTCTCTCCTGCCTTGGTCAAAAGCAGCATCCCTTTGCGTTTCTTGGCAAGGCCTGTTTTAAGGAATAGCTCCCATATGTGACAAAGCGAGACGCAGTTTATATGGTTACCTAACTTACTGAGACCCATCTCTGTGAATGGGTCCTTCGGTCCAAGCGGGTATATTTCCTTTACAACCTTGTTCGGAAGGAATCCGGATTGGGTAAGCTTGATCCCTTTCATGCAGAGCTCCAGCAGACGCATATACTGCCTGACAAGAGGAGACTGAAGGAAATCATCACTGCATTCCAGATCCTTGACGTATGCCATGCCATATCCTTTCTTCCATATGTGCTCGAAGCTTTCAGCTATCTGATCCTTGCTATAGTCAAAGTATCTTTCCGAGAGAGTCATAGGTGGATTTTTTATCCTACAAATATAACTGCTATGACCATACGTTCGACGAATGTGTACACGTTATTTGCAAAAGAAAAGAGCAACTCAACTTCCGTCGGCTGCTCTTCTAGTGATTTACTTAATGTATAGTGAATTAGGTCTGGATACCTTGAATTCCTTGATTACTTCACCTGGTTCTTGAACTCAGCGCAAGGCTTGAATGTAGGAACCTTGTGCTCAGGGATGATCACTGTAGTATTCTTGGTGATGTTTCTGGCAGTCTTCTGTGCTCTAGTCTTCACCTCGAATGTACCGAATCCTCTAAGGTATACGTTGTTCTCCTTTGCAAGGGAACCTTTTACTGCTTCCATGAAGCCCTCTACTACTGCGCCGACTGTTGTAGCCTCGATGCCAGTGCTTTTAGAGATTTCTTTTACTATTTCTGCTTTTGTCATATCGTAACTCTGTTTATATTGGGTCGCAAAAGTAAGTCTTTTTTCCTGAAATCCGACATCCGTCAGTTAAAATTGATGATAGAGCATTAATCGTTTCCTCTGCAATGAAAGAAAATACAGATAAACATATCATATAGAATGTGACCAAACGGAACGCATATGAATCAGATATTGAAAATTGGACAAGAGGTTGCCGGATTCCGTGTAACGGAGTACTGCAAGACGTATGGAGCAAATAATGCTCAGAGCTATAAGGTTGTAGATGACAGGGGTGTCACTTCAATCATGAAGATTATGGTAGACGGATGCACCTCCATCGAGTTCGCTGAAATCGCTACAGGCCTGATGAAGGCGAAGTACTCTTTGCCGAGGCTGTTGGGTACTGGAACAGTCAATATAGAATCGATAGACTACCAGTACCTCGTGAGAGAGATGAATGAAGGAGTGAGGCTATCGGATTTACTGGATGATGGACAGGTTTTTACTTGGGAGGAAGCTGTAATCATTATACAGCAGGTCCTGAGTGCTCTCTGCGTAATGCATATGTCGGGTATAGTACATAATGATGTCACTCCTAGGAATGTCTTCATTGATGATTTTGATGCTACATTGGTCGGTTTCGGCCACCTGTCACCTGCGCATAAGGCTGTAGCTCGTCTTGACAAGTCACATCTTAATCCGTGGTATATGGCGCCAGAGACTTTCCGGAACCGTTTCAACGTAAAGAGTGACATCTTCTCAGCCGGAGCGCTCCTTTATAACATGATCTTCGGCACTGAACCGTGGCGGGAGTATCAGCCTGATGCCGCATCTGTATCAGACTTGAGGGAGGCGAGGATGACTCCTGCAAGTATCATCTGTTCTAAGGAGGACAGACTCACTCGGGCACAGAAGGAGATTCTTTGCAAGATGCTTGAGCCTGATCTTGATAAGCGTTATGAAAGTGTTCAAGATGTTGTCTTTGCAATCGCTGACAACATCAAGCATAGCCATGAGAATACCCAGGAGACAAATGTCGGTCAGGATGACGGGATCGGAGTTGATGCGGGAGTAGTGGAGATGGATCCGGATTCTGACCTTCCGCAAGGATTTGCTGCCGTGGCCGGCATGACAGGAGTGAAGGCGATGCTCTCAGATGAAGTCATGTATGTGCTCAAGAATCCTGACAAGGTCAAGAAGTACAGGTTGAAGGTACCTAACGGAATGCTTTTCTACGGGCCTCCAGGCTGTGGTAAGACGTTCATCGCTAATAAGTTCGCCCAGGAGAGCCAGCTCTCGTTCATGATGGTCAAGGCATCAGACATCGGCAGCACCTTCGTGCATGGTACTCAGGGAAAGATCAAGGAACTGTTTGATAAGGCTTCTGCCAATGCCCCGACAATACTCTGTTTCGACGAGCTTGACGGCATGGTGCCGGATAGGTCAAGAGTGACCAGCGAGGCGATATCTGGCGAGGTCAACGAGTTCCTTACTCAGCTGAACAATTGTTCCGATCGAGGAATCTTCGTGATAGGTACGACAAACAGGCCCAACATGATTGATCCTGCCCTTCTCAGGAGTGGAAGGCTTGATAACCTGATCTACATTCCTATGCCTGACGAGGAGGCAAGGAAGGATCTCTTCAGAATCCATCTGACTGGACGTCCGTTGGACGAGGATCTCGATTTTGGTGAGCTGGCCTCAGCCACGGAAGGATATGTGGCAAGTGACATCGAACTGATCGTGAACAAGGCGGCCTTGGAAGCATCGAAAGCCGATGCTTCGATCAGTCAGGAAGTCCTTATGCGAAGAATCTCGATTACACGAAGGTCGGTGTCTGATAAGGAACGTGCCTTTTATGATGAGATGAATCGTCAGATGGAATCATCACCTAGGAAGGAGGAACGCAAGAGGATAGGATTTGTTACTGGACATTAAACATTATTGCATATGAAAACGAAAGATAAAGTTGTTAACGCGTTGACGAAGTTCGGACTTATGCCGTTGGAAGAAGACGGCAAGGTTCACTTCTATTATCAACTGACATTATATGTGTATATCCCCGATGAGGATGACCAGGATTTTGTCGCATTCTATATTCCGGCATTCTATGAGATGTCAGATGGGGAGGAGCTTGAAGTCATGAATGTGATGAACGAATGCAATTCGTTCATGAAGGTGACCAAGCTTCTGATGGATAAGCAGCATGTGAGTGCTGCATGTGAACTCTTTATTCCTGATGATTCAGATCTGGAGGGTGTCGTCAAGAGAGGAGTCTTAGCTCTTCATCAGACAAAGGAACACTTTGAGAAGGAAATGAAGGGGCTGCTGTAGGAATTTTCGAAAGAATTTGATCTGAATACACTCAATGTATAACAAAGGATGTATTATGGAAGAGAAATATGATGTAAACGATTTCTACATGATCGAGTACGTATGCTCGAAATGTGGCAACATCTGCAGCAAGCACGATCACAGCTGCAGAATATGCGGCAATGCAAAGATCAGTAAAACGACTGTATGCCGTTCGTGTCTGGATTACAGGTATTGTCCTGACCCGGACTGCAGCTATTCATCGCATACGGAAACCCTGGTATGCCCTGGATGCGGAAAGTCTACAAAGGGGTGCTATACGATGATAGCAGAGGACCACTGGGGATTGCCGATACCGGCCCAGGAGGATTGCGTCGGCGAGCTGCGTGATGACGATGAGGGAGTGAGAATGGCCAAGCACAGATTTGTATAACAGATAAAATGAAAGAATATATGATGACATTGGAACAGAAGAATGAGAAGGCTTTCAATATGGTTGATTACTCTGATACGCCTTCGCTGCAGTTTGAACTGCTTCACGTGTTCGAAAGCGAACCGGACTGGAGAATGAAGTCGCTGGTGGGATACCATCTTATGAGACGTTACTTTGATGATGAGTCCTTCTTCCCGGAGATGGAGCTGGATATGGAGAACGTCCTTATGCCTCTTCCAGGCAAATACTGGAAGTATCCTTCATGTGCGATGTTCCCTGCATCCCAGGTGGACGCCATGTCCTTTGCAGGCTATGATGCAGATGACTCTTACGGATATCTGATCAACCTCTGTTCGTTTGTGGAAGATGAGCCTGTCATCGCATACAGGCACGCATCAGAGGTCGTCCTCTCCGGTCCGCAGATCATCAAGGGTCTTGTGCCGTACGATGATGATGAACTCCGTCAGAGATATCCGGACTGGTCGTTCTTCAAGGCGGACCGGACTCTGACCGATGACATGACTGCAATGCTGGCAAGCGAGTTTGCGCATGTTCACAGAGTGGAGATCGCGCATCTCTCTCCGGAGGATCACTCGCTGCACAGGATATTTGATACGAACTAAACTAGCTGAATCATGGAAGATAATACAATGAACGATACGATGATGATAGAGGCTACAGCGACGCTGTACGCCATGGAACATGAAGAGATAGTTAAAGGTAACTTTGATCGTCTGTATGATCTTATGGTCAAATCATTCGATGATGAGGCATTCCGTGAGAGACTCAGTAATCTTAGACCTGGCGGAACCGTCACTATAGGGATCGTACTCAAACCGAAGAACGATGCATTATGCTTTGCCAACAAACTCTGGTTTAATGTGAAGAAGAGCGCTTCTCAGTACGGAGTGTGGTATTATCTGGGAATAGGGGTTAACCTTAAGGATGCATACATCAATGAGGGCTTCTACAAGAAATTGTGGATATCACGTGCTGCCATAGGTGACATGGATGAGATTAGCCAGAAGATACATTCAGAAGGTTTCAAGGAGAGGATTTCCAAATCCTTGGCAGAACACGTATCCAATACCTTCTATGAACATGTGCGTAGAATCATGGAGTTTTAATCTTATAAGAAGATAATACATTGGTAATGAAGAAACATACGACAATCATCATCCTGACATCAGTTGTCCTGCTTGCTGTAATCTGTATCATCGGCAATGTCATCACTGTAGCTGACAAGGCATCAGAGCTGAGTCCATGGCTAGGGTATGCGTTCTATGTCATACTCCTGAGCCTGACAGCCGTATTCCTGGTATGGCCGACTATGAAGATCATCTTCACTCCTGAACTGGAACCTTCGGGTGAACTCATGGATGAGGAGGATAGGAAAGAGGCGGAACGGATGGTCAGGAAGTCGGCTCAGAATGTGTTCATACTGACATCCGTCTCGCAGAACGGGGCACTTGATATCTTTACGTGTCTCAGCATGAACATCTCATTGATACGCCGTCTTGTTGATCTCAGAGGCAAGCGCCCCTCATTGGGACAGGTATTCAGACTTTATGTTGCTGTTGCGTCGTCATCAGTTTTGATAGCATCAGCAGATGAAGCTCTCGATGACCTTAATCTCGGTGAACTGCTGGGTATGTCAGGAGTCAATGTGGCAGGAACGGTGTTCAAGTCAGCCGCAAACGGGATGATCAATGCCTTTGTGACTCTTAGAGTCGGCATGACTGCCCTGAAGTATCTCGAAGAGGGAAGTCTCTACTTCAACGAGAACAAGCAGCTTATCCGCAAGGAAATCCGCAGAAAGGCGGTCAAGAGTTTGCCGGCAGTTGTCGGAGGTGGTGTCAAGAACGGCATATTGGGATTGAAAAACTTATTTTAAAACTTGAATCTGATGGGAACCAAGGAAACTTACGATAAACTTCTAAAGCTGATTTACAGGGATGCTGATTGTTTTGGAGAAGATATCAGTATGACAAAGCGTAAATTGGAACTAGTCAAGGTCTTGCAAGGTCTCGGACTCTTTTGCTTTTACGATCATCAATACTTTGCACCGGCAGTCTCTTACCGAGGCCACAAGTTTGTGTTTGATATGGTAGAGCCTCATCAATTGGGGTTCTATGCTGATATTGCATCTTTCGATATGGATGACTATGATGTCAAGTGTGAACTTTCAATACTTCGGTAAAAATTTACCGCACTAAAAGTTAAACATTGGAAGCCGGATATCCGGTTCCGCTATATAAAAGTTCATTGAAATACTGTCAATAACTGTCGCTTGAGCTAGCTGATGAAAGGTTCAGAAAAGACTCTGAAAAACAGTCTAAAATATTGATAATCAGACAATAAAAATATTGCATAAGTCGCTGATTATTAGTAACTTAAAGGTGTCGAATCTTTTAGTTATGAATTCATCAAACCTACTTATGCAATACCAATCC
>JAFYWC010000094.1 GCA_017546585.1 Bacteroidales bacterium
TCTGTCCCATCGTCCACTGACTGTCAACTATAAAGGAGATGTACGATTCTGCAACCATTCTCCACGCATATTAGGTAATATCTACGACAAAACTATCGGAGAGATTGTTTCCGAATGCCAAGGTGATGGATACTTTGATACAATTCCAACTCAGTGTGATAAATGCAAGTTGTGGTCCCGCTGTCGCGGTGGTTGTCGAGCGGCTTCTGAGCAATTGTACGGAACTTTTGATAAGGTTGACCCAATACTTTTTGACTCAACTGATAGTTAAACTAAATTCGTATTCCGTGCGAGCAGATAATTCAATGACAAATGGGAAAGAAAGAGGGAATAAGAAGACTGTTCAACAGTATCGCTTCAGATTATGACAAGCTCAATCACATCCTTTCGCTTAATGTCGACAAGGGATGGAGAAGGAAGGCTGTAAAGGAAATCGCCGATAAGGATTCTCCTGTCAAGGTGCTTGATGTCGCGTGCGGAACAGGTGACTTTACCATAGAGATCGCAAGGAAAGTTGCAGCCGGCAGTGAAGTCATAGGAGTGGATATCTCCGAAGGAATGATGGAGATCGGCAAGGAGAAGATCTTGAAAGCCGGTGTCTCTGCAGAAATGTATGTGGCTGACTGCGAGGCTCTTCCTTATGATCAGAATACTTTTGACCGCATCGCTGTTGGATTCGGCGTCCGTAATTTTGAACACCTTGACCTTGGTCTCCGTGAGATGTGTCGAGTGCTTAAGCCGGATGGCAAATTGGTGATTCTTGAACTGTCTTTGCCTTCGAACAGATTCGTCCGCGGCTGTTATATGCTTTATTTCCAGAAGGTTCTGCCATTCATTGGTGGTTTCCTCTCCGGAGACAGGGGCGCATACGAATATCTTCGCACGTCAGTCCTTCGCTTTCCTGCTCCGGACAAATTCATCGCAATGCTGAAATCGGCAGGCTTTGAAAGCGTCGAGCACAGATCTCTCACATTCGGCATCTGCAGAATGTATATTTGTCAGAAATAATAGTTAATATCAAGCACGAAACAAACCAGTCGGCCTGTTTTGTTATTTCTTTGTCGGTTGAACTACGAGGGGAATGAAGTAGTCGGTGTGCTGGTCATACCAGAATTGGATGTACAGTTGACCGTCCGCTTCTCTCTTGCCTTTGAATTTGCAGTAAATGATCTCATCTGCGTCGTTGATGTAGTAGTAGCCGTTCTTGTTGGATTCGATTGTGCGTCCGTTGAACTCAGCCGGTAGGATGACTCCGTTTGCATCCGGCAGAACTTCCGGTACTTCCGGCTCCTCCGGTTCAGTCGGTACCTCCGGATCAGTCGGGTCGGTTGGCTCTACTGGTTCAGTAGGTGTTTCCGGTTCAGCAGGTTCGGTAGGTTCCTCTGGTTTCTCCGGCGTTTCCGGGTTGGCAGGGTAGATGGTGTAGAGGTAGGTCATTACGATCTCTGCACCTGTGAGGACCGAGACTTCCCAGAGTGATGAGTCGATCTGAAGGTACTGGGTCTCGCTGTTGTAGATGAATGGGAAGGCTCCCTTCACACCCTGGATGCAGCAGAGCCCCTGTTTGTAGAACGATATGCCCTTGGTCTCACAGCTGTCGATGTCGGCTACCTTTTCACCGTTGAAGTAGTACTCGCTTCTGATGCCCTCCCAGTTTCCGATAGGAGAGTCAAGCGGGCCGGTGTAGGCCTCCGGCTGGCAGGCTGCAGCCAGCATAAGGATGAATGATATGAATAGAAGTTTCTTCATTATTTACCTGGTTTGATGAACTTGATGCAGCACCAGTTGTCTACTGAGTCGTGGCTTACATATTCAAGTCCGGAGTTCTGGGCCATACCGATGATGAGCGGCATATCCTCCACATAGAATCCGCTCACGAAAAGCATACCTTCTCTGTGCAGGCAGAGGCTGTATGTAGGGATGTCCTGAAGAAGGATGTTCCTGTTGATGTTCGCGAGGATTACGTCGTAGGTGTTGCGCTGCAGGAGCGATGCGTCACCGCAGTATGTCTCGATACGGGTTCCTACGCGGTTGAGACGGGCGTTGTCATATGCGGAGATGGCGGCGATTGCATCGATGTCGATGCCGTAGACACGTGATGCCTTCATCTTCGCAGCGAGGATCGCGAGGACTGCAGTACCACATCCCATATCAAGAACCACCTTGTCCTTTACAAACTCCTCGTTCTGAAGGAGAGCTCGGCACATCATATATGTAGTCTGATGATGACCTGTGCCGAATGCCATCTTAGGATCGATGGTGATGTTGAATCTGGTCTTCTTGAGACCTTCGTGGAACGATGCCTTGATGGTGCACTTGCCGTCGACCACGATAGGGTTGAACTGGCTTTCCCAGATGGCGTTCCAGTTGGTTGCCGGAATCAGATTGGCTGAATGCTCGATCTCGAATCCGTAGCCTTCCAATGCGCTGAGATATACCTTGAGAGCCTGTGCGTCATAAAGGTCCTTCTGAATGTAGCACTTCAGATAAGGGTCCTCCGAACTGAATGACTCGAAAGGCAGTTCGCTGATCTCGGCTGTCACGATCTCTGCGTTTTCTTCGCTGAATGGTGCAATCTTGATTGCTACCTCAATATATTCCTGACTGTTCATATGCTGTTTGTTTTTATTTACAATTCCATTGCGGCGATCTCTTCCGCCACCTTGTCCGCGATCTCCTGGAGGGCTGCCTGCAGTTCTGCGTCAGCTGCCTGCGCAGCCTCCTCGACTGCCTCGTCCGCCTCCATCTGTTTCTGCTCCTTCTCCGAGAGTTCCTCAAGCTCCATATCTACGGCGTTCACATAGCCGAGCTCCTCCTTGCGGGCTGCGATCTCCTTCTGCATCTCATTCTCCCTTATCGCTGCATCCACACCCTTTTCAAAGATGCCCTGGATAGAGCTGAGGAGGTTGATCTTGGTGTCGTCGATCACTGTCGAGAATACAGGAATCCTGGTGTTCTTGTACTTCGCCTTTCCGATTCGGAACTTCATATTGTCGAAGTCCGGTCCTGAAAGATCGATTCCGAGCTTGATGAGGAAAGGACACTTGATCACAGATACGTGGTACTTGAACGACATATCGAGATTCTGGATTCCGCTCATAGCCAATGTGTATCTGTCCACCTTGAGGATGAATGGGAAGATCTCCATCACGTTGTCCTTGATTACGCCTTCCACCATCATCTTGTCGATGTGGCCTTCCTTCTTGTTTCTGAAGAGGAGTTTCTTGGCGAGTGTGCGGTACAGCTCATTGTCGCTTACAGAGAGGTTCTCTCCGCTGATTCTCATAACGCCGTTGATGCTCGGCATAATGAGGTTCATACTGGTGTCGATCTTCGCTGTCGCTGCGATCTCACAGTTGAGCAGACCCTTGAACGACTTCAGAAGCGGGATGAGCGTGTCGACCTGAGGCATAAGCGAGATCACTTTCTCTGCTGTGATGTCTTCGAGGTTGAGGCTGAATCCAGTCTTGAGGTCCTCCTTGGTTCGTGTCGAGTAGAATGCGTCAAATGTTATTCTACCCATATTTGTCTCTGCTGCAGTGTTTGTGATCTGCACGCATCTTTCCTTCATTATGATGTCCGCTGTCGCCTTGCTCACATTCAGGTCTGAATATGTGATATTGGAAGCGTCCAGGTTGATCTCTGCGTTGAGGTTCGCCGGAATCACGATGAGTGACGGAGCCTCGCTGACTACAGTCGTGTCAGTTGTGACCATCTTCAAGAAGTCGGAGTTGCTAGCAGACTCCAGTTTGTCCTTCGAAGCCTCAGGGTCGAAACTTGCACCGGCGCTGTATGCTCTGAGGAGTTCGTTTCCGTCCATACCGTTCGACATAATGTCGAGGTCAAGCTTCACTGTTCCGCGTCCGAGCAGCGCTCTCTTGAGTCCTGTGAGCGCACCCTTCGCTCCGATCTCGGAGTTGCCGGAGACGAACTTGAGGCTGTCGATGCGGATCTCGTTGTTGTTGAAGCCGCACTCGAATCCTCTCAGGATGTTGCGGAGAGGGAAGTATGGAGTCATCACGATACCTGTTCTGATGTTGATGTTTCCGTTAAGATCCCACTCTCGGAAATATTTTGCAAGAGTTTCGTCAAGCTTGAGGTCGAGGTCGTTCTTCTTGAAGTCCTCCTCCTTCATCCAGTCCGGAACCGCTCTCTGGGTTCTCTGGCTCATCATATGTCTGAAGAGAGAATCCTTAGGGATGTCCGGGTATACTCTTGCAAGCGAGTCCATAAACGCCTGACGTCTTGCCTTTGTCTCGAATGTGTTCATCGCAGCGCTCGCGCTGATCTCCGAATCGGTGAGGATCGCACGGTTTGCTGATGTGATGAGGGTGATACGCTTGTTCTTGCTGCTGAACGAGAGGACAGGAACGCTCTTCTGTCCCTTCTTCGGCATCATCCTGAACGTGTTGGCAGTCTCGTCAAGAGCGACGCTTGAACCCTCGGAATCCTTCACCGAAAGCGCCTTTGCGCCTATGCGTCCCGAAAGCGGAAGTACTCTTGATGTGTCCGCCTCGTCTTCAGGCATAGTGTTCTTCACCGAGAGGGTGAGGTCCTTTCCGTTCAGTCCCAATGCGTCCTTGTATGCGATGTCGGCCTTGCTGATGTAGCCGTTGAGCGCAAGAAGCTTGAACTCCTTGCTAGGGTTGCGTCTTGACTTGATCGTCTCAGGTCCGAGCCAGAGTCCGAGGCTGTCGATCTTTACGTCGATTGTATCCTCCGGCGCAACAAGGGATATGCCCTTTCCTGTAACCTCTCCGGAGAGGGTCGCATTTGAAAAGTTGTATATGTCAAGCTGCGACATCTTTGCCTTTCCGGCGATCTTTGCCTTAAGGGTACCGTCGGCCGAGATATTCATTGTCTCAGGAATGAATGTCTGCAGAGAGTCGAATGCGGCTGTAAGTGTACCGTCCAAGTCAAGGAGAGGGTCGTTTCCAAGAAGGTCTGCAGCTCCGGCCTTTGCCATAAGATGCACGCCGGTCGTGTTGACAGAGAATCCTGCCAGACGTGCGTTCACCTGGCCTTCTTCTGTGGCCTCCGCCTCGGCTTCGATGTTCAGTTTCACTGTCTCAGGGAAGTCGCTGTACTCGATCTTCGAGTCAGGCACGCTGAACTTTATGTCCATAACCGGAAGTTTTCCGGTGTTGTGTTCATAGAAACCGTTTACCTTAGCATTCAAAGCAATGACGGCGTCAGTGCTTACCTTGTCAACTTCAGGGATGAAGTTTCTGATGTATCCAGAAAGGATGTCCTGCACCTTGCAGTTGTCGATGCCGAAGCTTCCGTCTACTCTTGTCCTTCCGCTGTGGAGTCTGATCACGGCGTCTGCTCTGAGAGGAATCGAAGCTATGTCTGCCTTGAGGTCTCTCACTGCTACGGCAGTTACTGAATCCTTAGGGAATGCGATAGAGCCGGTGATGTCGATAGGAATCTGCATTCTGCCGAATGCCCTTGTCGCAAGCATAGTCTTGGCCTGCGCGTGCATATCCATATGCCTGTTGTGCTCGTGGATGTGAAGCGCGTCAAGTCCGAGCGCAAGCGTGTCCCTGCCCATTCGTCCTGCTACGAGCATACTGTCAAGTCTCAGTCCGATTCTTACCTTAGGGATGTTTCCTGTGTTGATCTTTCCGTCGAACAGCATATGCTTGAGGTCGATCATAGCAAATACTGTATCCTTGCTGTCGGTATATACGATATGAGGGTGTTCTGTGAGGCTGACCTTGCTGATGATGATGTCAGGCATCGCTGTGGATGTGGTGTCTTCTTCCGCTTCCTCCTCTCCCATCTTGAAGATGTTCCAGTTGGCGTTGTTCTCGTCGTAGTAATGGGCGAAGATCCTTGGCTTGACGAGGCTGACGTTAGGGATGCTGATGTCGCCCTTGAGCAGCGGAAGCAGGCTTACGCTTGCGGAGAACTTCCTGAACGATGCGAGCGTGTCAGAAATCTCGGATGTTCCGTGATAGAGCATATGACCCTGCACTCCGGCGCGCTCAAGCGAGTCGAAACGCTCTGCCGGATAAGTGATGGCGAAATCCTCCAGGTTCAGGGTGATCTTGGGGAAGTGGCGGAATACGGAAACGGATGCCTTGCCGAAGGCTATGTCTCCGTCCACAAACTCCACTGCGACCTTGTTCACAACCTTGGTGAGCACTGCAGGCGAGAGCACGATCTGAAGTACGACCATAAGGCCCAACCATATTCCTGCGATCCAGAGAAGTGTCTTTCCGATGATGAGCGGAATCCTCATTTTTCCTGATGTATTCATATCTTGTCCGACTGGCTTTTCAGTACATTTAATATAACCTACAAAAATAATAAAATAATCCGTACAAATACCAACAGAGGATTGTTCATAAGTACTTAACATTTTTGTTGCATAGATGTTACGATGATGTTACTTTTGCACCCGAATTAGTAGTTAGAGAATGGAAACGCCTTTTGTATACGATAAATATGTGACCGGCAAATACTTTGTCGGCCGAAAGAAGGAATGCGGCATTATGGGCAATCTGCTCGATGCCGGAGAGCACGTGGTGCTTTACGAACCGCCTAAGACAGGCAAGATGTCGCTTATCCAGCAGACACTTATGAATATGCGCTCGGCAGGCAAGCCGTTTGTGACCGCCTGCGTCGAGATGTTCAATATAAGGACAATAGAGGACTTCCTCGTGAAGTTCGGAACTACGGTGATGAAGGCTTCGCTTTCTACGCCGGACCAGTTCAAGGATGCTATCGAAAGGCATCTTTTCGGTACCCATTTCATCTTTGATCGCGACCGTTTCTATCAGGACGGAGATATCGTGTCGATGAACTGGGCACCTGACCGTAATGACATCGCTCAGATGATGCGCCTCCCTCGCAGGATCGCTGCCGATCTCGGAGTCCCTTTCTATGTTATTCTCCGTGAGTTCCAGGCCATTATGTTCTCGGATGACTATGAGGACGTGCTCAAGGAACTCGAGATAGCTTTCGCTGAAAAGAACGAAGGACCTGCTGCGCCGTTCATTATGACCGGCTCTCAGGTGAACGCGATGAAGTTCATCTTCGCAGAGAGGAAATTCTTCTATCGTCAGGTAGTACACCTTCCTTTGGCTCCGATAGATGACAGGGAACTCATCGAGCACATTGTCCGCGGTTTCCTCTACGGACAGGGAAAGTCGTTCGAGCGAAACCTTGCGATGGGCGCCTGCGAACTCTTCAAGTCGAACATCTGGTATCTTAACCACCTGGCGGCAGTCTGCGACTCTATGTCGAAGGGATTCATCAACGAGGGAATTATGGTCGATGCGCTCAACTCTATGCTTGCTCTTCATCAGCCTCGCTTTATGAATATGGTCAACGATCTGACCGATCACCAGCTCAGCCTTATGAAGGCAATCCTCGACGGAGTGGTGAAGTTCAGTGCTTCGGATGTGATCGAGAAATATCATCTGAATTCATCTGCTAACGTACGAAGAGTGAAGGATGCCCTCCGCAAGAAGGAGATCATTACTTTCAACGAGAAGGATGAGCCGGTGATTCTGGACCCTCTCTTTGAATATTGGATTACTAAATATTACTTTGAAAGACAGTAGTTTATGAAGAAGAATCTTGTGGTCTTGACGGGTGCTGGAGTCAGCGCCGAAAGCGGAGTCTCTACCTTCAGGGACAGCAACGGACTTTGGGAGAACTTCAAGGTTAAGGATGTGGCTTCGATAGAAGGCTGGTACCGTGATCCTGCGCTTGTGCTTCAGTTCTACAATGCCCGCAGGGCGCAGCTTGCCGAGGTGAGGCCGAATGCCGCACACAGGGCGATCGCAGATCTGGAGGCGGAGTGGAATGTGACCGTAGTCACACAGAATGTCGACAACCTTCACGAAAGGGCAGGCAGTACAAAGATTATCCATCTTCACGGCGAACTGACAAAGGTCCGTCCGGAGAACTGCTGCAATGATATGGACGGCTATTCGGAGGAGACTGTCTTCGATATAGGAACAGAACCGATAGAGATCGGTGACCTTGCGCCTAACGGAGCTCAGCTCAGACCTCACATCGTGTGGTTCGGTGAGGCGGTGCCTAAGATCGAGTCGGCTATCGATGCGGTTGAGGCTGCGGATGTCCTCCTTATCGTAGGAACATCGCTTCAGGTATATCCGGCTGCAGGACTTTACTGCTACGCAAAGGCGGATACACCTATATATATAATAGACCCTAAGGATGTGCCTGTCAGAGACGGCAGAGTAAAGCATATCAAGGACGTTGCTACCGCTGGAATGGAAACCTTCAAAAATCTCATTAAATCAGAGAGATAGGCTTGTAAATTAAATTTTTATGTCTATCTTTGCAGCCCTATAATGAAAAGGAGGTGATAAAGATATGATTATAGTTCCAGTAAAGGATGGCGAGAGCATCGAGAAGGCTCTTAAGAAGTTCAAGAGAAAGTTCGAGAAGACAGGTGCAATCCGTGAGCTTCGCGCAAGAAAGAACTTCGTTAAGCCGTCAGTGAAGAAGAGAATGCAGATGCAGAAGGCTATCTACGTTCAGCAGCTTCAGCTCCAGGACGAGCAGTAGTATTTAAACAATACACAAGAAGATTATTAACAGATTGACAAGCCATTGTTAAAGAGCTGCTTAGAGCAGCCGCTTGCTGTCTAAAACTTTTTATAATTTAAGTTTTTCTATGTACGCAATTGTAGACATTGCAGGCCAGCAGTTCAAGGTAGAGGCTGGTATGGAAATCTTCGTCAACCGCCTCGCGGCTGAGAAGGGTGCTGCAGTCGAGTTCGACAAGGTACTCCTTATCGACGTTGACGGCGCAGTAAAGGTAGGTGCACCTTACGTTGATGGTGCTAAGGTTACAGCAACAGTTCTCGACGACACTTGCAAGGGCAAGAAGGTTCTTGTTTTCAAGAAGAAGCGTCGTAAGGGTTACCAGAAGTGTAACGGCCACCGTCAGTATCTTACTAAACTTCAGATCAATGCGATCGCTTAATTAATTGAGGAGGAACAGAATATGGCACATAAAAAAGGCGTCGGTAGTTCTAAGAACGGTCGTGAGTCACATAGCAAACGACTCGGTATCAAGAAATTCGGTGATCAGGCTGTAAAGGCTGGCAACATCCTCGTTCGCCAGAGAGGTACAGTTCACAACCCAGGTCTGAACGTAGGAATGGGTAAGGATCACACTCTTTATGCTCTTATTGATGGTAAGGTAAGCTTCCGCAAGAAGGCAGACAACAAGTCTTACGTTTCAGTACTTCCTTTCGAGAACTAATTCTCAGGAATCTGAAAAGACATAAAGGCAGTAATCTTCGGATTATTGCCTTTTTTATTTTCTGGAAATTTTTCTAACTTTGTGGCTTGTGTTCAATTGAAAACAAGAAACTAAAATATATCGATTATGCTTACTTTGAAACTGCTTCGTGAAAATCCGGAATTCGTGATTTCGAAGCTTGCAGTGAAGAATTTCGACGCAAGGGAGATCGTAGAGAAGATCAACGCCCTTGACCAGAACAGAAGAGCACTTCAGGTGGAACTCGACACCTGTCTTGCAGAGCAGAAGAAAAAGGCAGCCCTCATCGGCGGTCTTATGAAGGAAGGCAAGAGAGAAGAGGCTGACGCAATCAAGGCTGAGGTTGCTGCTCTCAAGGCACAGTCCGCAGAACTTGAAAAGAAATCTCAGGAGAACAACAATGAGCTCGAGGCTCTCGTGGTTCTTCTTCCAAATACTCCATCAGACATCGTTCCTTTGGGAAATTGTGCAGAGGACAACGTAGTCGTAAAGTCAGGCAACGAGATTCCTGAACTTGGCGAGAACTGCCTTCCACACTGGGAGCTCGCAAAGAAGTTCGACATCATCGACTTCGACCTCGGCGTGAAGCTTACAGGTGCCGGCTTCCCTGTATACAAGGGCAAGGGTGCAAGACTCCAGAGAGCCCTCATCAACTTCTTCCTCGATTACAACACAAGAGAGGGATACCTTGAGGTTGAACCACCGGTACTCGTGAACGAGGCTTCAGGCTTCGGTACAGGTCAGCTTCCTGACAAGGAGGGACAGATGTATCACGCAACTGCTGACAACTTCTATCTCGTTCCTACAGCTGAGGTTCCGGTAACAAACATCTTCAGAGATGTGATCCTCGCAAACAACGAGTTCCCTGTAAAGATGACTGCCTATACTCCTTGCTTCCGTCGTGAGGCTGGATCATATGGTAAGGATGTACGCGGACTTAACCGTCTCCACCAGTTCGACAAGGTCGAGATCGTACGCGTAGAGAAGCCTGAGGACTCATATGCTGCTCTCGATGAGATGGTTGCTCACGTAGAAAGCATCGTCAAGGCTCTCGGTCTTCCATACAGAATTCTCCGTCTCTGCGGTGGTGATATGAGCTTCACTTCAGCCCTCACTTACGACTTCGAGGTTTACTCGGCAGCTCAGGGCAGATGGCTTGAGATCTCATCAGTGTCAAACTTCGAGTCATTCCAGGCTAACCGCTTGAAGCTCAGATATAAGGACGCTGACGGCAAGACTCAGTTGGCTCACACACTCAACGGTAGCTCGCTTGCACTTCCACGTGTCGTTGCAGCTCTCCTCGAGAACTACCAGAAGGGTGACAGAATCGAGATTCCTGAGGCTCTCCGTCCATATACCGGATTTGACTATATTGACTAATTCTTTTGTCATTTCGACCTAGTGGAGAAATCTAGGACTATATTAGGCATTGATCCCGGAACCAATATCCTTGGTTACGGGATCATTCGTGTGGACTCCAAGGGTCCGCACTATGTCCATATGGGCGTGTTCGATCTGAGAAAGATCACCGATCCGTTCGAGAAGCTGGCTAATATCTTTGCCGGCATCGGCGAACTGATCGAAGAACACAAGCCCGATGAACTTGCCGTCGAGTCCCCGTTCTACGGCAAGAACGCGCAGGTGATCCTCAAACTGGGACGTGCGCAGGGTGCGGCGATAACCGCTGCCATCGTAAGGGGCGTGCCGGTGACGGAATATGCTCCGAGGAAGGCGAAGATTGCCATATGTGGCAACGGAGCCGCGTCAAAGGAGCAGGTGGCGATGATGATCCAGAAGACCTTGAAGGTGGATCTTGACCCGAAATATCTGGACGCCACAGATGCGCTGGCAATCGCATTGTGCCACCACTACCAGATGACAAACCCGCTGGCTGGCACGACAGGAAAGACCGATTGGAAGAAATTCCTGGAAAACAATCCTGACAGAATAAAAAAATAGACGCTGCGTTTAAACCTTTGGTTTAATGCGGTGTCTAAATTTTGATATATTGACAACTATGAAACATAACTCGCATTTCTTTTTACGATCATTCGTTGCCGTTCTGGCATTGATGTTAAGTCTGACAGCATTTGCTCAGGGCTCGTTTTCGCTCAAGGTCAGACTCGTAGACAGCAAGACTTCAGATCCTGTATCTTTCGCTACAGTGTCCCTTACCCCAAAGGGAGCTACCAAGGCGGACAAGTATGTCCTTTCGGATGTGGAAGGATGTGCTGAACTTCTCAAGGTGAAGAAGGGTGTCTATGAGTTCAAGGCTGAGATTATGGGATACAAGACTCATAGCCAGGAGGTTACTGTGGATAAGAATGTAGATCTCGGTGACGTGAAGATGGCTGAGGACGTAGAGATTCTCGATGCGGCAAGCGTGTCTGCAATCGGTAACCCTATCATCGTGAAGAAGGATACAATCGAATATAACGCATCGTCTTTCAAGACTTCGGACAACGATATGCTCGAGGAACTCCTCAAGAAACTCCCTGGTGTGGAGGTGGAGTCTGACGGTACCATCACGGCAAACGGTGAGACCATCAAGAAGATCACTATCGATGGAAAGACCTTCTTCCTCGACGATCCGCAGCTTGCTTCGAAGAACATTCCTGCAAAGCTCATCGAGAAGGTGAAGGTGGTGGAGAAGAAGTCCGACCAGGCTATGTTCACCGGCATCGATGACGGAGAGCAGGAGACTGTGATCGACCTCTCTATGAAGCCAGGTATGATGCAGGGATGGTTCGGTAACGTTATGGCCGGCGGTGGACACGACATTCCAGGTGTCGGATCGGATATGAACGACTGGCGTTATCAGGGTGCTGCAATGGTCGGCCGTTTCACTGACAAGAGCCAGATCAGCGTTATCTTGAACGGAAACAATACCAACAACCGCGGATTCAACGATATGGCCGGCAGTATGATGCAGGGTATGCGTGGAGGCGGTGGCGGAATGGGCCGTGGAATGGGCGGCTGGGGCAACCGCAACGGTATCACCACATCTTGGATGGGCGGTATGAACGGTGCCTTCACTCTCCTCGACGGCGATATGGACCTTTCCGGCAACTATCTCTATAACGGTACCATCAATGAGGTGATGGAGGAAAGCTCAAAGATCACTTACCTTGAGGACGGTTCGCGTCTCCTTAACGATCAGGTAGGTACAGGCCGAACAATGACCCAGGGTCACAGATTCGGTATCCGTATGGAGCATAAGTTCTCTGAGAATACATCCATCCTCTTCGAACCTCAGTTCAACTTCGGCAAGGGATCGTACAATGAGTTCTCTGATTTCCAGACATACACTGAAAGAGACGCCGTCCGCGACTCTACAAACAGGGGTTACACAAGCAACCTTGGAGCCAACGACAACTGGCAGGCAAGCGGATTCCTCCTCCTCAGACAGAAACTGGGCAAGGCAGGACGTACAATCTCCGCAAATGTTCGCTACAGCTTCAGCAACAACTCTATGAACGGCCTCAACCAGTCGCTTACCCAGGTTAAGGATGCAGAGACTGCTGCTTGGGCTGATGAGATCATCAACCAGCGTTTTGACCAGAGCTCGAACAGCTCATCGTTGACAGGTAGAGTTGTATATACTGAGCCTATCGCGAAGAACCTCTTCCTCGAGACAAACTACTCTTACAGCTGGAACAACAATACCTCTCTCAAGAATACCTTTGCCAGCGGCTCGAATGCTATGGTTGACGGACTTCTCGTCTTCAATCCGGAGGGTGAGGTGATCGACGAGAGATATTCGAACGAGATCCGCAATACTTCACAGAGCCATAGGGCAGGAGCCAGCCTTACATACCAGAAGGAGAAGTTCCGCGCACAGCTCGGTGCGTCGTACAACCCTACAATCACTGACAATACGACTACAGGACACGATCCATATCATAATGTATCGCACAACTGGTCTCCGCAGGCTATGTTGAACTATGAGTTCAATGACAACTCGCACATCCGATTCTTCTACTTCGGACGTTCTGCACAGCCTTCGACTTCTCAGCTCCTTCCTGTACCGGACAACTCGAATCCGTTGAGCATCTCTCTCGGTAATCCGAACCTGAATCCTTACTTCAACCACAGCCTACGCGGTATGTTCGGATACACCAACAAGGAGACATTCACATCGGTTCACGTACGTTTCGGAGCGAGTCTCGTGGAGGATGCGATCACAAACGCACAGTGGTATGACCCTGCAGGAGTGCAGTACTCTATCCCTGTGAACGGTCCAGGAACAGGCTCTGGTGATATGAGAATTATGGTAAACTCTCCATTCGGAAAGACAGGCCTCTCTATCTTCTCGATGACATTCGCGCGCTACAACCAGTCGTCTTCATTCATCGGAAGGGGTACTCTCAATTCGGAGCAGTATTATGACGCAGAGAATGCAACCTTCGATTACGTGAACTTCCACAAGGACTATCCAAGCCTTGCAGACAGCGATGACTTCATCAACAACAAGACTCAGACTATGAGCTTCACCCAGAGACTCCGTCTCACATACAGAAACGATTTCGTCGAGCTGGCAGTCGGTGGACGCACAAGAGTGAACAAGTCTTGGTACACAATGGAGAACAGTAATCTCGCAGCGACCTGGAACAACCAGGTGGACGGATCGATGAACTGGACCATCCCTGGCGGAATCAACCTCATCGCTGATGTTGACTATAACTGGTACAACGGTTACACCACTCCACAGGAGGACGAGATCATCCTCAATGCAGAGATCACAAAGCTCCTCTTCAAGAACAAGTGTACAATCGCCCTCAAGGCCTACGATATCCTCGGACAGTCTAAGAACCTCTCGGTTTCAGACTCGGCCAACTACCACCTTGAGACAAGAAACAACACTCTCGGCCGCTACATCATCCTCTCGCTCACTTACCGTTTCGGTAACTTCGGAGGCGCAGGTGGCGGACATCGTGGCCCTGGCGGACCAATGGGTGGCCCGATGGGCGGCGGCTTCAGAAGATAAGCCTATCTTTTGGTGATGAATCTGACAGCCAATGCCAGAAGCAGAAGCCAGAAAATGAAATTGCAGACGCGGCCAGTGATGTCGCCCTGCCTTACAAAGAATGTTATGTCCTCACGAAGAGGAATCTGACTATTGATTACAGCCGGCTCCCACCAAGGGGTCGGCTGAATTATTTCACCCGCAGGGCTGATGATCGCGCTGATGCCGGTGTTGGCGCAGCGGGCGATGGCGCGACGGGTCTCGATCGCGCGGAGCGACGCGTAGCTGAGGTGCTGTCTGTAGCCTGGAGTGTTGCCCCACCAGGCGTCGTTGGTGATGATGGTCATCGCCTTGGCACCTTCACGGATGTATCCTGTGTAGTATTCTCCATATACGGACTCATAGCATACTGCGCTGCCTACAGGAATGTTCTCTCCCTCTGTGTTCCTGACTGTCAGAAGGCTGATGCCGTCCTGGCCTACGCAACGTCCCATAACTCCGCCGAGCTTGTCGTCTAGACGGCAGAAGATTCTTGGATATGGGGTGTGCTCTACAGCAACAACTAGCTTGCTCTTGTGGAAGATCTCTGTCCTCGCGGAACCGTCGATCATAAGCGCTGAGTTATGAGACTCGAGCCAGAGGCCGTCCTTGATGTGGCGGGCTGTGTATGACGGTCTTTCGTCTGTATAGATGTAGTCGTATGCA
>JAFYWC010000004.1 GCA_017546585.1 Bacteroidales bacterium
CTCCTCTTTCTCATATCGTTGCAGTGTTTCTTGCTGCAAATCTATGGGATGTTTTTTGCGCCTACGCCAATTTGTTTAAAAAAAAGAAAAAGTTATTTTAAAAAAGAGAAAAATCTGCTTGGCAAGGTCCCTAGGGCTTGTGTTTAGCGTGGCAGGTAAAGCATTGAGCGTCAGCGAAATATGCGAACCTCCTGCCGCCGCGGGGGAGCAGGAGGTTTCTGTAAGTTGTTGGAGGATAGGTGTTTGACTGCCACGGGCCGGGCTAGGAAGGGGTTAGAGGGTCTGGCCGGAGATGAACTCGCGGAGGATGGAGGTTGGGGGGATGGCGGCGATCTCCGCAGGAGAAAGCGCCACGATGTAGCCCAGGAACTTGAGCAGGCGGGAAGCCTCGGTGAAGGCAGGCGACGAAGGCGCGATGCGGCGGAGGAGCGGCTCCGCATAGTACTTCAACACCGGAAGCTCGAAAATGTGAGCCGAATTGAAAAGCGCATCCGCATTCTCCTGGAACGGGAAGATATTGCGGTTCTCACCACGACGCACACTCTGCCAACGCATAATGGTCTCCTCCGGAATGATGCCCCTCGTGCGGTTGTCACGGATCATTCGACGCAGCAGACGGTTGTCGGAAGTTGAAATGTTGTTGTTCTCGTCGATCGCAAGCGAAGTCAAGGCAGACGCATACACACGGAACACCTTCGACGGATCCACACCCGGAATCATCGCAGGATTGAGCGCGTGAATGCCCTCCATAATCAGGATATCCTTCTCCTGAAGTTGCATCATATTGCCCTCGAAATACTTCCTGCCCTCCTTGAAATCGAAACGTGGAATCTCCACCTCCTTACCCGCAAGAAGATCGTTCAACTGACGTCCGAGCAACTCCAGATCCATAGCACCCAGACTCTCGAAATCATATGCACCATTCTCATCACGTGGAGTCAACTCCCTCTCTACGAAGTAGTTGTCAAGCTCGATAACGCGAGGGTTCAGACCCAGAATGCGACACTGCAAAGCAAGACGCTTCGAAGTAGAAGTCTTGCCGCTGCTTGACGGACCAGCAATGAAAACAATCTTCACACTGCCGCGACGTGCATAAATCTGATCAGCAATAGCCGCATACTTCCTCTCGTGAAGCGCTTCAGAAAGATTGATCAGATCCACCACCTTGCCAGAGAGAATCGCCTGGTTCAGCTTGCCCACGCCACGGACACCCATCACCGAACACCAGTCCGAATGCTCCTTCAGCGCAGTCGCAAGCTTCGACTGACGCTTCATCGGCAGAACCTTGTCCGGACATCCGTCCATAGGGTACTGCAGACAGAATCCCTCATTGAACCCAGTGATGTCGAAAATATTGAGCATACCGGTAGAAGGAACCAGCGGACCATAGAACGTATCCTGCTGTCCATCAAGAGAATATACATTGTAATTGAATCGTCCTGTACTCCTGAAAAGATCCACCTTTTCAGTCTGATGATTCGCCTCGAAAATGCGGCAGCACTCCTCACGGCTCAGCATAGTCTTGCCGAACGGAAGATCCGCAGCGATCAGCTCCCTCATACGAGCCTCGATCTTCTCCAACTCCTCATCAGTCACAAAATGCACACAAGGACGACCGTCCTCAAGCGAATGCACCTCGCGTATCTCGCAGTAGAGGCCGCTCGGAAGTGAATAATCTATCGCAAGCACCTTGCCCGGATACATCTCCCTGATCACATACTGAAGCACGAAACAGAGAGAACGGATATAAGTACGACGACCGTCAGGATGGTCATATCCGATGAAACGTACATTGTGCGGATTGATGATCTTGTAGTCAAGAGACTTCAGCTTGTTGTCCACAAGAGCAGCAAGCACCGGCAAGCCGCAATGACATACTCTTTCAGAAAGTTCCTTCAACGTGGTTCCGATCGAAACCATCACATACGACTCCGAGTTCTCGCAATAGATTCTTATGTCTTCCATAATTTACAGTATTTCTTTCAGGAATGGACCCGTAACAGATGACGGATCCGAAGCCAACTGCTCCGGCGTGCCCGCTGCAACTATCGTTCCTCCGGCCTTACCGCCCTCCGGACCCATATCAAAGATATAATCCACAGACTTCAACACATCAAGATTATGCTCTATCACAATGACTGTATTTCCTTGCTCCACAAGCTGTTGGAGCACACCCATAAGCACATTGATGTCATCGAAATGAAGACCTGTAGTCGGCTCGTCAAGAATGTACAAAGTGTTGCCCGTTCCCTTTCGTGCGAGCTCCGCAGCCAGCTTCATACGCTGGCTCTCGCCGCCCGAAAGCGTCACCGCCGACTGTCCGAGCTGCACATATCCCAGACCCACATCCACAAGCGCCTTCAGCTTCTGTGCGATCGAAGGAATGTTAGCGAAGAACTCATATGCCTCGCTGATCGGCATCTCCAACACATCGTTGATGTTCTTTCCCTTATACTTCACCGCAAGGGTGTCATTCTTATATCGACGTCCGCGGCACTCGTTGCAGACCACATTCACAGACGGAAGGAAATTCATCTCGATCACCTTGATGCCGGCACCCTTGCACTCCTCGCAACGTCCGCCAGGCACATTGAAAGAGAACCTTCCCGCCTTGAATCCGCGCACCTTCGCATCCGGAGTCGCCTCAAACAGAGTACGGATATCATTGAACACACCGGTGAATGTCGCCGGATTGCTTCGCGGCGTACGTCCGATCGGACTCTGGTCGATCTCGATCAGTTTGTCGATATTCTCGATTCCCACAACCTCGTCATATGGCAGAGGCTGCATCTTCGCATTGTAGAAATGATTCTTCAGAACAGGCATCAGAGTCTCGTTGATCAGCGACGACTTGCCGCTTCCGCTGACTCCGGACACACCGATAAGCATACCGAGAGGGAAGTCCACGGACACATCCTTCAGATTGTTTCCACGCGCTCCGCGTATGCCCAATGTCAGCCCGTTGCCGATGCGACGCTCGGCCGGTACTGCAATCTTCCTCTCTCCACGGATGTACTCCAATGTGGTCGAACGGCCACCGCAGCAGTCGCATCTGCCGGCCTCCGCAGCGCCCCCTTCGGTCGCGCCCGCTCCGGCCTCGAAAATCCCCGAAACAGGACCATTGTAGCATATCTGTCCACCGGCTTCCCCGGCTCCCGGACCTACGTCCACGAGCCAGTCCGCCGCCAGCATAGTCTCCGCATCGTGCTCCACAACCATCACCGAATTGCCCTCATCGCGCAACTTCTTCAGCGACGCGATCAGCTTTCTGTTGTCCCTCTGATGCAGACCGATAGACGGCTCATCAAGAATATAAAGCACATTCACCAGCTTCGAACCGATCTGAGTCGCCAGCCTGATACGCTGGCTCTCTCCTCCTGACAATGAGGAAGTTGCACGATCCAGTGAAAGATAATCCAAACCTACATCAAGCAAGAAAGACGCTCTATCCTTCAGTTCCTTCAGGATGTCGCGTGCGATCAGACTCTCCCTCTTTCCGATCTTTCCGTCCAACGAATTGAACCACTCGCTAAGCTGAGAAATCTCCATCGCCGCCACCTCGGAAATCGTCTTTCCGTCGATCTTGAAATACGTCGTCTCCTTATTCAGCCTCGAGCCCCCGCACACCGGACACACGATCTTCTCATTGATGTCTCCCACGATTCCAGGGAAAGCCACCATCTCCGACGACGTGCCCTCGCCGACCCTGAACAGCTCATCCGAACCATACACAATCAGAGAAACCACCTCATCCGGCAGCTCCTCGATAGGGTCATAAAGCGAGAAATTATATTTACGTGCAATCGACCTGATGATGTCGAACTTCTTCGTCTCGCGGATCTTTCCGAGCGGCACGATGCCACCCTCCGCAATCGACACACTTCGGTCGGGAATAATCGAATCGATATTCACATCCACGATGATGCCAAGTCCCTTACAGTGAAGACAATAGCCCTGTGGAGAATTGAAAGAAAACGAATGAGGAGCAGGCTCTGCGAGAGACATTCCGGTATCCGGACACACCAGATGCTTCGAATAATGATTCAGATCGCCGGTCTCCATATCCATCACCGCCAGCGAACCCTTTCCGAAATTCAGAGCCGACATCACAGAATCCTTGATGCGCTTGGCATCCTTCTCCGACGGCTTCAGACGGTCGATCACCAGCTCCACGAAATGCGCCTTGTAACGGTCCAGTGCCGTCAGCTCGCTGAGCTCGCACAACTCCCCGTCCACCCTGATCTGAGTGTATCCGCGCTTGCGCATCTGCTCCAGCAGCTCCTTGTAATGACCCTTTCGTCCCCTCACGAGCGGCGCCAGCAGATAACACTTGCGACCCGCGTAATTCTCCATAATCAGCGAGACGATCTGCTCATCCGTATAACGGACCATCGCCTTGCCGGTCTGCGGCGAATATGCAGTCGATGCACGCGCATAAAGAAGTCGCAGAAAATCGTAGATCTCAGTGATTGTTCCCACAGTCGAACGCGGGTTGTTTCCCGTCGTCTTCTGCTCGATGGCAATGATTGGACTGAGGCCCGTAATAGACTCGACCTCAGGCTTTTCCAATATGCCCATAAAATGCTTCGCATAGGTAGAAAGCGTATCCATATAACGCCTCTGACCCTCTGCGTATATCGTATCGAATGCCAGCGAAGACTTGCCGCTGCCGCTCAGTCCCGTCACCACGACAAACTTGCCGCGCGGAATAGCCAGCGTCGCCCCCTTCAGGTTGTGCGCCCTCGCCCCGACAATCTCTATATTATCATTCTTCTTCTCCATCTTAATCCTCGTAAGGTTCGTTGAACGGCAGGAGGAACGGATTAGTCATACCCTCCGTAGTGAGATCTGTACAAGGACCGTGGCCAGGAACCACAGTCACAGAACCACGACGCTCAGAATCGCCCTCCGCAGGAACGTCCAGCGGCAGAAGCTTCTTCTGGATACTCTGCATCAGCTGGTCATAGTCTCCGCCAGGATGGTCAGTGCGTCCGATGGCTCCCGCAAAAAGCGTGTCGCCACTGAACAGCACCCCATATGCACGCTCATAGAAACACAGGCCGCCGCGCGAATGGCCCGGCGTCTCGATCACCTCAAAACGAAGATCGCCCACCTCGATCACATCGCCGTCTCCGACAAACGAAGCCCCCTCTGCAAAAGACGCATCCGGCAATGGAAGACCATAGCATCCGCACACATCGGGATTAGTGCGCTCAATCGTGAACATCTCACCCTTGTGCATATACACCGGCAGGCTCGACCTCCGCTCCGCTCCGGCCTCCGCCGCCGCATACTCCTTCACCAGTCGGCTCACGCCGTATATGTGGTCGAAATGACAGTGCGTAAGCATAATTCCGCACGGCTTGAGGCCGCGCTCTGAAACGAATGAAGTCACCTTGGAGAACTCAGCATCCGAGATGCATCCCGGGTCAATAAAGACACAGAATCCGGAGTCATCCCACGCTGCAGAACAGCGTGTCTCGAACGCATTGAATGTGAAATGATGGACGTGTATCATCTAAAAAATATCTTAAACCACACAAATTTACATAATTTTTCGTATGTTTGCTAATTGGAACATAAAATACGATTATATGCATATCGCAATCGCAGGTAATATCGGCAGCGGAAAGACAACACTCACAAAGATGCTTGCTGCCCACTATGGATGGACTCCAAAATTCGAGTCCGTAGACTATAATCCATATCTCGCTGACTTCTACGAGGATATGGAAAGATGGTCATTCAATCTTCAGGTATATTTTCTCAATAAGCGCTTCAAAGACGTCGTAGATATCTCAAAGCTCGACGAGGTCATCATTCAGGACCGTACCATCTACGAAGACGCACGCATATTCGCTCCTAACCTCCACGGAATGGGTCTTATGAGCACAAGAGACTTCGAGAACTACTCGGACCTCTTCGACCTTATGATGTCTCTGGTGAATCCGCCAGACCTCCTCATCTACCTCAAGAGCTCTATTCCTAACCTCATCGGTCAGATCCAGAAGAGAGGCCGCGAATACGAGAAGAGCATCCGCATCGACTACATCACAGGTCTCAACGAGCGCTACGAGAACTGGATCAAGGACTACAAGCACAACCTCCTTGTCCTCGACGTAGACAGAATCAAGTTCGAGAACCGTCCTGAGGACTTCCAGGAAGTGGTCGACAAGATCGACGCTAAACTTTTCGGACTCTTCCCAAGCGAAGAGTAGTCCGAACACGTGATACTAAACCAAACCACCGACGGCCAACCACCGTCACAAACCTAAAAACTACACGATTATGGCAGAAAGACTGACAATCATTGACTTCGTAGAGAAGTATGTAGCCAAATATGCTAAGAACCCGTTCCTTTGGGAGAAGAACCTCGACACAAACGAATGGGAGCCTACAACTTACGAGGACACCCTCAAGAAGGCAAAGCGCATCGCCGCAGGCCTTATGGCACTCGGAGTGCAGAAAGGCGAAAAGGTGTCATACCTCTCTGAAGGCCGTGACCTCTGGGTCATCGGCGAACTCGGAGTCCTCTATGCCGGAGCGGTAAACGTTCCGCTCTCCATCAAACTGGAAGAGTCAAACGACCTCGTGTTCCGAGTAAAGCACTCGGACTCGAAATATGTCATCACATCGAAGTTCCAGCTTCCTAAGATCAGAAAGATCCTCCCTGAGTGTCCTATGGTCGAGAAAGTCATCGTCTTCGACGAAGTGGCAGACAAGCAGGAGAACGAGATCTACATCAACGAGATCATCGCGATGGGAGACGAGTTCCTCGCAAAGAACGAGGACCTCTTCATCCAGAGATACAAGTCTGTAGAACCTGACGACTACGCAAACATCAGCTACACATCAGGTACCACCGCAGACCCTAAGGGTATCCTCCTTACCCACAGAAACTACACTGCAAACGTAGAGCAGGCCCACTCTGTAATCGGAGTCGACGAGAACGACAAGATGCTCATCATCCTTCCTCTCGACCACTGTTTCGCACACGTTGCAGGTTTCTACACAATGATGTCATACGGTGCATCCATCGGTACTGTCCCTTCAGGAAAGTCCGGCAAGGAAGCCCTCAGAAACATCCCTGTGGCGATCAAGGAACTCCAGCCTAACGTAATGCTTTCGGTTCCGACCCTCGCAAAGAACTTCAAAAAGAACATCGAGAACACCATCAGAAAGAGCGGTCCAGCAGTAGAGAAACTCTACAACTTCGCCCTCAAGAACGCCATCGCATACAACAAGGAAGGCTACAACAAGGGCACACAGTTCGTGGACATCTTCCGCAAGCCTCTTATGGGCCTCTTCGACAAGATCATCTTCAAGAAAGTGCGTGAAGGCCTCGGCGGAAAGATGAAGTTCTTCGTAGGCGGCGGTGCTCTCCTCGACATCGACCTCCAGAGATACTACTACGCCATCGGTATTCCTATGTACCAGGGCTACGGCCTTTCAGAGGCTACGCCTATCATCTCTGCAAACTCACCTCAGAAGCACATCTTCGGATCGTCAGGTAAGATCGTGTCTCCGATGGAGATCAAGATCCTCGACGCTGACGGAGTAGAGCAGCCATTCGGCGTGAAGGGTGAGATCTGCATCAAGGGTGAGAACGTGATGGCAGGTTATTGGAAGAACCCTAAGTCGACAGCTGACACCATCGTAGACGGATGGCTCCACACAGGAGATATGGGATATATGCGTGACGCTGAGATGCTCTACGTAGTAGGACGATTCAAGTCACTCCTCATCTCTGCTGACGGTGAGAAGTATTCACCAGAGGGAATCGAAGAGAACCTCGTGGAGAGCTCTCCATACATCGACGGAGCGATCCTCCACAACAGCCAGGATCCATACACAATCGCCCTCATCACTCCTAACAAGGAGCGTCTCGCTGCATATGCCAAGGAACTTGGCCTCGACCCATCAACCAAGGAGGCAAAGGTGAAGATGCTTCAGCTCCTCCAGGAGGAAGTGAATATGTACCGCAAGGGCGGACGTCTCTACGGAGCGTTCCCTGAGAGATGGCTTCCAGCTGCAGTCTGCGTGCTTCCAGAGCCTTGGACTGAGCAGAACCACTTCCTTAACAGTTCGATGAAGGTTGTCCGTGGACGCGTTGAGGAGGCATACAAAGACCATATGGCCTTTGCATACACTCCAGAAGGAAAAGACATCGTCAACGATATGAACCTTGCATCACTCTAATGATGCATCATATAAAATGGTTATGGCGCACGTCGGTCGGCTTCCGGGTACACATTGTGCTCGTGGGGCTGCTCGGCGTGCTTTCTGTTGCCATTTCACTCTTGCACGTCTGGGTCAGTAAACACCTGGTGGACATCGCTACGGGCGCTGCCGCCGGCTCCCTGACTCCTTACGTCGTCCTCCTCGCCGGCTGCGCCCTCGCTCAGATCCTTTTCTACAACGTCATCAGCCGCCTCGAGACAAAG
>JAFYWC010000095.1 GCA_017546585.1 Bacteroidales bacterium
TGAAGTAACTATGAAGAAGTATCTGTTTCTACTTATTGCAGTCGTATCGCTTGCCCTCTCGTCAGGGCAGGCATACGCCCAGCGTTATCTCCCGAAGATGAAGGGTGTGGAGCTGCGAGGTGGCTTTGTAAACGGTTCTAAATCTCCGCTTAACTACTACACGGGAATAGCGATGTCGGGATATACCAAGAAGGCAAACCGCTGGGTGGTGGGTGCAGAGTATCTGCTAAAGAACTACGACTATCGGGGTACATCCATTCCCCGTGCCCAGTTCACAGCCGAGGGTGGTTACTATCTGAAGTTCCTGTCCGATCCTACAAAGACCTTCTTCCTCTCCATCGGTGGCTCTGCATTGGCAGGCTACGAAACGGTGAATTGGGGCGACAAGATGCTCTATGACGGTTCTACACTGCTTGCCAAGGATGCCTTCATCTATGGCGGTGCCGTTACCCTGGAATTGGAGAGTTATATAACAGACCGTATAGTCCTGCTTGCGTGTGTGCGTGAGCGTGTCCTCTGGGGAAGCTCACTCGGCAAGTTCAGTACTCAGTTCGGCTTAGGTGTCAAGTTTATTATCAATTAAAATTAAAAGCGTTATGAAAAAGTTATTTTCCTATATGATGGTTTGCGGTGCCATGATGACCGCAGTATTGGGCTTTACCTCATGCGAGGATGAACTCGATGTTCAGCAAGCCTATCCTTTTACCGTTGAGACAATGCCCGTTCCCAAGCGGATAGTCAAGGGCGAGACTGCGGAGATACGCTGCGAGATTGTGCGTGAGGGGTATTTCTCTGATACACGCTACACAATCCGTTACTTCCAGCCCGATGGAGAGGGAACACTCCGTATGGATGACGGAATGGTGCTACTGCCGAATGACCGCTATCCGCTTGACAGGGATGTGTTCCGTCTGTACTACACCTCGGAGTGTGAGGACCAGCAGACGATAGATGTATATTTCGAGGATAACCACGATCAAGTGTATCAGCTCACCCTCACTTTCAATAATGAGGCAAAGGATGAGGAGGATGAGCCTTCGACAGGCACAACACTAACACCTATCGGAACTATCGTTTCTCCAATCAACATCAATCCTTAACCAACGGTGGCAGGCACTCGCTTGTCGGGTGTCTGCCCACTAATCACCAACCATTAAAATTGCATCTATGAGAATAAAACTGATGATTATATGTCTGACCTTGCTTTGCGGACATGCCAAGGCTCAGACACGAGGCGGAGACTCATCGCCACCACAGCCAAAGGAGATTTCTGCGAAACTGTTCGATAAAGCAGTAGAACTCATTAAGGAGTTTGAGGGGTGGCACGACCACACGAAATACCCGTACATTGGTTACGGGCATAAACTGCTGCCACACGAGAATCTGACAGCCGACATTACCGAGGCGCAGGCAGATTCATTGCTCAGAGCCGACCTGTTGGAGCGATACAAGTATTTCCGACAATATGGGAAAGATGCTCTGTTGCTAACGGTATTGGCTTATAATGTCGGTCATTCAAGATTGCTTGGATATGGTAAACGTCCAAAGAGTAACCTTATCAAGAAAATAGAGTCTGGCGACAGGGATATCTACGAAGAGTATATCTCATACCGCTGCTACAAAGGCAAGCCAATTCCCAGCATCGAATGCCGCAGAAAAAGAGAGTTTCAATTGCTGTATATTCCGTAGCCGTTATTTAAAGAGCCTTCCCTTAAGCAATTGAGAGAAGGCTCTTATTGTATCATCTAAAACCGAATCACATTATGGCAACAATAAAAGTAAAGCTACGCCCATCATCAGTTGAAGGGCGTGCAGGGACTATATTTTATCAGGTGACTCATCGCAGAGCAACGCAACAGATAACAACTAATATCCGATTGCAGCCCAACGAGTGGGATGCATTAAGAGAGTTGGTTGCTGTAAGTGTTGCAGACAGGAGTATTATTCAAAATCGCATAGATAGTGATACAGCTCTACTGAAGCGAATTGTCAAAGATTTGGAGAATAGCGGAGTCTGTTACTCTGTTGGTGATATTATCAAACGCTACAAATCACCTGAATGCCATGTCTTGGTGTTGGATTTTATGCAGAATCAGATTCGATTATTGCGTAATGCCAATCGCTTGGGTACAGCTCTGAACTATGAGAAAACGATGAAGAACTTCGCCGAGTTCCTTGGTGGAGTTAATCTGCCATTCTCGGCAATGACAGAACAACTAATAACTGACTATAATGCTTTTCTTGTGCAGCGAGGAATGGTTAGGAACTCCATTTCATTCTATATGCGTATAATGCGGGCAGTTTACAACAAGGCTGTTCGACAAAAGCTGGTTGAACAATCACATCCATTTACTGAGGTCTATACAGGCATAGATCGTACCCGTAAGCGTGCTGTGTCAGAGTCTATAATTTCTCGGTTATATAAACTTAAATTGACAGAGGGAACACCTCTTGCACTTGCGAGAGATATATTCATTTTTAGTTATTGCACCCGTGGAATGGCTTTCGTGGATATAGCGTATCTGAAGAAAGAGAACATTCAAAACGGAGTAATATGTTATGCTCGCCGTAAGACAGGGCAACTGCTAAGTATAAGAATAGAGCCGAGCATACAACACATTATTGACCGATACTCATCGGCATTATCACCCTATGTTTTCCCGATACTGACTTCTACGGAAACGAAACAGTCATACGAAGAGTATCAAGTGGCCATCAACAATCATAACAGACTGTTAAGACGACTGTCGAAGATGTTACCTACAGGTTGTAAACTGACATCATATACCTCACGCCACAGTTGGGCTACAGCTGCACGAAACCACAACGTGCCAATCTCTGTCATAAGTGCAGGTATGGGACATACCTCTGAACAGACAACGCAGATATATCTAACAATGTTGGAAAACTCGGTGATAGACGATGCCAATCAAGGACTTATTATGTCATTGCTGGAATAGTTCCACGAAAGAACTATAA
>JAFYWC010000096.1 GCA_017546585.1 Bacteroidales bacterium
CAGCCCTATACGCTAAACTGCGTAGCGGTAGAGCCTTCGGAGGCTGTAGAACTCAAGATTGCAGAGGCCGAAAAGGTTGATGAGGCTATCAAGCATACGAACAAGTGGATTAAGTGGGTAAAGTTCGGTGCAGAGGTTATCGACCCTACATCACTGATAAAATTTGCGTGGTTATGATGGATGTACTTTGCTGCAAGATTACCATTGGCGATGCAAACCCCTCAAATCCTATGGAGATTAAGGATGCCATAGAGATTACCGAGGTGCAGAGCATTGAGATAAACGAGACATACAAGAAACTTATCGGGACGGCGAAGATAACCCTCCCGAAGGGCTCTGTATGTCGTTCAACAATCATCGGTACGGTAACAACCGAAGGCAAGGATGCCTCGATATTTACTACCGAGATTATGGAGGATGGTGTTATCATCGAGAAGCAGACAACACAGCGACTTGTCGATACCACCACCTTCAAGGTCGGTCAACGTGTGAATATAAAACTGGGCTACAACGGTGTCTTGAAGAATATGTTTGACGGCTATATCACGGGCTACAACTCCGAGAGTAATCTCGAAATAGAGTGCGAGAATATGGCATACAAACTCAAACTCAAGAAGGCTCCGCACTTCGAGACTCCTGCTAGCGGAACAACCGTGAATGATGTCTTGGAGGGTGAGTACAACATCCTCAAAGATACGGGGTTTAAGATTCACTCCGACACCAAGAAGTTTGATATTCACATCGGCAAAATCAAGGTTACGGATAACTTCACCGTGGCAGATATACTCTCCGAGTGGTCAAAATATAAGGTCTATTGCTTCCTGAAATACGATGCCAACAACGAGAGTGCCATGCCCTCGATTGCTGTTGGCAGACCATACTCATCGAGCAAGGCACAGCCCGTGTTCCCAGAGGATGAATCGACAGGTCCATTCAAGATATACTTCAACGAGCATGTGGCGCAGTCATCGCTCAAAGTCGTGAAGACCGACCCGAAGTTCTTGGCAGTTACAGGCAAGGCTATGGGAACGGATGAGAAGTTCTTTGAGGTAACAATTCGCCTAAACCCCGAATACGACCCTGCAACACCGGGCAGCAAGCAGTATCAGACGGTAAATGCTACCCAGATATCGAAGAAGTCGCATAAGGTTACGGGCAACACAACGGCATCGGGAGCGGAAACCAAAAACAAGGTGGATCTCTCGACATATACAGTCGTTCCGTATATGTCGCCACACATCGGCATCTCCTCGGACAAACTTGTCGAGGAGACAACGGAGTATTTTCGCAACTACAACCTGAATGGCATTACTGGAAGTCTCACAATCTTTGGAGATTTTGGGCTTCCACCTGCTGTACAAGTTGAACTCATCGACCACCGCAACCCCTCAAAGAATGGAGTCTACCTTGTCGAAGAGGTAACAACAAACTTCGGGGTTGGCGGGTATCGCCAGCAACTTTCGATACCGTATAAAATCAAGAAGTAGAAAAAGAACCTATTCTCTAATAAAACTATGTCTGCAGATAAGTCAAACCAGTTAGTCATTCGTGAGGCGATTCGCAAGATTGCGTTGGGTCGCAGTATGGAGCGTATCAATATGTCCCCGGGCGGTATGTCGGGCGTGGGCACTGCCCGTATGATTCACGGTTATGTGGCAAAGGTACACGATGACCCTGCAGACTCGGAATTCAAGGAGTATGGCGGTACTGTCGATGTGGGCGAATATCCCGATGAAACAGCGTCAACAGAGCCGATAATCCATAAGGGTGTTTTGCTTTCTGCTGCCACGAATAATGAGGGCGGTTTCCTGATTGTGCCGACGCTCTTTTCAGATGTTACCATCTTTATGGACGCCGCAACGAAGTATGCCTACATTGTAAACTTCTCGCACGTCAATATCATCAATCTTACGGCTCACACCGAGACAACTATTGGTGTTACCGAGACCGAAGAATTGGACCCTGATAGCGACTCTTCGCCAGATTATGATGAGTTGGAGCCGACAGGAAATGAGACATCGACAAAGTACACTGCGACTACCGTTACCACCTCTGTTAAGAACGACAAAGATAAGGAGGCTACGGTTGTAATGGATGCGGAGACTATTACTCAAACAGTCGATAAATCAGAGATTAAGCAGACGGCAGATAAAGTTGTTCAAAAGGTAAATTCAACAACTATTGCAGTGGCTGATAATAAGGTTACTCTTGGTGATGAGAATGCCACAGAGCCTCTTGTTTTGGGTAATGAGCTTGCACAGTTGATGCTCGACTTTATGACAGAGTGTAGCAAGATTATGACACCAACACTGATGGGTACGATGACACCTGTTAACTTCCCAAACTTTATCACGCTATCCACCAAAATTCAGAAGTTCCTCTCTAAAACCAGCTTTACGAAGTAATGAGCGTACAACTACATCCCGACATAGAGCATCTTGATAGGTCGAGCCTTTGTTACTCGATCTACTCACAGTTGTATCATAACTTCTTTAATGCCCAGCAGAAGAAGGATGCCGAACATCCTTATGGCGTTGAAGAGGGCGATGAGACGAGTGTACGACTCAAAAACACCGCCTACGGATTTGCCTCTGCCATTGCCGATGCTGTTACGGGCGAAGGTGGAGAGTCAGGTGGTGGTCTGCTCATAGATTACCTAAAGAAGACAGGCGGAGATATGACGGGTATCTTCAGTGCCAACTACGGTTTTGAAGCAGGTGTTGCCAATACCCGAATCCTTGAAACCTACTCGGAGGATATTACCGATGCTGATGGTGTTGTCTCAGCTATCGAGTACGGTATAAAGATTACGGGCAACCTTAAACTCGGAGGTGATGCCCTCTATCTTGGTGGTAGAAATATACTACGCTACGACCCATATAAGGCTACCGCAACGATAGATGCATCGAACATCGACCTCCTCAGTGGCTCTGTTCACTCCACAGGAGAATGGAGCATCGGAGATAAGGAGAGCGGAATCTTCATTTCGCCAACATCATTGCAAGTCGGTGGCAAAGATGTCTATCATAAAGGCAATGCCAACCTTGCGAGTGTTGATTGGACAATGCAGAACGGCATAGTCCAAAAAGACCTAACCGTTCACGGAGCATCAACGCTGGGAGGTATGCTATCAGCCAAATATGGTGTGCAGTTGGGTGATAAGGGAAACACGCTACTATCGTTCTCGGGCGAAGATGTGGCACTCAGCGGTTACCTCTCGTTTCTGGAAGGCTTCGGTGTTCGCATAGCAGGTAAATCGGTACTCACTCGTGAGGGTGAGAGTATCCGTTTAGGCAGTATCGGCGGGGATTTGCTTTTGGGTAGCGATGATACTTCCAAGATTCGTCTATTCTCCGGCATCTCGGATATTGATGGCGATTGCCTGATGCTCTCGCCATACGGCAAGGCTTGTTTCCCAGGTTCACTCACCGTTAGGCATAACTACGGAGCTGACCTTCTTTCGTCATATCGTGTAGATAGCAATGATGAAGGAATCATCATCCATAAGAACCTACGCTTTGGTTCTGCTGATGGCATACTCATCAAAGGTGATAAGGAGTATTTCTCCCTATCATCTGATGTGGTCTACGAGAAAGATGGCGTTCATACTATCGTTCCTCACAAGACATCATTCAGGCATCGTGCTTCCACCAGCAAGTATGCACCGCAGAACAGATACAGCGAAACATTCTTTGTCAGTACAGATGCTGACTTTGTGGCGGCGAATGTTCCTATCGAGGCGGTTGGGCATATCGGAATTGATGATTCTTTCACCCGTTTGACCGATGGAGTCCTATACTTAACAGAGGTTCTTCGCTTGCAGGCTGTAAGTGATGGCATCAAACACTATGGCAACAGTTACTTTGGCGGGACTCTCTCCTCGGAGTTCTTCTCGGCAGGCTTTGCCGGCAGTGGCTGGGCAATACAGGCAAACCGTACCACAGGCAATGTAACTGCAACCTTTGATGAGGTTGTTGCTCGCAAGAAGTTTAGAGCATATGAGTTTGAGGTAAAGAAACTCTCGGCAACAAATGGCTCGCTTTGGATTAGCGACAGTTGTTCGGGCGACAGCGTAGAGAAAATAGCATAACAATGGCGGTATATAACTACTCGAAATATAAGATTCGCATAGACTTCGACTCGCAGAAGACGCAAGGTCTGCAGGTCGGAGATGTTGTGCGCCGTCAGTATGCCGAGCGAAACCAAAGTATCTACACGCTGATGGTTGTTGTGGAGACAGGTGTTGATGCCATTGATGGCAAGGAGTCGCCATACTTTATCGGTGCTCTGCTCGATGGCGATGAACCCAAGAGTGGAGAGATGCTCGACTTTGTACGCATCACAAGCCTTACGAACACGGACCGCAGCGGAGCAATGTACCTCACTGCTTCGGATAGTGATGCTCCCTATATGGATATCATTGACGGTATGGCAACAGAACGCTCGCTGTGCTATCCTACAATGGCGGGAGGAACTGTGGATATTCCCGACAAAGCGAAGTATGCCGTTTATGGAGAAGCGACCACAGAATACCGCAGTGAGGACAACGAGGCAAACCGCATAGTCCGCATTACGGGCAACGGTTCCTACGGTATAAAGCAGACTTTGGAGGATTCTGTATCTCACCCGGAGAGGTTGTTGGTATCGTTTAAGGCCCGTGCCTCACAAAATGCAGAGGCTTCAATCTCTTTTGGCTATACCAATGGTGAGAAGTTGGATGCCGAGGACACCATCTCGCTATCGACAGAATGGGAATACAAACTATGGGCGCTCACGGTTGAGTATCCCAAGCAGTATAACCGCAGTCTGACGCTTGACCTTACCAACGGTGGCAAATGGTGCGAGGTGGCTGACCTCAATGTAATCAGGCTCTCATCTGTCGCAGTCTTTACTGATGCAACCAAGGCTCGTGTAGGTAAAGTGTCTGGCGTCATTGATCCTGTATTCGGCATATTGGAGGGATACGGAGCGTACTTCCAGAACCTATATGCTACCCGAAATGTCAATATCGCAGGAACACTCACAGCTGGTGACGAGAACGGCTTTGGAGCAACATTCTATGTGGGCAAGATCCATAAGAATGTGTTGCTCGACTCTCTATCGTGTGGCTTTGCTGGGGCTAATGAGGTTGCAGCATCTTCACCAGTTGGTATTGGCAAGTGTGTACGCCTTACCACTGATAGTTATATCCACGCCCAAAGTGCAGATTGGAGAAATGAGCGTATCGGTAATTACTACTGCTTCTCTGTGTGGATTTATGCCGAGGAGGTTGGCTCTGTGCGTTTCTATCAAGATGAACACCTGATTGGCGATATTGTCATAGACCAGGCAGAGCGATGGCTGCGTCATAAGGTATCATTCCCGATACGCAAATCCGATGCTCCGAATATAAGCCTTGGTATATCGTCAGAGATGCCACTTATCGTAACTGCTCCACAGTTGGAAGCGGGTAAGCAACCGACACCTTATCAGGCAACAGATGGTACGCTCAACTACACGGAGGAATATGGTGCCTGGTTTAACCGAGGTGGCGTAGGTGGCACGATGCAAAATCCTCTGCTTAGGTTTAACAATGACGGTTCTATATCTTCTCGTGATGGCTCATTTGTTATCAATCAAGACGGAACGGGACACTTTGCTTCGGGGCGTTTCAAGTGGTCAAAAGATACTATCGAGCTGCGTGATGTTACCATCCGCTGGGAAGACCTTGATGAGGTGGCACAGGAACAACTGAAGCCTCGCTCGGTATCGCTTACAGGTGGTACAACATTTCATTACGCCAATGCTCTCACGGGAGAGTGTGAGCCACAAAACATCTCCATCATCGCTACGGAGTATAACTTCGAACCCGAATCACGCCGATGGGAATACCTTGCGGCAGATGGTGTTTGGAGAGATGCTAACAATAACTCATCGCTATTCGAGTTGCCTTCCAACTTTCACGGTTGGGAAGGTCGTGATGTGCTGACTCTGCGCTATACGGCAACGATAAATGGCGAAGAATATACAGCAACTCACACCATCTTCAAACTTTATGATGGCGAACCATCCTATACTGTATATGTAGAATCGAAGAATGGCACAACATTCCGTAACGGCATAGTCTCAACAACGCTTGTAGCGAGAGTTTACAGAGGTGGCGAGGAGATAACACATCTTATCCCAGAAGGCAACTTCCTATGGCGAAGAACAAGCAAGGATACCGCCTCGGATGAGATTTGGAACTCGGCAAACCACTACGGAAAGGAGTTGGAGATTACCGAAGAGGATGTGTGGTATAAAGCAGTCTTCGATTGTGAAGTAGAGATATCAACAACATTAGAATAACGAACTATGGCAGTCAAAGTAGCAAGAGGACAGGTCACCATCATCGACCAGAACGATGCAGTAACCCTGCAAGCATTCATCGGCTCATCGCAGCCCTTAACACAGGTTTATAACAAGGATACCAACGCTTATGCTCCTTCGTGGTCAGCATCTCCGTATCTTATTCTCACCCCTTCGCTCTTTGTGAGTGGCAAGGGTTCTACCGACCAGATTACATCGGTGGGCAATGCTGCATCGCTCACAGCAGGTGTAAAGAGTGGCTCGGCAAAGTGGTATAAGAACGGCACGGCAATCACATCAGGTCAGGATA
>JAFYWC010000097.1 GCA_017546585.1 Bacteroidales bacterium
CATTCTGATGGATGCTCTGAACGAGTTCACGATGTCCATAATCTCGTTGATCACATATGGCTCGAGGGCGGCTGTGATCCTCAGACCTGTCTGGAAGTTTCCGCTGCTAGGATTGTCGCTCCATTTAACCTTTTGGATTCTGTAAGGATACATATCCATCAGACGTGCTGCATTAGGGCAGGACATTCGGTGGATCTTGATACCCTCGGTTCTTGTCACGAAGCCGAATACATCATCTCCGAACACAGGGTTGCAGCATCTTGCCATACGGTAGTCAATGCCTTTGACGTTCTTCGCATCGATGACGAGGATATCATCGCTTCCTTTCTCCTGCACGAGGGCTTTCGGCTTTGCCTCCGGCTCTGCAGGGGGAGGGGTGTTGTTTGTACCTTGAGTCAGCTCAATGATCGCCTCCTTGACTGTGGATACATCCAGAGTCTCGTCTCCGATGGCGGCATAGAAGGCGTTGATCGTCTTGTACTGCATCTTCTTGAGGAGTGCTGCAGTGAGTTCGTCATCAAGCTCCATCTTCCAGTTCTTCAGACGGCGGCTAAGCAACTCCTTGCCGTCCGCAGCTTTCGCGAATTCGCCTTCGCTCAGCTTCTGGCGGATCTTGTTTCTCGCCTTGCTGGTAACCACCACGTTCATCCAGTCCTTTGAAGGCTTCTGGTTCTTGCTGGACATAATGTCCACGACATCACCCGTTGTCAGTTTGTCTGAGATGCGTACGGCCTTTCCGTTGATTCGGCCTCCGGTACATCTGAGACCGAGGTTTGTATGAATGTCGAATGCAAAGTCCAATACTGTCGCGCCTGCAGGCAGCTTGCGGAGCTCGCCTGAAGGAGTGAATACGAACACGTCCTGTGACGGAGTTGCGAGGATCTCGTCCTCATAATATGCTGCCATAGGGTCGCCTTCCGATCCGATAGGAGTCTCGAGGGCTCGACGTACTGCGGTCAGCCACTTGTCCAGTGTGGCTTCGTGGCGGATGCCTTTGTATGACCAGTGCGATGCAAGACCGCTTTCGGCCATATCGTCCATCCTCTTTGTACGGATCTGCACCTCGAGAGGGCTTCCTTCCCTGTTCTTTACTGTGATATGAAGCGACTCGTAGCCGTTAGGCTTCGGATTGGAAATCCAGTCGCGAAGACGCTTGGTGTCAGATTCGTACTCCTCTGTGACATAGGAGAATACCTTCCAGCAGAGTGCGTGCTCTACAGCCCTGTCCTCTTCGCAGTCGATGATGAATCTGATTGCGAAGACATCATATACGCCCTCAAACGGCACCTTCTGCTTCTGCATCTTCTTGTAGATCGAGAGGGCAGTCTTTGTGCGGACCTTAAGCTTGTAGCTGATGCCCTCATCGATGAGCTTCTGCTTGAGCGGCTCGATGAACTGCTTCATAAGCTTCTCTCTGTCGCCTTCGGTGCTCTTGAGCTTGTTTGTGATGGCTCTGTACTGCTCAGGTTCTGCGTGGCGGAAGTAGATGTCCTCCATCTCGCTCTTGATGTTGTAAAGACCGAGCTGGTGGGCGAGCGGAATGTACAGCATCATTGTCTCCAGAACCTTCCTCTCGCGTGAAAGCTTCGGGAACATATCAAGCGATCGCATAACCTCAAGGCGGTCAGCGATCTTAAGTACTGTTACGCGCGGATCTCGTGAGTACGATACGATGAGTCTCTTGTAGTTCTCGGCCTCGAGCCTTGTATCCTTAGGCTTGATGGCAGATATCTTGTTCAGACCGTCAATTATCGTGTATATGTCCTTACTGAACTTGGCAGACGTGATGTCTGTCTCCGGAACAAACCTTGTTGCCTCGTGGAGATAGACTGCAGCGATACATTCCGCAGAAAGTCCGATCTCCTCGTATGCGATCTTTGCGACTGCATCCGGATGCTCGATGAATGGATTTCCATTGCTTCGCTTGTGCTCCTTAAGAGCCTCAGCTGCAATGTTGTATGCTGTGCGGATCATATTCCTTCCGCTTTCGTCAAATCGAGGATAAAGTTCGTCAAAACGGTCCATAAGCATTCGATTTTGAAATTATTGCTTCCATACCTTCAGGTACTGCTGAAGCGCCCACATCTCGTCACGGTACTTGGCTGCCGCGTTGAAGTCGAGGTCGGCTGCAGCCTTTTCCATATTTTTCTTTGCCTGATCCACTGCCTTTTCCACCTGTGGCCTTGACATAGAACGGATCACCGGATCCTGAAGCACTGCCGCAAGGTCGGCCTGGAGATATCCGTCCACATAGGCGGAGTTGCTCTCGCGCTTCGAGTCGTGACCCAGTCCCACGCTGATCTTTCCTGTTCCGAGGTCGCTCGGGTTCGGGATGTAGGTCGGGTGGTCATATGAATTTGCTGCACTGACCCTTCCGCCTCCGTAGTTTCCGGCCTCTTCAAGAAGCACATTCTTCTTGACTCCGACCTGTTGAGGCGTGATGCCGTGCAACTTGTTGTATTCCATCTGTTTGGTTCGTCTGCGGTCGGTCTCGTAGATGGTCTGCTGCATTGAATCCGTAATCGTGTCAGCATACATTATCACCAGACCGTTCACATTTCTGGCGGCTCTTCCCGCAGTCTGCGTGAGGGCTCTTCCGCTTCGCAGGAAGCCCTCCTTGTCTGCGTCAAGGATCGCCACCAGTGAAACTGTAGGGATGTCAAGACCCTCTCTCAGGAGGTTGACTCCGATGAGCACATCGAACATACCCTTTTTGAAGTCTTCGATGATCTCCACACGCTCCATTGTGTCCACGTCAGAGTGGATATAACGGCAACGGACTCCCACTCTTGAAAAGTATTTGTCAAGTTCCTCGGCCATACGTTTGGTGAGGGTAGTGACGAGCACTCTTTCGTCGATCTCTGCGCGCTTCTGGATCTCTTCCAGAAGATCGTCCACCTGGTTCTCGGTAGGACGCACCTCGATAGGAGGGTCAAGGAGACCAGTAGGTCTTACAACCTGCTCGACCACAAGGCCTTCCGACTTGTCCAGCTCGTAGTCTGCCGGTGTCGCGCTCACGAATACCTTCTGGCCGGTAATGGCCTCGAACTCGTCGAATTTGAGCGGACGGTTGTCTGCTGCTGCAGGGAGGCGGAATCCGTAGTCCACGAGCACTGACTTGCGCGAGTGGTCACCGCCGTACATAGCGCGGATCTGCGGCAACGTCACGTGGCTCTCATCGATGAATGTGATGAAGTCCTTAGGGAAGTAATCGATGAGGCAGAATGGTCTCATTCCTTCCGTACGTCCGTCGAAATAACGAGAGTAGTTCTCGATGCCAGGGCAATATCCCATCTCCTTGATGAACTCGAGGTCGTACTCTACGCGCTGCTGCAATCGTTTGGCTTCCAGATGTTTGCCTACGCTCTTGAAATATTCGCACTGGGCGTGCATATCGTCCTGGATCTGGCTGATGGCCTTGGCGCTTCGTTCCTTCGTGGTCACGAAGTTGCCGGCAGGATATATCGATATTTCGTCGAGAGTGTCGATGAAGGCTCCGGTCATCGGATCGATGATGGAGATCTGGTCCACCTCGTCACCGAAGAACTCGATCCTTACTGCGTTCTGTCCGTATCCGATGCAGATGTCCACAGTGTCTCCGCGGACTCTGAAAGTGCCGCGTTTGAATTCGGTTTCAGTGCGGCAGTAGAGGGCGTCGACCAACTGATAAAGCAGGCGGCTCATACTGCGTTCCTCGTCACGCTTGACTACTACAGTCTGCTCGTGGAAGTCGGCAGGGTTACCGATGCCGTAGAGGCAGGAAACACTGGATATCACAATGACGTCGCGGCGGCCGGAAAGAAGCGACGAAGCTGCACTGAGACGAAGCTTTTCGATCTCGTCGTTGATGCTGAGATCCTTCTCGATATATGTGTCGGTTACAGGTAGATATGCCTCCGGCTGATAGTAGTCGTAGTACGATACGAAATATTCGACGGCGTTGTTCGGGAAAAAAGACTTGAACTCGCCGTAAAGCTGTGCGGCGAGGGTCTTGTTGTGGCTCAGGATCAAGGCTGGGCGCTGCAGCTTCTCGATGACGTTGGCCATCGTGAATGTCTTGCCGGAACCGGTCACACCCAACAATGTGACAGCGTCAACGCCCTGATTCAGAGCGCTGCATATGCCTTTGATCGCTGACGGCTGGTCGCCCGAAGGCTTGTATTCGCTGTCTATTTTGAACTTCATATCTTGTCTCTATTCATTAGATTCCCACGCTTCGCTCGGAATGACGTGTATGGTATGTCATTGCGAGTCTACGGAGTAGACGTGGCAATCTTCTATGCAAATATAATGAATCTAATTCATTCCTCTTTCAGAAAAATGATTATCTTTGCGTGGTTTTGAACACAACGTTTTATAAAACAATAGTACTATTATGGTTTATTCACACGAAGTGCAGCAGATGTGCTGCGTAAAGAAGGGCCCTAACCACGGTCCAGCTCCAATTCCTGAGGAAGGAAAGTGGGTAAAATCAAAGCAGATTACTGATATCTCTGGCCTTACTCACGGTATCGGCTGGTGTGCTCCTCAGCAGGGTGCCTGCAAGCTTACTCTTAACGTGAAGAACGGTATCATCGAGGAGGCTCTCGTTGAGACTATCGGATGTTCAGGTATGACTCACTCAGCTGCTATGGCTTCTGAGATCCTCCCTGGCAAGACTCTCCTTGAGGCTCTCAACACTGACCTCGTTTGCGACGCTATCAACACAGCTATGCGCGAGCTCTTCCTCCAGATCGTTTACGGACGTACTCAGTCAGCTTTCTCTGAGGGTGGTCTTATGATCGGTGCTGGTCTCGAGGACCTCGGTAAGGGAC
>JAFYWC010000098.1 GCA_017546585.1 Bacteroidales bacterium
TCTCGTCGCCGAACAGTGCCTTGAATCCGGCATTAGTAAGGATGTCAACGTAACGCTGCACTATCTCTCCCTTTTGATACTCTTTCATAAACACAGTAGTTTAAAATTCAGCAGCAAAGTTCGGGAGGATTATCCGCGTAATGAAAAAGTACGCGGATAAAGATAGGAATCGGCGTTGTATGGCGCTGTGGGGCACATTATGGCGAGAAATTTTATTTGATTTTTGACAAAAATCAAATAAAATTCACGGTCGGAGTCTGTCTGTAAAATTCTGTAGTGAATCCAATTCGGAAAATACCGATAGCAAGGCAGCGCTGCTGGCCACCGTTCAGGCGAGTTTTCCTCCATCCCCGCCCGAACGGTCGCCCAAACCGCCTTAAAGCGCGGTTCTCTGCCACCGTTCGGGTGAATTACCCTCCATTTCCGCCCGAACTGTCTGCCGTGCAGATAACCGATAGAGTTTCCGGGACAAGAGCCCGTATCCCTCTGCCTTCGGACTCCACACCTTGTGCGAGTTTCCGTGCAAAGTGGCACAAGGTGTCCTGCAAAATGCCTTTTAAGTTATTATTAGGGGTAACAAAATATTACAAAATCTCTACATCTTCCCAACCAGGAATCGCAGTGTTAGAGATGGTCTTGGTATTTGTTCCTCCGAAGATTCTGCTGAATTCACTAAGGTATACATCTGCAATCCTTCTGTTTGAATTGCCGGTTTCATCACTAGATGGGTGAACATCATCTGTGCAGAATGTGCTCCAATCTCCTATGTCGCCAATCGTATTATAGACATTCACGATATCTAAGTCCCAGATGTTTGCAACAGCTTGATTGTAGTACAATAATGTGGCTGTGAGATTAAAGTCAGATCGATACAGACCAGTGCTAGACATTGCCTGACGTACCCAAGGACTATCAAGAGCGAAATAATTACCAATTATTATTTTGGCATTTGGATTAGCCTTATTTATAGCATTAATTATCCTTTCCATACACATCAAATAACTTCCTTCTTCTGAAAGTCCTTGAGTGTTTGTGATTGTTGGGACATATGATGAGTTGTAATTTTCTTTATTTAGAGCTAAAAGGTTTGTTGCTCCATATATACCAATTTCAAAATCATAGGATGTAGAAATGTAATATCCTGCTTCCCAAAGCATACCGAAAACTCCATTTACACCCCATAAGTCATTAAATCCGTGGTCTATAACGATGGTTTGACAATTGTCAAGTGTGCCGTCAATATAGGGTATAATTAATGACTCATATGACAAGGACTGAACTGCTGAAATCTGTTCATTTACCCATTGTTCGCCCTTCCCATCTTCATCTTTGTATCTTGTCATTAGTCGCTCTCTGTAGATTTGCTCTGCTTCTTGTTTTGTCTGTGATAGGCCTCCGCCTTTTTTATAATCCCAATTCTGAATCAGCCAATCCATCGCATCATATCCACCAGGAAATGGCTCGGGAATTCTAAGCACTTGTGTGGCTGCAATAGAATTATTAACAACTTCAAGTCCAGTTGCGTTAGATATCATCTGCGGATAGTTGTTTGTTTGGGAACCGGCAGGGATAGATGTGCCCACCCATAAGATCTTGCCACCGGGGACGTTTTTCGTCCAGGCGTTTTCGGTGGAAAGGCTTGACGCAGCGACGCCGTCCGCAGATACTTTGATTTTCAGCTTGTAGCGCTTGCCGCCTTTGAATGTTATTCCATTGCTCGCGAAATATAGCGGTTCGAATGTCTTCGGGGTGCCGTTCACGTTCGCGGTGACAACGAGGCTTGGCCTATTGCTGCTTGTCGATGTATACGGATGGAAAATTGCCTCTGCTGTATTGATTCCATACTGGACGCCCGCATTCATATACATATCAATCTGCTCATTGTTCGGAGCGGCTGCGCTTATGTGTGACATCGTCTCATAGCTGAATACGCCGCCCATCGAGACATTCTTCAGCTTGATGGATGTCACGGAAACATTCTCCCCGGCTTCATAAATCACCTGGATCTTGGCCATCAGATGGCTGAAGCACACGTCTATGTGGTCGCCCTGGATGGTTATGCCATTGTCTGTGCTTGCGCCAAGTATATCGTTGCTGATGAATTTCTCATCGGTTGTCTGGTCGCTTGAGATAATGATGGCTAATTCATTGTTCTTGTCGAGTGCGGTTCCGGCAGGAACTGTCAATGCTTTTACCTGCACATTGCTGTGGTCGTTGCTGGCCCAGCGGATTTCTCTGATGTCTGTTTTGTATGTATTGCTGTCGTCAGCTTTAGTCATTGTCAGCAATGAATAATTGAAGTTCTCGTCGCCCTGATTGATGTCCATTACGAACTCGGCAGGTAGGGTAGCGGCATCATATCCGGCCTTGATCTGGGAGCCCACCTGAGAACTCACAGTGATGCAACCAGCCCCTTCAGGCTGTTCTGGGAGCATCTTCTCGTTGCAGGAAACGATTGAGAATATTGTGATCAGTGCAGTAAAAGTCTTGAGTAGTTTCATATTTTGCGAATCAATATCCGCACAAATTTAGTGGTTTTTGGTGAATTTACCGTGTGAGAGTTGGAGGTGGATAGGATAGGAAGCGGATACCCGGCAGACTTTCCGGGACAAACCCCGTATCCCTCTGCCTTCAGGTTCCACACCTTGTGCGAGTATTCCTGCATATAGGCACAAGCTGTCCTGCAAAACGCCGTTTTGATGTAGTTTTACACTACACCTTTGGCGACTTTTGCCCTATAGGCGCCAAAGGTGTTCGCTACTGCTGTTCGGCCTCTTCCCAGCCGAGGCTGTATGCATAACACAAAAGACCCCTGCGACAGAATGTGGATTCTTGTCACAGGGTATGTGCGATATGAAATTAAGCAAATAGCGGCTACGCCGCCTGTTTTATCCGTTCCACTTCTCGAAGTGCTCCTTTCCGACGCCGCAGGCCGGGCAGGTCCAGTCTTCGGGGATGTCTTCGAATGCCGTTCCCGGAGCAATGCCACTTTCCGGATCTCCCTCTGCCGGATCATAGATGTATCCGCAGACGATGCAAATGTACTTTTCCATATAACAATGTGTCTATAAGTCGTTCGGGGATTGGGTATCAATATTTGTACCGACGGATGGATTGCGTAAATAATAAAATATTTGCCAATGCTACTTTATTATTGGACACTATATACAAGTTTGTACTTAATGTAGCATCTTAGGCTTTAAATGGTATAGGTGTAAACTAGACTAGGGTATGTGAGAAGCGCTCATTTGTGAGATGTAAATCCTATATACCTTGAGCGACTTTAAGTCAAACCTAAGGTGTGAACTGATATATCATTCCATTACTATCTTGGTGTAGTTAAATGAATTCTTATATTTTTAAGCAGTTCATCCAAAGATAATATTGGCAGATTAAGTCCTTGAATAGGTGTATTTTTTTCATATACATATAGAGCTCCTCTCATGAAACCAACAGCGATATCTAGCATGTACTTTACTTCCTCCTCTTTAGCGACCTCTTGTGGAGTCAAAGATTCAACTTTCTGCCCCCAACTATCAATTTTAAAAGCCAAGGTGACATCGTAAGAAAGTACTTGATCTTCTTTTGATTTTATTATAAGATAGAACTTTACTTGAACTATATCTAGTCCTTTTGCATAAAACAATTCCGAGCGGACTCCTAGAGATAAATCTTTCTTAATCTCAGTAGATTGTATATCTATGGTCCTATTGTAGGTAAAAGGACTTTCAATAGCATTTATGAAGATTATTTTGTCCATAATATTATCCAATTTGGTTTATATAGTACATAAGTGACGATTGCTGGATGCAAAATTCAGAATCAAACATGTCGTCATCTAAGTCAATATGCTCTGTTAAATCGCATCTTCCTAAACATGTTATAGTCCCATCCATACCTTTTTTTCTATGCCACAAGAACCTTTCTGAAGAAATTTGAGAAAGATATCTTAAACCAACACTTTGTTGCATATAGTTCAAAACCATGTCTTTAGTAACTCTCAGTAATAAGGAACTAAAGTAATGCGGTTCGGAACACTCTTGCTGTATTGCAATATAAAGGATACTGCTTGCATCATCTACATATAGTGATGCATATGGACTACCATAGTCTTGTAGTACCCCTAAAAGTTTAAGGTGCATCATAACTGTCGATTTTTATTGGTATATAATCCTTGTCAATTAGAGAAACAACATCTACACCAGAGTAAATATATACTTGCTTATGTACCGCATCCTCCGATGGCCCTATCAATCCACAGTCTTTGGTGTAATTTATTTTAGCGATATAATCTCCCTTTGACGTAATCCATTTATTAATAGCCCCTTGTCTTTTTTCAGGTGACTTTGCCTTCGATAAATTCTTATTTAAATTACGATGCCATTCATTAATTGCATCTTGCTCAGTTATAAAATGTGAAAGTGTAAACCATTTAGTATATTCATCTATAACTTCTTTTGGAGCACCTTCCTGAGGTCTCTTCAAGGTATCTGGACTATTGGGATTGCTTTCTTGAAATATTTGTGGCTTAAAATCATCTTCAATATAAGGTTGATGTACCCATCTGTACAGAGATATATCTTGTGGTTTATTATCACTTTCTATAGCAGATAAGAAGGGCTCAAGATAATCATGATAAGCTAGCACTAGTCCATTCTTATTTTGTTTCTTTCTCTTAGCCTTTCTTTTAAGTTTTGCCTTTCGTATCTTTTGTCGTTTCTTCTTAATCATTATATCTTTCTTAAGAATTTACAAAAATAGTAAAATTTTGACAGTTTCATTAACTATTGTCATCTTCTTTTTGATCAGTTCTATGATCCATTGTATAACATCATGCATCAAAACGTTCAGAGATTCAAAGGTTACTCGGTATTTTGCATATATTTCACCACTAGTGTCCAATAAAATTTAAAACTTAAACTCAAATTGAAGTTGAACAGTCTCATCATCCGCATCCTCGATAGTTTCAGAGCCTTTGAAAAGGTCTCTGATGGAGGTCTTGTCGGTCAGGACTCTGCTCAGTACTCGGAGGACATTGAACGTTGTTCTTCCAAGCTGGCAGTCGTGCTCGACGATGGCCACGAGGCAGTATGTGATGACTGCAACATATATCTGTATTCTCACAGCGTTCTCGCTGGTTCCCCAAAAGGAGAGCACACGAAGATGCTGTTTTATCCACCTGAAGAACAGTTCCACCTGCCATCTCTGCTTGTAGAGCATTGCAATATCCTTAGCCTTGATCGTAAAGTCATTAGTAAGGAATGTGAACGTCCTCTTCAGTTCAGGAGCATAGTAAACTATCCTCCTCAGCTCGGATGGGTATTTGGTTTTTGTCAACTGACCAGTCAGTCTTATGGTCTGATCAAGCAGCACATTGTCATCCCCATCCAACAGTTCATCTCCAGCCACAACTTCGTACTTGAGATGATCCTTCGCTCGGATGATAAACATAGAACCGATGCTCTGGATTCTATACAATCTGGCAAGGTCATAGTATCCTTTGTCAAAGATATAGAACGCATTAGGCTCGTAAGGTATCTCATCCATTGCATTCACGTCATGAAGTTTCGCTTCAGTAATGTGAATGTAGGTAGGAATCTGAGTGACCACATCAAACAAGGTGTGCACCTTGATTCCGCTCTTGGTTTTGCGGAAGTATGCCCACTCGAACAGACTCATGCAGAGATCTATCGTCGTCGAATTGAACGCGTAGAACTTGCCATTGAGAACGAACGACCTTGTGATTCTCTTGCTCTGAGCAAGGTTGATCATATGGTAGGCAAACTCCTCAAATATCTTGTAATCTCGGTTGGCGTTAGCATAGGACAGATTGCTCAGCTTTATGTCACCGCTACCGAAACCGAGATGGTAGCTCTTACTCTTGATGGCGTCAATGATTGCCGCAACTTCTCTGAGACTGTCACAGCCTGCGAGTTGTCCGAACATCATGACAAGAAGTTGATTCCAACAGGTGAAATGCTTCACCCACTTATCACCTTCGTATCTCTTTACGATACCATCAAAGACTCTTTTAGGAAGAAAACTAACGAGTTGACTGAATATGTATTTGCCTGCATTCATGCTTGTCCGATCTAATGTCGGCAGCAAATATGCGAAATCAATTCAAATCGACACGCGGTGTTTTCTGTTGTATTTAATTATATATTAATAAGTTACAAAGGTTTGTCAAAAAATCTTTTGGACACTAGTGAAATTTATTATATATTTGCTAAAAGCAACAATTAACGAGATTGCCCATGAAACCAATTATTCAAAAAGTGTCCTTTTATCCATTCTCGTACTCTCAACTACCTAGGAAAGGATTTTATGCTATCATGCGTTATAATACAGTCCTTCACAAATGGGTTATAATAGGAAAACAATATGGTATGGAAATTGACATCATTCAATATGTTCGAGAATTGAATGAGGATGCTGGATTAATCACTGAAGATTTCATTGTTGGATACGAAGAGTAGCATTTTTACTGGAAGGGATTATGTCTTCCCCGCATTTTCCACATTCAATACTGAGGTGGTTCAATTCCATTATGTGTAATGGAAGTAATTCACCTGTTATAAATTCAAATCCACAATGGGGGCATTTTATAGAAAAACAGTTCATAATTTTTAGTCTTTATACATAAATATACCATTAAACTAAAATATAGTCAATCTATTACATAATTTAAGCAACTAATTTAACAACCTTTACATCGGTATAAGATACAATACCTATGGACTTACAGAACATATCAGCGAAGCGAGTGGATTCACTCGCTTTTCTTGTATTATAACGGTACACAGCCTCGTCAATGTACCTCTGAAGGTAGTCCTTGCTAACGAAATGATATGTACCAAAAACCATACGCTTGAAATGACCCCAAAAACCCTCAATGCTATTGGTTGTGATACCATCCTTGGAGAACTCCTTCTTGCCGTGCTCAATGACACTATGCTTCATTCCCGCTCCGTCAAGGCAAATGTATGAAGACAACTCGTCTGTGAAGAAATGAGAGTTTTCAGCACAGAACTGCTTGATGATTGGAAGCAAGGTGGATGCTTTGGTATCGGTTACCTTGATAGCATGAACGAGACCATCACGCTGAACCATTCCGAAGATTGGAGTCTTAGTTTTGGTTGAACGACCCTGTGTACCCTCAGTCTTCTTAGACTGATGCTTGTTGGTTTCTCTACCACCAAGGTACATTTCGTCTAACTCAATCTCACCTTCAAGAGCAGGTGTATCGTACTGAGCGAAAAGGGTACGAACCTTCTGCAAGATGAACCACGCTGTTTTCTGCGTTACATCAAGGTCACGTGATAACTGGTGTGAAGGTATGCCCTTCTTGTGAGAAGAGATAAGGTACATCGCCATAAACCACTTTTGAAGTGGGAGTTTTGTATTGTGGAAGATTGTACCCACAAGACAAGAGAAACGCTTCTTGCAATCAGCACATTTGAACTGATTGTCACCATTGGAGCATGCGTAAGTATGGGTGCATCCACAGAACGGACAAACCACGTTACCACCCCAACGCTGCTCAGTGATGAAATCACGGCAACGCTTGTCAGAATTGAAATGATTGACGAGTGAAATGAGTGAATTGAAGTGGTTAAGCGTAAGTTTCATAGTAATCAGTAGGTTATCTATAATTATATACCAATAAACTAACCTATTGTTACCAAAAAGTCCAGTCTTTTTCGACTGGACTTCAGTTATTTATGATATTTTTAGTGTAAACACGTATATCGTTCCCAAAGAATAAGTGTGTGGTCAATCTGCATGAAAAGCTTGTGGCTGAGCACTATCGCGGACAACGTCTTTTCAACGATGAAGTATGTCTAGATCTGGATAAATATGAAAAGCTGGTTCATCAGAATCGGCAGAACTCATCTGTAGACTTTCTGGTCGCCCTGGAAAATGATTGGCTACTTCTTGTTGAGGCAAAACTTAAAGTTGTTTCCATCACGGCTAAATTGGCAAAGGAGATCATTGAGAAATATGATAACTCCCGCCAGCTTATTCGATGTGATTCATATGTACACGAAATCAATAGCCTTCCAATACTGCTTCGAGATACAGATTTTCAGCAGAACAGACGAAAGCTAATGACCTATCTGAATGGAAGTCCTGTCTATGCACCGATGAAAGTTAGCGAATTCAGGGAAAAATATTTTTAGTTTCATGATTTTTTATTCATCAACTGATATTTATATATAAACAGTCGATTATGATTGAAATATATAAAGAAAGATTCAACTTTGAATACTCTCTACAGTTGATGAATCGTATGAGAGCGTTGAAGCTTATGCCATAGTTTTGGCTGATTTCATCTAAACTATCATTTCTGATAGTGGTCTGAATAGGTAATATCTGTGAGTACGCATTTTAAAAGCTGTATGTGATATTATGTGCTGAGAATGTCATCGTCCTACCAATGTCAATTGGCAGGACGATGAACTATTGAGTGGAGGATTCCTCTAAATAGGGATAGTCATTTGATTCATTCAATCTGAGTTAACCGGCAGACTTTCCCATATTTTCCCGATCAAACTCATCACTTTTTATATTATCGGCTCTGGTTTCATGGCCGATTTTTCATTTTACAGTCACGTGTGGAGCCACCACTACCGTAAAGTCACGTTCCACGCGTGGAACATTAAGCAGCAAGAGCCAAACTTGGTGTTTCTCTTCGTGTGAGGCTGACCACATTTGCAGTGTGGATGTAGAAGAAGATCAGCATGATCTCTGTTGACTTTATCCTCGTGGCTATCTTTCGCCGTCCGTAATGCTCCTTCTTAGTGCCGAACGAGTCTTCAATGGCTGTAGCTCTCACTTTGGCAAGTTCCTTCTTGGTAGCATTCTTCACCTCGTTCTTGCCTGTCCTACCTTTCTGAATGAAGGAGGTCTCAATACCATTCTCCTTGCAGAAAGTTCTGTTGCCGTTTCCGGAGTAGCTCTGGTCACCACCGATCTTTTTCGCTGGAACTCCTGTCAGCTTCTCAGGCAGAGATGCCCAATGCTTCAATCTTGTGCCCTCACTGAAGGTGGCAGAGTTTGGCATAATGGGTGAAGTTGTATATTTCCTTACAAAGGAAAGAATTAAATCAGTTTCTGCTGTTACTTTTCTGTAGGGCTTAATCTCATTTGCGCTGTTATGGAGATTCCGATAATATACTGATGCTGAGTGAGTCGCCCTTATGGATGTGTCGGAGAGGTTTTGTTAAAAAAATGATAAATTTTTCTTTGGTGTTTTGGTTTTTTCACTCTACCTTTGCAAATTGATATGGTTTGTTTAATCGGGCGTTTTAAAAGACAACTTTTTGAGGCGAGAGAATGAAGTCCGTAAACAGATCACAGTGTGTTGAAAGAAATAATAAAGGAGATATAAAAATGAAGAAACAGATGAAAAGAACTGTTTATGAAGCACCGGTCACCGAGCGCTTCAGCGTGGAGCTGGAGGGAGGTTTCATGTCGGCGTCGATAATGGAAGATACTAAGCATAGTAGTGGGGTGGAGACTACATCGCAGGGCTTTGAGGAACTCAGCGGAAATGCATGGAATGAGAATGGTAGCGCGAATGCAAACTCAAATATCAGTTGGGACTAACATATAATCAGGGAAAAGTTATTATGAAGAACATTTATAAATCAATTGCCCTGATTTGTATGGGGCTCGCAAGTGTTGCATGTGTCGAGGAGAACCTCGAACCGAACAACGGAAGGTATGACACCACTCCGGGTAATGATATTCAGTTCACTGCAATAGCGCAGATGGATAATATTGACACAAAGACTGTATATGGTGGCACTTCCGATACAGACAAGGATGGTAACTTGGATAAGATTGACATCAACTGGGCTCAGGGTGACCGTATCCAGATCGCGTCTCTTGAGGCAGCTGGTGAGCAGAACGCTGAGTATGCAGTAGGCTTTGAAGAAAAGGGTGATAATTACACAGGTTCTCACTCTGCAACTTCGCTTAACAAGACTGGTGACGCCGCACTTCAGTGGTCTTCGTCAAATCACTATGAGTTCTATGCCATGTATCCATCTCCAGCTTCGTTAACCACAGCGGAGGAGCGTAAAAATACTGCTCTTACCATTACTGAATCTGAAAAGAAGATGACAGCTTGGATACCGGTGACGCAGTATAGTGAAAATCGCTCTACTCCAGGAACAGGAAGCCAGGTTATTCAGCCAAACATGAACTATGCGATCATGCATGCATATTCTGAGTATGACAAGGTTGATGCAAATGGCAAGGAGAATACAGAAGGCATATCTCTTCAGTTCGAGGCAGCTGTAACTGCGCTTCAGTTTGATATTACAGCAAATACTATTGAGCAGAATAGTACGAATAGTTCGATCACAATCAAATCCCTTACCTTGAAGTCAGGGTCAGGAAGAGATATCGTTGGTAAATTCACCTATGACTTTTCTAATAAGACTTATGCTGTTGCGAATACTTCTACAGGATATAATCAGGCAACATTGTTTTTCGGTGAGGGCTACACTTTAATAGCAGGTCAAAGTCTTGATGTCACATTCTTTCTGCTTCCTCAGGACATTCCTGCAGGAGACTTAAGTTTGCAGATATGGTTCTCTATAGGTTCTCAGACGCAATCTGTTGTGCGTACTGCGACCATTAAAAATGCCATTCAAGCCCGAAAGAAATATCGATATAATGATATGCTGATGCCAGAACTCACTACAGATGTCGAGGGATCAAACTGGGGTTCTGCACTGGATAATCAGATTTATCTTACCCAGCTTTCTGTCCCTGTCGCTGGAAATGCCTTTTCGTCATATTACACGGGAGACTCTCAACAATATAATAAAGAGCAGGTATTGGACTATAAGGCACTTTGGAATATAGGAGTTCGAGGATTTGAGTTTAAGACTGCTCAGGGATATACTCCAGCAAATAATTCATCGAATCGAAACTATAAGCGTGAGAATACCGTAGCCGAAGAGTACTTTGTTACCAACGGACAGGAAATGACAGGAGGACCGACGTTTGATACGGCGTTTACATATCTTGCATCGCAGCTCTTGAACCCTGCTTATGCACAGGAGTTTCTGGTTATAATTGCAACCTATCAATCATATACAGGATGTGGTGCGTATTCTCCTCAAGAATATGTGAATGACCTTGAGGCGTATTTCAGGGATAAAGGAAATATTACATTCACTACAGAAGATGGTAAATCAATAACTAAAAATGTCTGGAATGAGATGATAGTAAAACTATCCTCAAATTCCATTGTAGGTGACTTGAAGGGTAAGATTGCTGTAATCGTGCGCCCAGGAGATGATGAGTTCCTCGCCTATGCCGATCAAACACTTACATTACCAACAGATTCGAAGCTAATGTATGTAAACAACTGGGGAACTTCAGTTGACTGCTGGGATAGAAGGTTCCCTGGATACAATCGCCAGATGGTATTTGGTAGAGGATCTGCTGAAACATATGTCGAGAATGCTTTATATGCCGTTTCTTCTGATGATGAGAATTTGACAACCACATCTTCGAACACTGTTGCGTTTAAAGACACATATCCTTCTGATAATTCTCATAATGATGAATTGTTCAAGTTCAATAACGGAACGTATTTTATTCAAGAGTTTGCACGAGTTTCTCCTAAAAATGATAAGCTCCAGAAAGGATTTTATTCTAATGTAAGTGATTACACAGGTCTCCTTAATCGTACATATCGTTACTTATGGGTGCGATGGCCAGAGTCTTATTCAGAAAAGACTAAAATGATTGATTATACCTTGGATAAATCAATGTCAACTATTGGTCAGACCACTTCGACTCCGTTGTTTATCAATTCATTAGCTGGTTATTATATTACTGAAAAGCACCAATACTCATATTTGCCATATGCAGGCCAATATTCCATAGGAAGTTATGATTTTTCATGTAATAATGCAGGTATGGGTGGTGACATTGCAGGACTTGCGGGAGACCTGAACTACTACCTTTATGATAAGCTCCTTAAAGCCGAGCAATATCATCAGCAGGGACCGCTTGGTCTTATTATTATGAACTACATTGGTGCATCTGCAGATGATTTTGGAAAGTCAGAGTATTCTCAAGGTGAGACCTGGGCGTCGAATGCAGAGTTAGCTTCGGCGGCACTCCCTTACATGATCCTGATGAATAACTTCAAGTTCCCTTTGACTCAGGCTCCTGCAGACCCAACTACTTTGGGTACAGTAACGGTGTCTGACTTCGACAACAGTTACCTCAACGGAGGTGAGGCGATAAGTTTCGAGTAGGGTGATTTAAGATAAAAGTGAAACGTAAGTCTTTTGACTTGAGGACTTAAAGAACAAAATTAATTATTGTGTGTGTTGAAGGATCCTTACATGGCGTGAGGATCCGGATGCACACACTTTGGATTATAAATATGAAACAGTTTAGATTCTTAATCTTTTTTATGGCGATTGCGGCAGGGACTGCTGTGATCGGATGTACGGAGGAGATGGATGATCCGGCTCTGTACACTCAGACCATCAGGGCAGTGCTGAATGACGGGTCATTGGAGACCCGTACCTGTGTCGCCGAGGGTGACAGCGGTATGGAAGGCATCATGTGGACATCCGGAGATGCCATTGGCGTATATACCGCTTCAGGTAAGGAGAACGCACAGTTCAAGACATCCATAACCTCTCCTGCCGGAGATGCCGACTTCACAGGCACCTTTACAGGAACTGCAGCTTACGCCTATTATCCTTACAGCGGCTCAAATGACGGCAGGAGTACCATCAGCGGCACTCTTCCGCTGACTCAGGAGTATTCATCTACTACCGGAGTTCTGCCATACGATTACAAATTAGGAAAGCCTAAGAGCGGTGCAAATAACCAATTTGCGTTTGAGCATCTGTTCCCGCTTCTTCGTTTCACCGTTGATGCGGAGGGAACTGCGCTTGAAGGCAAGAAACTGGAAAGTGTTACAGTGACATTTCCTTCTCAGATAAGCGGAGGTACGTTTTCAGTCCCTGTAAGTGGAGGGAATATTACTTGGAGTGCTACAGAGCAAGGTGATGTGCTTACATTGAATTGGAGCGACAAGCCTGTGCTGAAGAAAGGCGAGACAGTTTTCGGATACCTTGCCTGTCCTCCTGTAAACGGTCTTTCCGGTAAGACCATCAAGGTGACTGTCGTTACGGAAGAATATCAGGCAGAGTTCAGCGCGGCATTGAAAATCAGTGCTTTCGTCGCTAATACCGCATATACATTCCCTCTCAAGCTTGCAGCGTGGAAGAATGTGACAGATTCTGGTTATAAGGAAATTGACCGTATTGAGCCAGCAGAGGCTCCGGTTATTACGAAGCTTACATTCACCCCTGAGAAGAACACCGGCAAGATCCTTTCAATGGAGCTTCATTATGATGAGAGTGGCGCTGACGGTCTTTATACCAAGACACGTAAGGCTACTGCGCCATCATTCACTCCTGCAGACGGCAAGATAACAGGATGCATTCTCTATCTTAACAATCGAAACCTCGTACCGGATCTTGAGTATACCGAAGGTGCAACTGTTTCATACAGCGTGAACGGTGGTGACTTCGTGAACTGGAACGGTACCTCGACGATTGATTTCATCAAGGGTACGGTACTTCGCGTCACAAAGGGTGGCCTTTCGACAGACTATGTGTGTGAGTTCACTAATTCTGGACTTCCTGTGGTGGTAATCAACCAGAATGAGGGAAACACTAATTGGGAGCAGGTAGGCTTCAAAGTTCACTCTAAAGACACAAACTTCGACGACGTAATGAGAGAAGACGGTTTTGCTATATACAATGCAGACGGAACTTCTGCTCTAAAGAATAGTGACGGCGTATTCGTTGATGGTCCCGTAAAGGCTGCGGCGCGTCTCCGTGGAAATACGACGCTCAATTACCCTAAGAAGCCGTTTGCCGTGAAGTTCGACAAGAAGCACAGCTTCAGCATTAATATCAGCAAGGCTGACGGTTCGAAAAGCATATTTGAGATGCCTGCCCACAAGCGCTGGGTCCTTCTTGCCAACTGGAAGGACAAGTCTCTGATGTGCAACCATGTAGCATTTGGTATAGCCAACACGTTCGTAAGCAAGTTCAAGAACAATCAGAATCCTGGCATGCTATGGAATCCCCATGGCGAGTTCGTTGAAGTCATCTATAATGGTGTCCATATCGGCAATTACTATCTTTGCGAGCAGATCAAGATCGACGAAGGCAGACTCAACATCAATCCCCCATATGACGAGACCTCTGCTCTCACGGAGGAGGCCCTGGCCAAAATCGGAATTCTCATCGAGTGTGACGATGCATATGACGAGGGGGAAAACGGTCAGTTCATATCGAAGCATTATATTCCGATGATGCTGAAGGATGCCGGAGATGCCGGTAACGTGATCCTTAATCATGTGAAGACAAAGGTCACCAACATAGAGGACAATCTTCTTAAAAATACAAGCGCGGGATATACTGTAGCATATAAGTATATCGATATCTATTCTTTTGCAGATATGCTTTTGGTATATGAACTTGCAATGAACTCCGAGATGGCCCATCCGAAGAGTGCATACATGTACATCGACGGAGGCGGAAAGCTCTGCGCGGGCCCTGTATGGGACTTCGACTGGTCTTCGTTCCCGAACAACGACCTGATCTACAAGAACTTCGATCGCTCGTGGGACAGGGACTACGCGCAGTCGTTGATGGCAACGAAAAGCCATAAGAATAAGCATTACTATAGCAACAGTTATCCATCTAAACTTATTTCTGACGTCCCATATTTGTGGTACCCAATGCTTGTAAAAGACCAGACATTCAAGGATGTATTGGCAGAGCGATGGAATGCGGTAAGCGGAGACCTCAAGACTTATGCGTCAGAAATAACCGCGACAGCAAAGAGGATTGCCGTTTCTTGGGAATATAACAACAGTATATGGCCGGCTTATCATTCTACCAACAAACGCTCCGAGGTGAACGGATCATCGATTGCGTTCCGTGGCGACGAGTTGATGTCAAGCTGGCAGAAGGTATATGAAAATCTTTACAATATATATATGACCAGACTTGAGAATATGGATACATTTGTAGGACTCGATAAAAACTGGCCTGAATGGACAATTTCCAAGAAATAATTGTGTGTAAACTATACTAAGATGGAAAGAAATGTTTTTGAAACCCTCGGAGAGGGAATTTATGAAACTCCGTCAGTGAGTGTTGTGGAACTTGATCTTGAAGGCGTGCTTTGCGCAAGCGGCATCACCGAGGAGTGGGAAGAGGGCGTATTGCCTGAAGATTAACATTATAACCTGTACGGAAGATGAGAAGGATATACTTGTATGCAACGGCGGCTGTTGCCGCTATTGCTGCCGTGTCGTGTGCCTTTGATGAGTACGACGACTATCAGAAGGAGGGTGCGACAGTGGTGTTCACTGCGTCCATTGGTGAGGAGGAAACTAAGGCTGAGCTCGGAACGAGCGAAAGCGGCAAGCCTCAGACTATGTGGACTGACGGTGACAAGATAACAATTCATAACGGTACAAAGGGTTTTGAGTTTGTGACCGAACTTGAGGAGGCGGCTCCGAGGGCAGATTTCACTTATGTCGGCAATGATTTCAGCGCTGACAATGGTGTGATTGCCGTTTACCCTTCGGGTGAATACGAGGCTGACCTCGCGGAGAGGACCGTAACTCTGAACATCCCGTCTGTGCAGACAGCGACCGAGGGTACATTCGACCCTGCTGCTGGAGTGCTTGCTGCTTATACCGAGAGCGGTAGCACTAATATGACCTTCAGGAATGCTGCGGCTCTCATCAAGTTCAGCGTTAAGACCGAGGGTGTCAAGAGCGTGGTGCTCAGCGGCCTTGGCAAAGAGGCTGTGTGCGGAGAGACCGTTGTGGCATTCGACGAGGATGGCGGCATTGTATCCGTCGCTCCGAAGGCGGATGGTGCAGCAGGTACTGTCGTTGAGCTCACAGCTGCAGGAAGCGGCAAGCTCGCTACTGGAAAGACTTACTATATGGCTGTTGCTCCTGGTTCGTTCCCGAAAGGTTTCACAGTATATGTCAAATACAGTGCCGACGGCGAGATGCATATGGTGAAGGGCTATACAAAGCCGTATGATCTTGCAAGGAACTTCATACTTAATCTTGGTGAGTTCACCGTGCGTGAGCTTCCTGTGATCAGTTCGCTGTCATTCACTGCGGCGGCCAATTCCGGTAAGATTCTTTCAAAGGAGCTTTACTATGACCCGAACGGCAGCGGCGGCACGTGGACAAAGTACAAGGATGCTAAGGATCCAGTAATGACCGTCACTGACGGAAAGATCAGCGGCACGATACTATACTTGAACGACCGCAATCTTGTGCCTTCTGTTACATATACCGAGGGTGCGGTGCTTTCCTACAGTGTTGCGGGAGGGGACTTCACGAAGTGGGACGGTACATCTGCCATCGACTTCAGCACCGGAACTGTTCTCCGTGTGGCGAAGGACGGTATCTTCAACGACTATGTCTGCGAAATCACCAATTCGGGCCTTCCAGTGGTGGTCATCAACCAGCCTGGCGGTGACGTGAACTGGGCGCAGGTGGGTACTTCCGTATGGTCAAAGGACACTGACTTTGACAATGTTACTCCGGGAACCTTTGCCGTCTACAATGCTGACGGAACGTCAGCCCTGACTGACAAGGCCGATGCTCCTACAGGAGCGTCAGTTGCGGCTGCAGCCAGACTTCGTGGAAACACATCGTTGGACTTCCCTAAGAAGCCTTTCGCTGTGAAGCTTGACAGCAAGTCGGGTGTCCTGGGCATGAAGCCGCACAAGAGATGGGTTCTCCTTGCAAACTGGAAGGACAAGTCTCTTATGCGTAACCACGTGGCGTTCGGAATCGCTCAGAAGTTTACTGAGAAGTTCAAGAACAATGCTAATCCTGGAATTCCTTGGAATGTTCACGGTGAGTTTGTTGAACTGGTCTATAATGGTGTTCACGTAGGTAACTATTACCTCTGCGAGCAGATCAAGGTTGATGGAAACAGACTTGACATCAAGGATCCTTACGATTCCAAGGACTATCCTGCCATAACAACAGCAGACTTGGACAACTTTGGCTATCTTATCGAGTGTGACGATAACTATGATGAGTCGGAGAACGGTCAGTTCCTGTCGAAGCACTTCATCCCTGTGATGCTGAAGGATGCAGGTGACGCCGGAAAGGTGATCCTGAACTACGTGAAGACAAAGGTCACCAACATAGAGGACAATCTCTACAACGGAAACTACTCTGCTGCATACGATGATATTGACATCTATTCGTTCGCGGACATGCTTCTGATCTATGAGTTCGCGATGAACTCGGAAATGGGCCATCCGAAGAGCGCATACATGTACATCGACGGAGGCGGTAAGCTCTGCGCGGGCCCTGTGTGGGACTTCGACTGGACTTCGTTCCCGAACAACACCCTGATCAAGCAGAACTTCGATTCGTCGTGGGACAGGTTGTACACTCAGTCGTTGATGGATACAGACAGCCATGAGAACCTTCATTACAGGTTCAAGGCAGGATGGCTCAGCAGTGCCACATATCCTTCTTCTGTAAAGAAGAACGATGTGCCGTACCTGTGGTATCCGATGCTGGTGAAGGATGCTACGTTCAAGAATGTCCTTGCAGAACGCTGGTCTGCAATCAGCGGAGAACTTTCGGATTATGCGAAAGAACTTATCAAGGATACAGCTGAAGAGATCGCTCTCTCATGGGAATACAACAACAGCATCTGGCCTGCATACTACAGCTCGAACTGTGACCGTCAGGCGGCATTCAGCGGCGGATTCTGCGGTGACGAGCTGATGACCGACTTCGAGGATATCTATAAAAATCTCTATGCTGTGTATATGGAAAGGCTGTCGGGAATGAATACGTTCGTGGGCAACAAGACCTGGCCATCGTGGAGCATAAAGACTGCAAGCAAATAAAACATAAATAACATAACTACACACACTAATTCTATTTAATTATGAACAAAAAAACTATTCTCGCAGCTCTTGCCGTATTCAGCTTCGGCATAGCCTGCACCAATTCAGAGCCAGAAGTTGAGGAGACAGTATCACAGAAGATCACTGCTTCGCTGGTGGATAACGGTTCTGCTGCAAAGTGGGCCAAGACAGATGTGATCGGTGTCTATACTGATAAGTCTGAGAACAATGTGAAGTACACAACTTCTGCAGCGGGTACTTCAGTGGCGTTCACTGCCTCGACTGAGGTGAAGGGTGCGCCTGCATATGCGTACTATCCTTATAGCAGTGACAATGCTTCAAAGAAAGCTACTGGTCTTGAGGGAGTGCTTGCTCAGGATCAGACCGCTGGTGCTGCTGATTACCGTTACGGTACTCAGACAGGTACTGACAGCAACGGTGATGCGACATTCCAGTTCCGTAGTATGTTCTCTGTTGTTGATTTCGCTGCAGATCTTTCTGGCAGTGCACTCAATGGACAGAATGTAGTAAGCTACATCTGTAAGGTTACACGCAATGGAGCAGAGGTTCCTGTTGTAGGTTCGTTTACTTTCAACGCTGCTGACGGCTCTTACAGTGTTAAATCTTCATATAATGAGTTCATCACTGCAGGTCGCGCGGTTGTGTTCCCTACTGTAAAGGCTGGTGACATTCTTGAGGTTACCGTTTGTACAGCTGAGGCTTCTGCAACTGTTACTCTCCCTGTTGAGGGAGATGTGGCAGCTGGTGGTTACTACCAGGTCACTGTTCCAGTTGTAGATGCAGAGGTTGATGACGAACCAGTGGTTGTTGGTACTCCAGAACTTACTGCTCTTAGCTTTACTGCAGCTGCTAACCCAGGAAAGATTCTCGCGAAGGAGCTTTATTATGATGCAAAGGGCAGCAATGGCATATGGACTAAGAATAGAGCAGTAGAGGCTCAGGTGATGACTATTGCCGATGGAGAGATCAGCGGATGTATCCCTTACCTTCATAACCGTGCTCTTGTTCCTTCATTCGAGTACACTAAAGGCGCTTCTATCCAGTATAGCTATGACGGCGGTTCGAACTTCTCTGAATGGGACGGTGTTTCAGCTATCGAGTTCTATGCTGGTACAGTGATCCGTGTTGCAGCAGGCGAGAAGTATTCAGACTATGTCTGCAACATCACCAACACAGGTCTTCCTGTAGTTGTAATTGATCAGCCAAACGGTGACACTTCTTGGCCACAGGTTGGTGAGTATGTTTGGTCTAAGGATACAGACTTTGATAATGTTACTCCTGGTGTGATTACAGTGTACAATGCAGATGGTACTGTTAACCTCGCTGCTGCGACAGCGATGACTCGCCTCCGCGGAAATACCTCAAAGAACTTCCCTAAGAAGCCTTTCGCTGTTAAGCTTGACAAGAAGGCGTCTGTTTTGGGAATGGCTAAACACAAGAGATGGGTGCTTCTTGCAAACTGGAAGGATAAGTCTCTTATGCGTAATCACGTAGCTTTCGGAATCGCTCAGAAGTTTACTGAGAAGTTCAAGAATAACGCTAACCCTGGTATTCCTTGGAATGTGCACGGTGAGTTCGTGGAACTCGTGTACAATGGTGTTCACGTAGGTAACTACTATCTCTGTGAGCAGATCAAGATTGATGAGAATCGCCTTGACATCAAGGATGAGTATGATGGAGGTTCTACTTCTGACCTCAATGCATATGGTTACCTTATGGAGTGCGATGACTACTATGATGAGGCTAGCAAGTTTGTGACACGTCACTATATTCCTTTCCAGTTCAAGGATGATACTGACGCCGGCAATGTTATCGTTAACTATGTGAAGAATAAGGTGCAGGGTATCGAGGATAACCTCTATAACGGAAAGTACTCTACAGCTTACAATGATTTCGATATCTATTCGTTCGCAGACTATCTCCTCATCAATGAGCTTGCGATGAACTCTGAGATCGGACACCCACGAAGCTTCTATGTGTATATGAACGGTACAGGTAAGCTTTGTGCAGGTCCTGTATGGGATTTCGACTGGCAGGCATTCCCTATCAATGACGGCGTGAAGAAGCTTGACTCATCTTGGGATAGAAGCTACACTCAGTCACTTATGGCAACTGCGAGCCACAAGAACAAGCATTACAGATACCAGCCACTTTTCGGTAGCGGTATGCCATCAGCTCCTAAGACAGACGATGTGCCGTATATGTGGTATCCAATGCTCGTGAAGGATGCGACTTTCAAGAATGTACTTGCTGAGCGTTGGTCTGCAATCAGCGGTGAGCTTTCAGCAATCGCGTATGACCTCGTAGTGGAGACTGGTAAGCAGATCGCTCTCTCGTGGGAGTACAACAATGCGATGTGGCCAGCATATTACAGCAGCAACTGTGACCGTCAGGCAGCATTCAGCGGCGGATTCTGCGGCGATGAGCTCCTTACTAACTTCGAGGATATCTATGAGGGCCTTTATGGAGCATACATTGACCGTCTCAACGGAATGGACTCTTTCGTAACTAAGAAGAACTGGCCTTCGTGGTCAATCTCAGTTAAGAGATGGTAAGACTTTTCCCGGCTAGCCCGTGGAAATGACGATAATTGTTTAGACCTCTGTGACTCTGTCGCAGGGGTCTTTTGTTGGTGGATAATTGCTATCTTTGCGGAATGTTTGGACGTATTGTGACATATGTGATCGCGGGCCTGCTGCTGGTGTCCTGCAACCCTGGGGTTTTCATTGAGCCTCTGGATGTTGCGAGGGCGGAGTATGACGTACCGTTCTATGGCGGTACAGTGGAGATCGATGTCACGCACGGCGACTGGGAACTGGATAGGGTAGCGTACGACAATATCGATCTGGGGTTTGTGGAGGATGCGGACGGTGTGCTGTGGCACGAGGACAATTTCATACGTCTGCATATCTCACGCCCACAGCCTTCTAAGCTGTGGGTCACTATTGACGATTCTGTGAATCCTGAGGCTGGTCTGATCGAGATTTTCATTAAGAACGATTATGAGGCCGAGGTTGTCACCGTCAATGTGTCTCCTTGCGGTGGCTATGCTTTCTCACATATAGAATATGGTGATGTTCAGATGCTTACACCTTCTGATGCATATGAGGAGGGCTGGCGCAAAAGCGTGAAGAACAGCACTTCTTCGCCGCTGAACCAGATCTTCGATGTGTTCGAAGGGGGAGCGTCCAGGACAGTGTTTTTCCCTGCTGCGACGGTGGTGTCTGCGGATATGCCGTATGCGGCGTGGTATGATACGTTGATGCAGTATCTGGACGGTGAGTCCTTTGAGGTGCCGGTGCCGGATGCGCTGCCGGTGGATGGCTCGCTTACCTTCTCTGGCGAGGAGGTGGAGTTCGGATATTCGGCTATGGAAATCCCTATGCCGGAGCTCGATGAGCAGGCTACGCTGGCTCTTGCACCGGGCGTGAACGAGGTGAGGATGATGTGGGGATATGTGGAGTATAAGGTGCCGTATGTTCTTACGTTTTCACATTCTGGAGGCGGTCGTGATCTGACTGTCCGCGGTGAGTTCACGAGCAAGGCATACAATGGAAAATGGAGGGCTGAACTATGATGAGGTTGCGCTGTATCCTTTCCGTTCTGCTTTGCTGTGTGTCTTGTTATGTTGCTAAGGCTCAGGTAGATAGCACGACCGTCGTACATCGTGTGAGTTTCGATTACAGGCCTGCAGTGCCGACTCAGCATCACGATTTCTTGAGAGGCGGAGACGGCGCTTCAAAGCCGTTGACAGCCTCTGCGTCTGTGCATCTGCAGTACTCGTTCCAGTTTCCGGAGGGTTCGCGTCTGAGGGAGATGATGCCGACAGCATATCAGGGTATCGGAGGTGCGAAATATACGTTTTTCAATCATAAGGATTTCGGAACTCCTGCGGCATTGTATGTGTTCCAGGGTGCTCAGATCGCACAGTTGGCCCGCAATCTGTCGCTTGATTATGAGTGGAATTTCGGAGTGTCTGCGGGTTGGCATCAGAATCTTGTAGTCAGCACGAAAGTGAATGCGTACATCAATCTCGGACTGATGCTTTCGTGGCGTCCGGCTATGAGTTGGCGCATTTTCGCCGGTCTGGATATGACGCATTTTTCCAACGGTGATACGACTCTCCCGAATGTGGGAATGAACACCATCGGTGCACGTGTCGGTGTGCTCAGGATGTTCGAATCTGACGTGCCTTCAAAGCTTGCGGATCTTCCTGATTGGGGCTTCTGCGGCGACCTCGGAAGATATGCTGAGAGGGGTCTTGGCGGGTCGGTTGAGAGTGGTAATGACAGTGCTCGCCAGAGCGCCGGGATGTCTGGTGCAAAGCCTTGGTATACAGATGTTTGGAATCGAACTGTCATTGATGTGATTCTTTGTGGAAACACCAATGCAGAGACTCTGAATTACAAGGATAGGGAGTATAAATTGGATGGAAAATTTGCTGTGGTAGCTTTTCATCTGAATCCGCTTTATCGTGTCACCCGCAATTTCCTTGTGGGTCCTTCCATCGACGTCCAGTATAACGAGGGAGTGAACTTGGTCTATAACGTGGCCGGTGTCAATCCTGTCACTGACGTCATCAAGTTCCATAGGCCTCCGCTCGCTCAACAGCTCGCTGCCGGCCTTTCCCTCCGCGCCGAGCTTCAGGCTCCGGTCTTCGCGGTCAACATCGGTATCGGCCACAATGTCATCTACAAGGGTCCCGAGCTCGGCGGCTTCTATTATCTCGCCGTCCTCAAAACCTTCGTCGCGCACGACCTCTTCCTCCACGTCGGTCTCAAGATCTGCGACACGGAATCCTCCAACAACCTCCTCCTCGGCCTCGGCTATCGCTTCTAGCATAAAAATGCCGGGAACCGTAGATCACTCCAGGGCCCCGGCGGCTATGAATTTGATTTTGATGTGTGTGCTATGAGTTTCATCATAACCTGATGCAAAGGTCCAAACAAATATCCGCGTAACAAAAAAGTACGCGGATAATTTTCAAAATCTATGTTCTACGCTGCTGTAAGCCCGATTTTTCTTCAAAAATTTGTTCAACTTTTTATAAAAATCAAACAAATTTCCAGACGCTTCAGCCCTAAAATCTCAGAAGCCGCATCTCAGGAGCGACGCGGTACGGTGTGCTGCGGATGAAAAGGAGCCACTGTGCGAGGAAATACGAGAGAAGGACGAGGTAGTGGCGGTATGGGACCGGCTCCACGAACTTGTTCCACGCGAGGATGAAGTCGGAGAAAACGAAGAGGACGGCTCCGAGTGCATAGAGGCTGCTGCGCTGGAGCAGGGCAGCGACGAGCATTGTGCTGATGACGCAGGCGTAGATGCAGACACCGGTGCTGATGATGCCGGCTTCAGCCAGAGGCGCGATGCGCGTGAATACGACCAAAAGCAGGGAGATGACGCAGAATGCCACCATCGAAAGGTATCCCTTCGCCTTGAGGCTGAGCTTCCTGTCACGCTCGACTTTCTTCAGGTAGCGCTCAGCGAAAAACCAGATGTAGAATACGTGGCTGACTGTGAAGAACCCCATCTGTCCCAGGAAGTTACTGCACGATCCCATAAAGTCGCCCATTGCCGAGAAAAGGAGCGCGAGCGTGATCTGCCAAGGGCAGAGCCAGAGCGATGCGAGGGTCAGAAGTCCCACAGGAACAGTCACTTTGTGAGGTAGTTCGATAGGGAGGAAGAAAAGTACCGAAACAGCCAGGAAGAGGCCTGTCGCACCAAGGGCGAAAGGTCCGGTGAGTCTGTCGTTGAGTCTGAAAACAGCCATATCCAGTGCAATTTTCGGCTAATATAGCAAATTTCCATTACACCGAATAATCAGCATTCCTGTTTCATTTTGTAAGCACGTCCCCGTGAAGTATGACGATTTCGCCGATTTTGCACCTGAATATGTGGAAAAATATAGTGTGAAATCCCTGTCTGTCGCTGCTGAAATTTGGATTTTCGGCAAATATTTATAAACTTTGTAGTTCGGGTTAGCGTATACTACCCGAAACTATAACCAGTTTAGTGTGTAGTGTAGCATACTAAGAAAGAAAAAATTCAAATTTTATATGTTTAACAACTAAAAGTAACTACTATGAGAAAAATCAAACTATTTCTCACAGCGTTAGCAGTAATGGTCTCTACTCTGGCCTTTGCCCAGAAGATGACAGTTACTGGAAATGTGACTGACGCCTCTAATGGCGAGCCGGTTCCTTCCGCTTTTGTTTACGAGAAGGGTACAATGAACGGTGTCACTACTGACGTTAACGGACATTACTCTATTTCAGTTCCTAAGAACGGAATCCTTGTATTCTCGTCTATCGGTTACAAGGAAGTAGAGGTTGCTGTTGAAGGCAAGGCTCAGGTGAACTGTGACCTTCCTGTTGATTCTGAAGTTCTTGAAAGTGCTGTGGCAGTGGGCTACGGTTCTGCAAAGAAGGTAGGAACAATGGTAGGTTCGGTGACAACTGTGAAGTCTGAGGCGCTCAAGAACGCTCCTTCATCATCTGCTCTCGACGCTCTCCAGGGACAGGTTGCAGGTCTCGCCGTTATGACCACTGGTGGTGTTGCCGGTGACAACAACGTGTCTATGACCCTCCACGGTGTGGGATCGCTCGGTTCAAGCTCGACTCCTCTCTACATCATCGACGGTGTACAGGCATCAAGCAGCTCGATTATGTCAATGAACCCTAATGACATCGCTTCGATCTCTATCCTCAAGGATGCGTCTGCAACTTCAATCTACGGTTCACGTGCAGCAAACGGTGTCGTATTCGTGACAACAAAGGCTGGTGCTTACAACAGCAGAGCTACTGTTACCGTACGTAGCCAGGCGGGTATCTCTACCCTCGCTGACTTTACAATGTACGAGAATATGATGTCGGGTCCAGAGCTTACAGACTTCCTCGTAAGATCAGGTCTGATGACTCCTCAGCAGATTTATGAGAAGTATACAAGCAAGGGTTGGACAGCTGATACAAAGTGGTATAACTACTTCCAGCAGTTCAATAACCCTCAGTTCCAGAACGATATCGCTGTCGAGGGTGGTGGAGAGAAGGTCGCTTATATGATCGGTGCTTCACAGTATCACCAGAGAGGTACCGCTTTCGGTAACTTCTATGACAGATACACTGTACGTTCTAACGTCCAGGGTCGTCCAAAGGACTGGTTGAAGGTCGGAATGAACGTTGCTATCTCAATGGAGCAGACAGCTGGTGCAGGTTTCTGGGGTAACTCAAGCTCTACATCAAACAATACTTATGGTGGTCTTTCTTACATCAAGAACCCTCTCATCCCAGCAGTAGATGAGGAAGGAAACGTTCCTGAGGTAATGTGGGCTGACGGTAACTACAATACTAAGTACCTCATCGATCAGCAGCCTCAGCAGACTGACTACTACAACCTCCTCGGTTCATTCAACGTGGAGATCGAGCCTTTCAAGAACTTCAAGATCGCTTCACGTGCCGGTGTTGACGCATATACTTCACGTTATGCTTACACTCTTTATCCATCAGCAGATTTCGCTGCCGGTAGCGGATCAAGAACAAGAAGGGCAGGTCTCGGATATTCTGCAACTATCACCAACACTATCGAGTACTCTTTCAACATCGGAAACGAGCATCATATTTCTGTCCTTGCCGGTCAGGAGGGTGTTACCAACTATGCTGAGCAGTTCGCTGCAAGTTCTGATGAGCTTTCAGACGATCGTCTCCTTAATCTCCAGAACGGTAAGCAGGAAACATTTGATTTGTCTGAGTCAATGAGCAAGAGCGTATTCCTTTCATTCTTCGGAAGAATGGATTACTCGCTCCTCGACAAGTACTATTTCGACGCTTCAATCCGTAACGACGCTTGTTCACGTTTCGGTGTGAACAACAGAAACGCTACATTCTGGGCTGTCGGCGGTATGTGGAAGATCAAGGCTGAGGATTTCCTTTACTCGGTTTCTGCAGTTAACGACTTGAACTTCAAGGTGAGCTACGGTACACAGGGTAACGCATCTATCGGTGACTACCAGCACCTCGGTCTCGTTTCAGGTTCAGGTAAGTATATGGATGCAAGTGTGAAGTATCTTGCTCGTCCACAGAGTCCAAACCTTACTTGGGAGCAGCAGGCTCTCTTCACTGTAGGTCTTAACGGCCGTCTCTTCAACAGACTCGACTTCAACGTTGAGTTCTACAACAGAACAACTACTGATATGTTGATGGACGTTCCTTACAACTACACTACTGGTGTAAGCTCATTGAAGGAAAATGTAGGTAGTCTCTCGAATACAGGTGTCGACATCACTCTCGGCGTTGATATCCTCCAGGGTAAGGACTACTACTTGAGAGCAAGCACAACTTTCAACTACAATGATGAGAAGGTGACATCGCTCTTCAAGGGTCTCGACAGATGGGAAATCACTGGTACAGGTCTCGCATATGTAGTTGGCGAGCCAGTAATGTTCTACGCTCCTATCTACGCAGGTATCGATCCAGAGGACGGTGCTCCAATGTGGTACCTCCCAGGTGAGAACGTTGACGTGACTACAATGAATGAGACTACCAAGAAGTGGGATGAGGCAGGACTTACACAGAATACCGGCAAGAGATATAATCCGCCTGTATACGGTGGATTCAGCATCAACGCTGGTTGGAGAGGTTTCTCACTCCTCGCAGACTTCTCATATGTGCTTGGTAAGACTCTCATCAACAACGATGCTTACTTCTATTCAAACCCAGCAATCTTTGCTGAGCAGAACTACCATAAGGAAGTTGCTGACTTCTGGACTCCAGAAAACAGAGATGCTAAATTCCCTGACTGGTCAAAGGGTTATCAGATGCAGTTCGATACTCATATGTACGAGAACGCAAACTTCCTCCGTCTGAAGAACCTCCAGGTTGCATACAGCCTTCCTAAGAGATTCCTCGCAGGTCAGAACGTTCTTAACGGTATCAAGGTATCGTTTACTGGACGTAACCTTCTTACAGCAACAAAGTACTCGGGTATTGACCCAGAGGTTGACAGCAACGTTTCCCTCGGTCGTCTTGGTAACTCTAAGCAGTACCTCTTCGGTCTTGAGTTGACTTTCTAAAAGAAGGGATAAACTTTTAATATGAATTGAATATGAAGAACACATTAAAAAATATCCTTTTAGGTGGAGTAGCAGTGGCAATGCTTGCTTCTTGCGATCTTAACCTTTTCCCGAGCACATCCATTCCATATGAGGACGGGGACTTCCTTCTCCTTTCTAAGGATGATGTGATTGACTTCAACAACGGTGTGCTCGCAACATATAGAGGACTTCACTATGGTTCTCATTACCAGACAGTAGATGTTATGACAGAGTGCTTCAATGCATCTGTTGACTTCGGTAACAACTATGGCTTTGTTCATCGCCTTGGTGATGGTTTCAATGCAAATGACGGCAATGTTGAGGGTATTTGGGCTGCTCATTATGGCGCTATTATGACATATAACGTCGCAATTGAGCAGGTAGATATGCTTTTTGAACTTGATCCTGAGACTACATTTGCAGCATCTGCAAACTGGCTTAAGGCTACTGCATTGTTCTGCCGTGCATCGTCATATCTGACTCTTGCCAGAGCTTTCTCTGCAGACTATGATCCTGATACTGCAGCGGATGAACTCTCAGTTCCATTGATTCTTGTTTATAACCAGAAGGAGCTTCCGGTGCGTGAGACTCTTGAGAATGTGTACAAGCAGATTCTTGATGACCTGGATTATGCACAGGAACTTTTCGAGGACCTCATTGAGATTTCACCTGCTGTAAACCTTAATGGAACATCACTTTACCTCACTGGTGCACCTAAATCATTGGCACCTACTATTGATGCAGTGAAGGCTGTGAAGGCACGTTGCTGCCTCGATATGCATTTGTATGATGACGCAGCTGACTATGCGATGGAACTGATCGATTCTGAAAAATATGTACTTGCTTCTTCTGCAGATGATATGTACATTGAGTTTATGACAGATGACGGTAAGGAGTCTATCGTCAGAATGTTCGCGACTAAGTCAGAAGGTGCGGTCGGATGTACAATCTATACTTCAGTAGGTAAGACTGAGGATGTCAAGTACTTCTCTCCTCTTTTCTTCCCTTCACAGGTTATCATTGATGCATATTCTAATACAGACCTCCGTAAGCAGCTTTGGTTCCCGGTATCTGGACAGGGTGACACTTATCCAGTAAGAGTACAGGGCTCATATTACGATGGAGTTCACGTATTTACAAAGTATATCGGTAACCCTGGTCTCCAGTCAGGTAAGGTTGAGGATGGCGCGCACTATTGCAAGCCTATTATGATTGCTGAGATGTACCTTATCGCTGCTGAGGCTTATGCAGCAGACGGTCAGGATGCTAAGGCTAAGACTGTTCTTAACAAGCTTAAGTCAGCTCGTAAGTCAGGATCTGCAACTGGTGACATCTGGGATGAAATCAAGGGTGAGTGGCTTAGAGAAACTGTAGGTGACGGTCAGAGAATCAACTGTATCAAGCGTTGGGGAGATGGTCTTCCAGCAAGACCTGCTCAGCCTGCTACACAGTCTCTTGTGATGACAACTCCACTTTCTGACTATACAGAGAGAACTGTTGATGCTGACAGTTACACACTCGTATGGCCAATCCCAAGTTACGAGATCAAGATCGCTCCAGGTCTTGTTCAGAATCCAGGTTATTCTGCTCAGTAATTTTTAAAACATTACAGAAATGAAAAGAAATCTTATACTCTTAGTCGCAGCGGTGTTTACTCTCCTTGCTGTTTCTTGTGGCAGAAAGGTGGAGTATGATTACCAGACATTTGCGACTTTATATACTACCTCATATATTACAAATGAGGCTGTTGGTGAAATAGAAATTCCTGTGATTCTTTATAATGCAACAGGTTCAGAGTCTCAGGTGTCTGTAAAACTCGTAGAAGGAAAGGCTGAGGAAGGCAAAGATATCGAGCTTATTTCACCTGCAAATGGAATCCTTGTATTTACTGGAGAGACAGATACTTTGAATGTTGTAGTTGGAATCACTTCTTATGTGGGTGAACTCACAGGTGCAAAGGACTTCAAGGTTCAGCTCACTAGCATTTCACCTGAAACATCTGTAGGTAATGTAAACACTGCAAAGGTGACTATCAATGACCTTGACCACCCACTTTATCCGTACTTCGGTTCTTGGAGCGGTAGCACACTTGAGGAGGTTTACACTGGAGCAGTTCATACTGTAAAGTTTGATATCGCAGAGTATCCTGATGATTATACAAAACTTCTCCTTACTACAATTGACCCGATGATGTCATCAGTTGTTGGCTATACCAATGAGATTCAGCTTTATGCTAACGCTGTTCTCAACGAGGATGGCACAGGTCAGGTTGTAATCCCTGCAGGACAGGCGACTGGCTTTGAGTATAGCTACGGCCCTTGGGTGTATATGGGTCTTAATGCTCAGAGTTTTGAAAACGCATCAGATTATACTGATATCGTTTTCAACCTCAATGCTGATGGAGCAATAAATGTTCCTAATGCATATGGTATTTTCGATGATAGTTACATTTGGGCTAGCTACGTTGGTGGATTTAATCTTACTAAATAGTGCTGGTTACTTATAATTAATTGAGGTGAGCGGTCAATTTGACCGCCCACCTTTTAAACATTTTATAAACTTATTATATGAAGCATTGTCTTGCTGCCCTTATGATGGCAGCTGTTCTGCTCTCTTGTGTTAGAGAGGAGGTTTTAGTGCCTGAACCTGATGCTACAGTCGGATCCAATGTTGATCCCGGCTGTAATTATGTGCAAGGTGAGGCCCGTGTTTATCTCAGTGAGGAACTCGCAGGGATGGTTGAAGAGGCTGCTCAGTCAGGTTCAGTCGTTACAAAGTCTGCCGGCTTGAATGACGCTCTTGCCGAGCTCGGAATTACTGAAATCCATCGTCTTTTCCCATATGCTGGCGAGTATGAGGAACGTACCAGAAGAGAAGGACTTCACAGATGGTATGTGGTAAGATATTCACAGGACGTAGCTCTTACCAAAGCTCAGGTAAGCCTTGAACACGTGCCAGGTATCGATGTGTTCGAGCCTGTGATGCAGATCAAGATCAATGACTTCAATGATTTGAATGCAGATTTGTGGGGACTCTATAACCAGTCATATATCGGATTTGATATCAATGTGAAACCTGTATGGGAGCAGTATACTACAGGAAACCCTGATGTCATTGTTAGTGTTGTAGACAATGGTGTAGATCTCAAGCACGAAGATCTTGCGGATAACTGTCTGACTTCCGGTCATTACAATGCTGTGTCAAATACAAGCTATATAAAGGCTGGAGCTCACGGTACTCACGTGGCAGGTATCATTGCTGCTGTGAACAACAACGGAAAGGGTGTAGCCAGTGTTGCAGGTGGCGACAAAGCAAACGGAAAGCCTGGCGTCAAGATTATGTCTTGCCAGATCTTTGAGGACCAGCCTGACGGTACAACAAATAGTGCCGGTGGTGCAGTTGCCATTAAATGGGGTGCTGATCACGGTGCCGTCATTTCGCAGAATAGCTGGGGATACACTTTCGACTATGATGGCAATGGTGTACTTGAGGGAGATGAATTGACAAGAGCTCTTAGTGCCACTATCAGTAGTTCAGATAAGGCTGCAGTAGATTACTTTATTAAGTATGCAGGATGTGACAATTATGGCAATCAATTGCCAGGATCCCCTATGAAAGGTGGAGTTGTGATCTTTGCAGCAGGTAATGACAATATTGCCAATGGTGCTCCTGCAGAGTACGATGCTGTCATTGCAGTTGGATCAGTTGCATATAACAGGACAAAGTCTACTTTCTCCAACTATGGTGATTGGGTTGACATTTGTGCTCCAGGTACAAACATCAAGAGTACTATCCCAGATAGCAGATATGCTTTAATGAGCGGAACATCAATGGCTTGTCCGCACGTTTCCGGTGTGGCAGCACTGATCGTTTCATATTTCGGTGGCCAGGGATTTACCAATGAGATGCTTAAGGAGAAACTTCTCAATAGTGCTAATTACGACGCTATTTCAAAGACCAACAGAATCGGTGGCTTGGTAGATACCTATGGTGCATTCGTTTATGGAAATGACAAGGCACCTGCAAAGGTTGTTGACCTTAAGGCTACCGGTCGCGGAAACAATATCGATCTTATGTTTACTGCAACAGCTGATGAGGATGGAAAGCCAGCTTACGGTTACCTTGCTATCTACGGAACAGACAGAGCAAAGGTTGAAAATGCGACACCTAGTTCTCTTGTAGGAGTCCAGTCTTTTGCACTTACTTCTGAGGCAGTTGAGGGTGAGCAGGTTACATTTGTTGTTCCTGGTCTTGAATTTGAGGCACAGTATTATGTAAAGGTCCTCGCATATTCATATGGACGCAGCTATTCTGATGCTACAGAAGTGATGTCGGCGGTGACAACAGAGAATCACGCTCCAGTTGTGACAATTGACTATGAGGGTGAGATCTCTTTGATGTCTTCTCAGACATTGAATATCTCAATGACAATCGCAGATCCTGATGGACACGAAATAGAAGTCGTTCTAAAGGAAGGATCTGGAGCAGAAACAATTACTTTGCTTCCAGATGGAACTTGGCGTCTGGTTATTAAGGGTACAGATGCAGAAGTTGGTTCTTATGTCCTTAACATTGTCGTTACAGACCAGTATGGACTTGTTGCGACATATCCGGTCAAATATACTATCAGAGAAAACTCAGCTCCTGAGAAGATCAAGGATATCGAGGATGTGCTCCTTACTGCCAAGGGCAGAGAGTTCGTTATCGATATGACAGAGTATGTGAGCGATCCTGACGGCGAGTCGCTTAAGTATGACGTTGTTGCTGCCAATGCAAAGATCGCATACGTCAATGTCAAGGGCGACAAGCTCATCGGAACAGGTCTCGCGTATGGCGCTACAGAAATGACTGTCACTGCAAAGGATGCACGTGGCGAGAAGGTGGTGTTCACATTCAAGGTGACTGTCAAGGATCCTTCTGATCCGTTGTCGCTCTATCCTAATCCGGTGGTTGATTACCTCTATGTAGGTACATTGGATATGGCAGACACTGAGATCGTGATCTCATCTGCTGCCGGCAAGGTGATGTTCAAGGAGACAATGAAGGTAAGTGCTCAGGAGCCTGCAAAGGTGGATATGACCGGTTATGCTCCGGGAACTTACTCTGTGAAGGCTACATTTGCTGGAAAGTCTTATACTAAAACGGTAGTTAAACTCTAATGATTATGAAGAAGTTAGCATATATCGCAGGAGCTCTTATGCTCCTTTTCCCTGCGCTCGCAGGTGCGCAGGCACTGCCGTTTGTTGCAGCTGAGAGCGACGCTGCAAGCCTTGGTATGGCAGGTGCAAACCTGACTCAGACCGGCTCTGTTGCGAATGCATCTTTCTATAATGCAGCTGTGATTCCGTTCTCGGAGTCTAAGATGGACTATGCCGCAGGCTACACTATGTGGCAGCCATCAGCAGCGTCAAGCAACATTCTCAATGTGGCTGGCGCATACAACCTCAATCAGAAGTTCGGTGTGGCTGTAGGATTCCAGTACGGAATGAACCAGGCTTATGACATCACTGATGCAAGCGGTTCAGTGAAGGGTCAGTTCAAGCCTTCTGATATGCATATCAACGCAGGTTTCTCTTACAGATTCCTTCCGTACCTTTCTCTCGGTGCGAATGTAGGCTATGCTACCAGCAAGCTCGCTGAGGGTTATTCATATGGCGCTCTCGCAGCTGACGTGTTCGCAATGGCGAAGTTCGGCGGCGTGAAGGTTACTGCAGGTGTTGCAAACATCGGTACTTCAGTGACTTCAAAGAGCGGTGCGAAGTTCTGCCTTCCTGGCTCAGTAGCACTCGGCGCAGGTTATGAGGCTTCATTTGCGGATGTTCACTCTGTGGATGTGGCTCTTGATGCAGATTACTACTTCAGCGGCGGTTTTGCTGCGGCTCTCGGTGCGGCATATACATTCAATGACCTCGTTTCTGTGAAAGCAGGTTACCGTTACGGCGGCAAGTCTCCTGTAGGCTCCTTCGCATCGGTTGGCGTAGGCGCGAAGTTTATGGGCATCAAGCTTGATGTAGCATACCTCATCGGCTCAGGTGCATTGAAGAACACTTTGGCCCTTACATTGGGATACGCGTTCTAGGTCTAGCACGGAAAACACGTAAAAGCGTGGCAGATCCGACCTTCGAGGTGGGTATCTGCCACGCTTTCGTTATGTTTCCGTGGAAGATATTTCCCGCCGACGATTTTTATTTGGCAGATTTTTTGGTTTGGCGTGACCAACGTCTGATAAAGAACATATTAAATCGTTGGTTATGATCAGGAAAATCGTAATTACGCTGACTGCCGTTTTAGGGTTTCTGTCCCTGGCAGCAGCACAAAACCTGACAGTCTCAGGTACGGTCACGGATTCGGAGGGCTATCCTCTGGATGGCGCGACCGTAATAGTTAAAGGAACTACTACGGGAGTTTCTGTGGGTTCCGATGGAAGATATGAACTGAAGGTTACGGCTGATGCAGTTCTTGTGGCTTCGTATCTCGGTTATCTGACCCAGGAACTGCCGGTGGCAGGTGAACATACGCTGAACTTCGTCCTTTACGAGGATACGGCGTATCTCGATGATGTCATCATAGTCGCTTATGGCTCGATGTCGAAGTCGGATTTTACCGGTTCGGCTTCGCAGGTCAGCGGTGATGACATCGCACAGGCTTCAAGAGAGTCAGTTGACAAGGCTCTTGTCGGCAAGATGGCCGGTGTGCGTATCGCTTCGGACAGCGGCGATCCCGGTTCAGCCGGAAATGTACAGATACGAGGTGTGGGTTCGATTTCTGCCGGAACCGCACCTCTTTATGTAGTGGATGGTGTGGTGATGTCTTCTTCTACCCAGAGCGATCTCCAGGTGGGCTACAAGAGTACGGGTATCCTCAATACATTGAATCCGGAGGACATCGAGTCGGTGACCGTGTTGAAGGATGCTGCTGCGGCTTCTCTTTACGGATCCCGCGCTGCAAATGGAGTGATCCTCATCACTACGAAGAGAGGAAAACTAGGCAAGACCACTGTCTCATACAGCGGAGAGACAGGAATCTCTGCGATGGCAAATCCGAGGGCGTTCACCTTGATGGATGCTTCGCAATTCATTCAGTATCTGAAGGATGCGGGTAACAACGCCTATGCTTTGAATCCTGCTTATTCATACGGCTACACCGGAGAACAGATTGCAGATATGGTTGCGGATCCGACAGGCAGAACCAATACGAACTGGAAGAATTATGTGTTCGGATGTGCCTTCCAGCATAATCATCAGGTCAGTATGACCGCGGGTAGTGAAAAGACCCAGATCTATGTGGGCCTGGGTTATGCAGACACAGACGGTATCGTGACAGGTTCTTATTTCAAACGATATTCCGGCAGAGTGAATGTGGATCATAGGGTCAGCGACTGGCTTAAGATCGGAGTAAGGCAGATGGTTTCGTTTACGGATTCCAGAGGTCACAGCGACCAGACCAATCAGGCTCAGGGAATGGGTTATGCTACTCCGCTCGGAGTGTTGACTCAAAGTGACCCGACAGCAAAGCCTATCAATGATGACGGCACCTGGAACGAGTATGTGAGCTGGAGCGGCCAGACCGGCAATCCTCATCTTGTGTTTGCCAGTGATACGGAGTATAACAAGTCGACAATGATGAGGAGTCTTTCGAACTTGGATCTTGAACTGAAGTTCGCTGATTTCCTTAGCCTTGTGAACACTTTCGGCTATGATTATATTGACAATAAACAGTATCTGTGGTGGGCTCCGTCTTCGATCGACGGCGCGGCGCTGAACGGCTTGAGCGCCGTGTATGTGTTTCAGACTGATGATCTTGTGAATTCGACTCTGATGAAGTACAGCGGCAGTTACGGTATGAATTCGATCTCTGCGATGGCTGGATTCGAGGTGGCTGACCATCAGGTGAAATATACATATGCGGGTGCGAACAACTATCCGAACGACAAGCTTAATGCTTTGTCTGTGGGACAGATGAACGGAGTGGGCGGAGCTACAGACAGGTCGTTTATGATGTCCTTCCTTGCAAATGTCAATTACGATTACGGTAACACGTATTATGCTTCGGCGTCGTATCGACGTGACGGCTCGTCGCGTCTCGGACCAGACAGCCGCTGGGCGGACTTCTGGTCCGTGTCCGCTGCCTGGCGCCTCAGCAACGAGCCTTTTATGAAGAATGTGTCCAGACTGTTCTCCGACTTCAAGATAAAGGCTTCATACGGTACCAACGGAAATCTTCCGGCTGAATATTATGCATATAAAGGTCTCTATTCGGCAAGTGGAGGCTACGGAACAGCGTCGGGAATTTACTGGAGCAATCCGGAAAACGATAACCTTGGCTGGGAGAAGTCCCGCAACTTCAATGTGGGCTTCGACTGGAGCCTGTATCACAGGATAGACATAGCCTTGGAGTACTATAACAAGTACACCAGTTCGCTGATTTTCAATATGCCAGCATCTGCTGTGACAGGCTTCAGCAGCTACACTTCCAATGTCGGAAACCTTCTGAATGACGGTATCGAGTTTGAGTTGAGTTCTCAGAATGTGACTCTTAGAAATTTCACTTGGACGACTGATTTCAACTTCACCTGGCAACGTTCCATCGTGAAGAATCTGCCTAACGGAGGAGCCGACATACCATACGGCGACGGCAGTATGTACATCCACAGAGAGGGCGCTTCGATGTACTCGTTCTATCTTCCGGTCTGGAAGGGTGTGAACCCTGAAAACGGCCTTGGAGAGTTCTGGGTCGATCCTGAGGACCACTCGAAGGGTGTCACAAACTACTATTCCGAGGCGAACAACACTATAGTCGGTAAGGCTATTCCGGACTTCATCGGAGGTCTCACAAATACGTTCTCGTTCCTGGATGGATTTATGGATCTTTCATTCCTGATTTCGTATCAGTTCGGAGGATCGCTCTTCGACTATCCTGGATACTTCACTCACAGTGACGGCTTCCGCGCCGCTTCTATGAATGCGGCAGCAGACGCCGCAGATTACTGGACTCCACAGAATACCGATGCGAAATATCCTAAGCCGATTATGAACAACCCGTACAGATGGGACAGATTCTCCAGCAGACTGATAAAGTCTACAGACAATATCAGAGTGCGCGAAATCGTCTTCGGATTCAACATTCCTGTGGAGATGAACCTTCAGGCTATGAGGGTGTATTTCAAGACCACAAATCCGTTCATCATCTGGTCTGCAACTCCTGACATCGACCCTGATGTGGCTATAAACGGCTACAGGACAGTGGATGTTCCGGTGACCAGGTCCGTGATCTTCGGCGTTAATATAACATTTTGATAATTAAAGATATGAAAGCATTGAGATATATCATACCGGTTTCGCTGATCCTTGCAGCCTGTGAGGCTCTGGATCAGGAGCCGTCGACATCTGTAACAACGGACACGGCGATAACGAGTGTCGAAGACCTGGCGAATGCGGTCAACGGAGCCTATTATGTAGCGACATACGGTACTATACTGACTGTCGCGTCGGAGATGTCCATCTATGCGGACCTTGTGGGTCCGGATTCTTATCAGCCGGCGTCTTCCGGTCAGAGTGCGACACGACTTGCGCAGTTCTCTATGACGCCTGCCGACACATACAACATCTACTTCTATCTGTACGCAGCCCTCGCCAGCGTCAACAACGCTCTGGTCCAGGCGCAGCAGCTGGAGGATCAGGCTGCAGCTGCCCCATATGTGGCCGAACTGTACGCTATGCGCGGTCTGTTCCATTTCCATCTGGCGACTTATTTCGCTCCACTTCCGACTTCCGGCAGTACCAATGAAATGGGTATTGTGCTCTCGGATAAAGTGTTTGATATCAATTATATAGGTGAGCGTGCGACTCTCTCGGATACCTATGCGTTCATCATCAGCGACTTTACGAAGGCGATAGATTCAGGACTGAACCAGGAGAGGAATCCAGGTCATCTGAACTATTGGGCGGCGCTGGCTTTGCGTGCCCGTGCAAACCTCTATAACGGAGACTGGGAGGCGGCTTTGGATGATGCGGAGGAGGTGATTGAAAATTCTCCTTACACACTCTATACGACAGACAATTACACAAAGGTCTGGTCGGTGACCGGTGCTGACGAGATGCTGATGGAGTATATCCAGACAGACACCTACAATGCCCAGAGATATGCGCCGGGCTACTACACCTCTCCTCGCGGCTACTCGGAGTACGGTGTCTCGCCGGCTTTCTATGCCTGGCTGACCCAGAACCCTTCCGATGTGCGCTCCCAGATGGCGGCTGATATGACGGCGGCTCCCGGCTCCGACCCGGACTTCAACGCGGGTTATTACCCGCTGAAGTATCCGGGCAACGCCGGCGCGTCCGTCCCTGCATATGTGAACAACATCAAAGTCATACGTCTTTCTGAGATGTACCTCATCGCAGCTGAAGCCGCCTTGAAGGCCGGCGGCTCCGCTGCGCCGTACGTGAACACCCTAAGGCGCAACAGGATAACAGGTTACGAGGATGTGGAGGCCGTGACTCTGAACGATATTCTTGACGAGAGACGCAAGGAATTCTTCGCGGAGGGTCAGATCGCTTTCGATTTCTGGAGAAACGGAATGACCGTCTACGGAAATGCGATGACCATCTCTGCGGATGACTACAGGACAGTGCTTCCTCTGCCCGAAGAGGAGATCGATCTGGCTAAAGGAAAACTCGTTCAGAATCCCGGTTACGGAAATTAACTGAAGTGCCAAAATATTATGCGGTTTATTAGTTATATTAGTGGGAATTACATAACTTTGTTAGATTAACACTAGACTAATAAACTGTATAATATTTATGACGAGGCTTAAACTGTTTCTGACAGTATTGGCTCTGGCTATATCCGCAGCGGCATTCGCCCAGGATATCCAGGTCAGCGGTACTGTGAAGGATTCGTCTACAGGTGAACCGGTGCCTTTCGCTGCAATCCAGCTCAAGGGTACTATGGTTGGTGGAATGACCGATATCGACGGTATGTATTCCATCAGTGTGCCTGCAGATGGAATCCTTATTTTTTCTTCAGTCGGTTATAAGGATACAGAAGTGGCGGTCGCTGCAAAGGCGCTTCACGATGTTCTCCTTCACCCTGACACTGAAATGCTCGAGGAAACCATCGTCGTTGCCTTCGGTACAGCCACAAAGGAGTCCTTCACCGGTTCCGCTACTGTAGTGAAGTCATCTGACATCCAGAAGACACAGTCATCAGATGTGACCCGTGCTCTCGAGGGAATGGTTGCCGGTGTGCAGATGACGACATCTTCAGGTTCGCTCGGAAGCTCACCTTCGATTATGATCCGAGGCGTCAGCTCCATCAATGCGGGTACCGCTCCTCTCTATGTGGTGGACGGTGTGCCTTACAGCGGAGATATGAACAACCTGAACTCTGCGGATATCGAGTCGATGACCGTCCTCAAGGATGCGGCTTCCAATGCGCTCTACGGTGCACGTGGTGCCAACGGTGTCATTATGATCACCACCAAGAAGGCGAAGCTCGGCGAGGCAAAGGTATCCATCGATGCGAAATGGGGTCTCAATACAAAGGCGCTCAAGAGCTATGATTATATCACCGATCCAGGTCAGTATTACGAGACTCACTACAATGCCCTCTACAACTACTACAGACTCGAGAAGGGAATGAATGCAGAGGAGGCTAACGTCCGTGCTGCAAAGAACCTGACCGGTGCTGCCTCTGAGGGAGGTCTCGGATATCTCACATTCACTGTTCCTGACGGACAGAGCCTTATCGGAAGCAACGGAAAGCTCAATCCTTATGCGACTCCGGGAAGACTCGTGAACTATATGGGTGAGAAGTTCTGGCTCCAGCCTGACAACTGGATGGACGAGACTTACAAGACTTCGCTCAGACAGGAGTACAACGTGAACATCGCAGGAACTACCGGCAACGCACAGATCTTCGCTTCGTTCGGTTATCTGAACAACAATGCGATCGTGGACGGTTCGGATATGCAGCGTTACACTGCACGTATCAGAACTGACTACCAGGCGAAGGAGTGGCTGAAGATCGGTATGAATATGGGTTATACCAACTTCAACTGGAACAACGGTAACTCTGACGAGGGATCTGCAGGTTCTGTGGGCAATATCTTCGGTTTCGCGACTATGATCGCTCCGATCTATCCTGTATATCTCAGAAACGGCGACAAGTCCATCAAGTACGACCAGTACGGCAACAAGAGATACGACTTCGGAGACGGCAGCAACGCCGGTCTTTCACGTCCGATTTCGGGTAATGCCAATGCGCTCCAGACAGTCACTCTCGATACAAACAACAGCGAGGGTAATGCGGTGAACGGTACAGGTTACGTTGAGGTCAAGTTCCTCAAGGACTTTACGTTTACATTCAATGCCGGTGTGGGTGTGGATGAGACACGCAGCACCAGCATCAGCAATATGTACTACGGCCAGTTCGCTCCAAACGGCGGTATCATCAGCAAGAGCCACGGACGTTCGTTCTATCTGAACCTCCAGCAGCTTCTCAACTGGGACAGGACTTTCGCTGACTATCATCACGTTACAGTTCTCCTCGGCCACGAGTGGTACAAGTCTTCAGGCGTCAGCCTCGGCGCTTCTAAGAGCAAGATGTTCTCGCTTGCGAATACAGAGCTCGGCGGTGCGGTGATCGACGGCCAGTCGGCATCTTCAGGCCGCTCGGACTACAACAACGAGGGATACTTCCTCAGAGCGCAGTACGATTTCAGAAACAAGATCTTCGCCAGCGCTTCATTCCGTCGTGACGCGTCTTCACGCTTCCATCCGGATCACCGCTGGGGTAACTTCTGGTCTGTCGGAGGAGGCTGGCTCCTCAACCAGGAGGACTGGTTCACTCTCCGTTGGGTGGATATGCTCAAGGTGAAGGCTTCCATCGGTTCACAGGGTAACGACAATATCGCCGACTATCTCTACACTGATATGTACTCGATCACCAACAGTGACGGCGAGATCGGTGTGAAGAGAGGTTCGATCGGTAACCCTGACATCACTTGGGAGACAAATACCAACTTCAACGCCGGCTTCGACTTCGACCTCTTCAGAGGACGTCTCTCAGGTTCGGTCGAATACTTCTACAGACTTACATCCGATATGCTCTACTTCGTGTCGATTCCTATCTCTTACGGATTCAGCGGATACTACGACAATATCGGTGATATGAGAAACTCGGGTATCGAGTTCGCGGTGAACGGTGCGGTGATGGACAGAAAGAACTTCCGTTGGGATGCTTATATGAACTTCACTCACTACACCAACAAGATCATTATGCTTCCTGACACTCACAAGAACCGTGAGATCGACGGATACTTCGGATATGCTTCAGGCAACAAGTTCGTGGCTGAGGGCCTTCCTCTCAACACCTTCCTTATGCCGAAGTACGCCGGTGTAGACAAGACAAACGGTCTTCCTATGTGGTACAAGGAGATCTATGACGACAGCGGAAACTCCATCGGAACTACAATGACCACAGAGTATTCTGAGGCTTCCGAGTATCTCTGCGACGATCCGACTCCGAAGCTTTACGGAGGATTCGGAACCTCGTTCAGCTTCCACGGTGTGGACATTTCTGCAAGCTTCACATATTCGCTGGGCGGTCTTACATACGACTCGGGATATGCCAATTATATGAATCCTCCGGGAGGATCTGTTGGATCGAACATCCACAAGGATGCACTCAAGGCCTGGACTCCTGAGAACAAGGATTCGGACATTCCTCGTTTCGTATATCAGGACCAGAACATCAGCGCTTCTTCAGACCGTTTCCTCGTGCCTGCAAGCTATCTCAACTTCCAGAATGCACAGGTGGGATACACCATCCCTTCTTCTGTGACTTCGAAGATGAAGGTCGACAAGATCAGAGTATATGCGGCTTGCGACAACATCTGGTACTGGTCATACCGTCACGGTCTTGACCCTCGAAGCAGTTTCTCTGGAGGTACAAACTACGCAAGCAACTCGCCGGTAAGAACCATCACAGGCGGTATCAATATCACATTCTAATCGAAGGAGACAGTTAATATGAAGAATACAATCATAAAAGTATCTGCAATTCTTGCTGCGGCTGTCCTTTCGGCGGCCTGTATACAGGAGACCGTGCCTGTCGGAGGAACAGTGACACAGGCACAGGTGTCGGCTTCGGATTTCGCCCTGCTGTCGATGATCAAGGCGATGCCGGCAAGTATGTCGACATCGGGCACAGGCGGCTACGCCGGCTCTTACGGTGACCACACCGACTTCGGTATTCCTGGCATACACCTCCGTATGGAGCATATGCTTGAGGATATCGCTACAATGGCGGACAACCCTTATTACAACAGATTCTATGCATATGACCTGAATCAGGCACAGGGCCATCAGTATACATACTGCGCCTATTTCTGGGATATGTACTACACCTGGATCCGTCTTGCCAACGATGTGATCGCATCGATGATCCCTGCGATCGAGGACGGAGCGGACGAGTCTACAATGACTCAGCTCAAGAACAGCCTCGGCCAGGCATATGCCTACAGGGCTTGGTGCTATCTTGACCTTGCAAGACTGTACGAGCCTAAGGATAACGTTGAGGCTCCGGTTCCTTCAAACATCTATGAACTGACAGTTCCTATCGTGGATGAGAATACCACCATCGAGGACTGCAAGAAGAACCCTCGCGTGAAGCGCGATGTGATCTATCAGTTCATCCTTGACGACCTCAAGAGGGCGGAGGAGAATCTGGATCCTTCAGTGACTACATTCTCGCAGCCTACAATGATGATGGTGTACGGCCTTTATGCGCGTACATATCTCGAACTCGGCTACGAGAGAAACGGCTACAATAAGGAGATGTTCACCAAGGCTGCGGAGTATGCACGCAAAGTCATCGACGAGAGCGGAAAGACTCCTCTCACACAGGAACAGTGGACAAACCCTACTACAGGATTCAACAGCGCATCTTCAAACAACGCTTGGATCTGGGGACTCGCACTCTCGCCAGAGAACCTGAACAACCTCCTTACTTATACATCGCATATGTCTTCGGAGGCAGCCTGGGGATATGCAAGCTATGCACAGTTCGGCGCAAGCCAGACTCTGTATGACGCCATCCCTGACAGCGACTTCAGAAAGCTTTCTTGGCTCGGTCCTGACAAGGACACTTGGACAAGCGGAAAGTACCGTTTCGCGGGCTCATCTTCGGACGTGTCGGCTTTTCTTAACGGCCAGGGCCGTCCGGCAGCAAAGCCTTACGTTGCGATCAAGTTCCGTCCTGCGCAGGGCGAATGCAACGACTTCAACGTCGGCAACGCAATCGACTACTGCCTTATGCGTGTGGAGGAGATGTTCTTCATCGAGATGGAGGCCCAGTATCATCTGAACCCTGCCAAGGGCGTGGAGATGCTCAAGGACTTTATGCATAAGTACCGCGACTCTTCATACAGCCGCATCAGCACCGGTGTCGATCTCGAGGGCTTCAAGAAGGAACTTCTCCTTCAGAAGAGAATCGAGTTCTGGGGTGAGGGTATCCTGATGTTCGACTACAAGCGTCTTGACCAGCCTATCGACAGATCGGCTGCAAACCACGCCGGTGTGTTCAAACTCAGGACAAAGCGCCGCTCTCCTCAGTGGAACATCGTCATCACCCGCGCCGAGTTCCAGTCTAACACTGCGATCAACGAGAGTCTCAACAACCCTGATCCGTCAGACAAGATAGAGCTTCTTTAAACAGGTGAGATTATGAAAAGGTATTTACTATATATTCTGACAGCGGTGCTGTCGATGATGGCTGCATCCTGCGCAAACGAGGAGATCTTTGCGCCGGGTGAGTTTGATGATGAGAACTGCTACGGGGTGTATTTCCCTGCGCAGAAAGGTCTCGGCGACCTTCAGATCGAGCCTGACGATCCTACTTCTCTGCAGGTGATCGTCCGCAGGACAAAGACAAGAGGCGAGATCCACGTGCCGGTGACCATCAAGGCGAATTATCCGATCTTCACTGCAGATGAGATCGTGTTCGAGGACGGTGAGCCTGCTTCTGTGCTTACAGTGCGTTTCCCTTCTGCAAAGATCGCTACTACATACGAGTGTACCGTGTCGATCGAGGGTGACGAGTTCGTGTCGAAGTATTCTTCGAATCCTTCTCACGTGAGCTTCAGTGTGACACGCGTTAAGTGGAACAATGTCGTAGGTGCTGACGGTTCGACCACAGGTCTCTGGCGTGACGCCATCTTCGATGAGTGGTTCGCGGTTTCTGTGCCGAATCTCGAGCGCAGCATCGTGCTCCAGGAGCGTGACGATATGCCGGGATACTACAGGACTTTCGATGTGTACAATGCTGATTATCTGGGAACTATGTTCCAGGCAAATGTGTCGAGCCTTTGCGTTGAGCAGCATTATACTTATATCGACGCCACAAATCCTGAGAAGGTGTGGATCCCTACTTTCAAGACAGGTGTGATTATGCATCCTTCATATGGAATGATGAGCATCGCGTCTTATGTGGCTGAGAATTCAGATGATTTCGATCCTTCGATTCCTTCGGTATACGGTACTTTGAAGGATGGTGTCATCACATTCCCATACGGCTCGATTCAGATGAAGCTTGAGATGCTCGGATGGTATCAGGCCAATTCTTCGGGTCTTCTGCGTGTCATCCTGCCTGGCTACAGGGCGAAGGATTATGGCGTAGAACTTTCTGCAGGCGTATCTGATGAGGCGGGACAGCTTCCTTTGAGCGTCGATATGGCTATGGACATCGCATCTGTGAAGCTTGCCGCTTTCGAGGGCACGCTTGCAGAGTCGGTAGTGGCAGAAAAGGGTCAGCTTCTGGCTGACGGCGAAGATGTAGGCTCTATCGGTGAGGTGAAGGTGGTGAACAAGACCGGTTCGGTCGACTTCTCGTTCGAGAATACCGGTGTCTACACAGTCGTTGCAGCCGGCTTTGATATTTCAGGCAACTACAGGGCCTGCGAGTCTGTTTCGTTCGGCTACCTCAAGGCTGGCGACGACCGCAACCAGGTGATCCTTACAGCGGGTCTCATCTGCTCGGACAAGTATGCGGCTGAAGGACTTACATCGAAGAACTCACTCGAGATCTATATTTCAGGAAAGAACATCCAGAGACTCCACGCAGGACTTTACGAGAAGTCTAAGTGGGAGGAGAATATGGAGTCGCTCAAGGCGGCGATCACAGGCAGCCAGATGAACAGGGCAAGCCTTGATCTGGTGAACAGCACAGGTCTCTTCCTCAAGCAGGGTTATCTCGTGCCGGGTACAGAGTATGTGCTTGTTCTGAAGGCATACAACGGCTACCGTGAGGAGTTCTTCGTTTCCGAGGCCAAGACAGGCGGAGAGTGGGATCCTAGACTTGCCGAGTACGACCTCAATGACGTGGATATGAATCTCATCCCATTGAACAAGGACGGCTATTGCGGTGAGTATCACTATTATGCAATGGAAGGCAATATGTACTCGAGGGAATATCTCGGCAATGTTACAGTGTCTACATCGTTCCCTGCCGACTATGTTCCTTCACTGCAGGGCTATGAGTTCGTGAACATCAAGGGCCTCTTCCCGATGGCGCGCAACTTCGGTCTTGAGGATGACTCTTATTCGTTCATCTACTATGACAGCCTCCTCTACAATTTCGAGCAGGCCTTCGAGAGTTTCTACTCTGACGGTGCGCTCTTCTATCCGGCTGCGTATATGTATGCTGCAAGCGGATCGGCTTACGGCGGACGTATGGGTCTGATGGGAGCATTTGTAGGTGACGGATATCTTGCGATCATTGACTCGGGTATGTATGCAAGCTATGGCGAGGTGATCGACGGATTTGCAGTCATTGCTTACCAGGATCCGAACCAGACTTCATATGCAGGTCTGATCGATATGGTGACAGGAATGCTTCTCGTGAGACCAGACCTCGATCCGGATCCTATCGTAAGCGGCGGACAGAGTGAAGCTGCATATTCGGCAACTACGACATCTGCCCTTATGAGTCTGGATATGATCATCCAGCAGGGACCGGACAACTGGGTGGAAACATTCGACGGATTCGTTATGTCGTCTTTCGAGAAGGCGCGTAAGGAGGTGAAGGTGAAGAATCACCTTGATCTGGAGGCAATCTGCAAGTAATCTGAATTTAAATGAAGAATCACAATATGATGAGAAGATATATTTCATTACTCATTCCGGCAGTGCTTTTTGCAGCAGGCTGCGCTGAGCTGGAGGCTCCGGGAACCGGAGCGCTCGAGCTTGAGCAGACTGTGCTTGCCACAAAGAGTGTAAATACTTCCGACAATGCAGACCAGGGTTCGCTTCTGCTCTTCCTTGATGAGGATGTGGCTCTGGCGCTCGCTCAGGGCGAGGGAAGCCCTGAGTGGGAGGCTGCCTGCGCTGAACTGGGAGTGGATTCTGTCGAGAAACTTTTCCCGAGGACTGATGACGAGATGTCCCGCAGTTATGGCCTTCACCGTTGGTTTATGGTGTCTTTCCCTCAGTCGAAGGGGCTGATCCGGGTTGCCGAGGGAATGGCTGAACTGAATCTCGTGAAGGGTGTGCAGTTCAACACCATATATGAAAGGGATTTCGCAAGTGAGGCTCCGATAGCCTGGAAGCCTTTCCAGGGCAGAGGATACGGCGAGTTTGACCTTCCTTTCAACGATCCGATGCTTGTGGACCAGTGGCATTATATCAATAACAAGGATATGAGTGTCGCTACGACTTCAAGAGAAGGTGCGGATATCAATGTGAAGAATGCCTGGGGGCTTACAGCGGGTGATCCTCGTATCATCGTGGCTGTCTGCGACGAGGGTGTGAAGTACACTCACCCTGACCTTGCTGCCAATATGTGGGTGAATGCCGGCGAGATTCCGGGCAACGGAATCGACGACGACGACAATGGATATGTAGACGATATCCACGGCTGGAACTTCCTCCACACAGAGAAGTATCCTAAGGAGATCAGCTGGAATGAGCCTGGTGACGTGAGCCACGGAACCCACGTTGCCGGTACTGTGGCAGCAGTGAACAACAACGGTATCGGAATCAGCGGAGTTGCCGGAGGTACCGGAAACGGTGACGGCTGCCGCATTATGTCTTGCCAGGTGTTCTCCGGTTCAAGTTCGGCTACAACAGGTGCTCGTGCAAGAGCATATCACTATGCGGCTCAGATGGGTGCTTCTGTTCTTCAGTGTTCTTACGGACAGGAGGGCGGATACATCACTTCCGACAATATGTTCGACAATACATATTCGGCTGAACTTGCTGCTTTGAGGTATTTCAGGGAATTCGGCAACTCTGTGAACGGTTCGCCTGTAGACAAGAACATCATCGTGTTCGCTGCCGGAAATGATGGTACACCTATGTCCGGTTATCCTGCAGCCCACAAGGAGTTCATCTCTGTGACTGCTTTCGGCCCGGACTATCTTCCTGCAACATACACCAACTACGGTCCCGGCGCCAATATCGCGGCTCCTGGTGGAGATGTTTCCATCAATATGTCCACTACTTCAGAGAGGGCACAGATTCTTTCTACTACAGCTGTAGAGGCTGAGAATTATGACTCCAACTACGGATGGATGCAGGGTACGTCGATGGCCTGCCCACACGTTTCAGGCGTGGTCGCTCTCGGACTTTCGTATGCATTGAAGATCGGAAAGACTTTCGATTATGATGATTTCATCGGCATTCTTTATTCTTCTGTGAACGATCTCGACTATTACATCGAGACTTCTTCGAAGACAGCCAACGGCGTCCAGTTCGATCTTACTCCTTATTGGAGACAGATGGGAACAGGCGCTCTCGACACCTGGAAGTTCCTTATGAACCTTGAGGGAACGCCAAGTGTTACCGCAAAGATCGGGGAACTCTCGAAAGTGTCTCTCGTGCCTTGCTTCGGCGGTCCTGCAGCAAATCTCACTTATACTAAGATGGAGATCAGCGATGAGGCACGTCAGGAACTCGGAATCGAAGGGGAACCTTACATCAACAACGGAAGACTCTTTGTGAAGTGTAGTAAGTACGGTTCTGCAAAGATCAGGATATATGCCATCGCAGGTGGCGACAAGGAGGCTACAGACGCAGTTATGGGTGGAACAGAGTTCTCGAGAGAGGTGTCTCTCCTGGCTCGCGAGTCTGTTGCGGAAAATGGTGGATGGCTCTAAAAATCAGATGTTATGAAGAATCTTTTTACAAGAATATTGATCGTTGCAATGGCCGCATTCACATTTGCGGCCTGCACAGATCCTGAATCGAAGATGCTTGACAAGGTAGTGGGAGAGTGGCATTATGCTTCTTCGACTGAAGATGTGTACATTGCCTTCTCGGCAGACTATACCTTCGAGATGTACCAGAAGATGGGTGAGGGTCTTCTCCGCTATCGTTACACTGGTACATATGACTTTGACGGTACCACTCTTTCAGGAGTATATTCAGACTACACGCCTTGGGCAGATGACTACACAGTCACATCGTCACGCAATTCGCTTACGCTCACAGCCGTGTCGAATCCGGAGTATTCGATGACATACAACCGTGAGCAGATTCCAGAGGAAGTGAAGACTCACTTCGTGCCTATAACAAAGGGCCAGTCCGAAGGACCAGCCCCTGTTCTATAGTGTGTCTTTTCTGAGATTTTCTATGTAGCGGGAGATCTTGTGTATCTCCTGTGGAATGTTGATACTCTGCGGACAGTGTGACGTGCAGGTGTTGCAACCGATGCAACGGTCGGCCTGACGCAGTTTCGGAACAGCCCTGTCGTAGCTTACAAGGTAAGCGCGACGGGCTTTTTTGTAGTTCTCGTCCTCCGTTCCTGTCGCTACTTCTCCGGCGTTCACGCACTTGTTGTAGTGAAGCAGAATAGCTGGAATATCGATGCCGTAAGGACAAGGCATACAGTACTTACAGTCGTTGCAAGGGATTGTAGGATACTTCTGCATAAGAACCGCTGTCTCCTCGAGGAAAGCCAGATCTTTCTCGTCAAGCACGTCGAGAGGGGAGTATGTCTTCACGTTGTCCTGAAGATGCTCCATATAGGTCATACCGCTGAGTACGCAGAGCACTCCTTCCGGCGAGCCGGCGAAGCGGAACGCCCAGGATGCGACGCTGCCTTCAGGGTTGCGCTCCTTGAGACGGTCTGCGATATGCTGAGGAACCTTTGAGAGTCTTCCTCCGAGGAGTGGCTCCATAATGATTGACGGGATGCCCCTCTTGTCGAGTTCCTGCTGGAGGTATTCAGCGTTTGTGTTTCTGCCTCCTGCGTGTTTCCAGTCCATATAGTTGAGCTGGATCTGTACAAAGTCCCAGTGGTATTTCTCGTGTGTGGCCATCAGTTCGTCCCAGCCTTCCGGACTTCCGTGGAACGAGAATCCGAGGTTGCGGATGCGTCCGGCCTTGCGCTCTTCGAGGAGGAAGTCGATGATGCCGTTATCCACATATCTGCTTTGGAATGCATCCATTCCGCTGATGCTGTGGAGGAGGTAGTAGTCGATATAGTCTGTCTGGAGATTCTCGAATGACTTTCTGTACATCTCCAATGAGTTCTCGCGGCTGTAGTTGCTGAAGTTGGACAGCTTTGTGGCGATGAAATAGCTTTCGCGAGGATGACGCTTCAGGGCGATGCCTGTCGCTTTCTCGCTCTGGCCCTGGAGATACACAGGAGCCGTGTCGAAATAGTTCACTCCGTGCTCGATAGCATAGTCCACGAGTCTGTTTGTGGTCTCCTGATCTACGATGTCCTTGCCGTTTTCATCCTTTATCATCGGCCATCTCATACATCCGTATCCGAGGATGCTGACGTGGTCGCCGTTCTTGTGGTTGATTCGGTATGTCATTCCTTCATTTCCGGCTTCGGTTGTGGCGCTTGCGCCTTTTCCAGCCTGGCCTGTAGTCTGGCCGCAACCTGCCAGTCCCACAGCAGCCGCAGCCACACCTGCAGTCTTGAAGAACTCTCTTCTGTCGATATTGTGTTTCATAGTCTTAGTCTCTAAATGTATTTGTGAACTTCGTGACCTTCAACGTGGATCGCTGTGAACGGTCTTGCAGGACACAGGTTCTCGCAGGCTCCACATCCGATACACTTCTCCTCGTTTACTGTAGGAATCATCAGTGACTCCTTGTTGTCAGGATCCTTTCTCACCATTCGGATCGCTCCCACAGGGCAGTGGCGTGCGCAGTTGCCGCACTTCACCTCATCTGTGTTCACCACGCAGTTTGCGAGATTTACAACAGCGTGACCGATCTGGATCGATGATTTCTCCTCACGTGTGATAGGGCGGATTGCTCCAGCCGGACATACGTCGGAACACTTGGTACACTCCGGACGGCAATAGCCTCTTTCGTAAGACATCTCCGGCTGCATCAGAGTCATTAGTGAAGTCGATGGCCTGAGCACCTGGTTAGGACATACGCTCACGCAAAGCTGGCAGGCTGTACAGTGGTCGCTGAAGTTCTTCACACTCAGCGAGCCGGCTGGCACGAGCGGTGTCTGCCTTTCAGGCTTCTCCGCACGCGCAATCGCCGCCAGACCTCCATCGACCTTCATTTCCTGAGCCTTGACTGTGGCTGCAGTTCCTACGATTGCGCTTGATACGATGAACGCTCTGCGGCCCTTGTCCACATTCTCTTCCTTCTTGATATCTTCACACTTTGAAGTACACTTCTTTCCGTATCTTCTGGTATAGCTGATTGCTCCTTCCTTGCAGGTGTCGATGCAATCCATACAAGCTACGCAGCGGCTAAGGTCGATCTCGTGCTCCTTCATATTGATGCACGCAGCCTTGCACTGCTTTCCGCAGAGTCCGCAGTTGCGGCACTTCTCGGTGTTGATCACCGGTGCGAAAAGGCTGAACTTCGCGAAGAATCCGAGCACTGTGCCCACAGGGCAGATGGTGTTGCACCAGGTTCTTCCGTTCTTCCAGGCGAGGAAACCTACAACCACCAGAGTTGCAGCCGCCACAGCGAATGTCGCGGTAGACTTGATCCATACCTCCACGCTATAGAATGCATAGCTTCCTGCTCTCTCCGCAATCCAAGCGAAGAAGTTGTTGCCCCACTGGTAGATAGGAGCAAGGAGGTTAGAGGCGATGCGACCATATGCGCTGTAAGGCGCCACGAGTACTGCGACCGAATGTGCTCCGAAGGCAAATGTTATTATAAATGCGATGAGCACTGCGTATCTGAGCCATTTCTTGGCAGGGGAGTAACTGAATCTGAAACGATTCTTCTTCTTGGTCTTTCCGTGGATCCACGAGATGATGTCCTGCATCACGCCCAACGGGCAGATTACCGAACAATAGACTCTGCCGAACAGCAAAGTCAGAATCAGGAGTGCAGCAACCACTCCGAAGTTCAACGCCAGCACGGCAGGAAGGAACTGAACCTTGGCCATCCATCCCAGCCACGCGTGAAGCGTACCTGTGAAATCAAGAAACAGCAGCGTGATTCCTACAAAGAACACCGCCGCCAACACAACTCTGATTTTTCGTAGCATATAGTTTAGTTTTAATGTCTGTTGGATATATTATACCTCAAAACCCTGGCCGCCCGTGGCCCGGTGAACGGGAGGGGCCCGCCGCGTAGCGGTGGGAGGGATTTAGTTTTGAGGTGTAATATACCAACAAATATATTAAAAAAATACAGATTTAGATATTGTTGTCTATGTACAAAAAAAGACTAACCTTGCGGCTAGTCTTTATATACATTTAATTGAGGATTGCACAATCGAAGTATTCGTTGAACAGTTCCATCGCCCTATCAAGCTGCTCCGGAGTATTGGTCTTCGTATCCTTCAACTGATACTCCTGCCCCATAGTCTCATACTTGTGGATTCCCAAAGTGTGATATGGGAGAATCTCCACCCTCTGAAGCATCTTGTATCCCTTGAAATGCTCTCCAAGCGCCCTGATGTCCTCCTCGAAATCGCTGATTCCCGGCACAAGCACATATCTCAACCAGAACGGCTTCTCATTCTCCTCCAGCCACTGCGCAGTATTGATGGTCTGCTCGTTGCTGCGGCCTGTCAGATCCTTATGCCTTGCATCATTGAACTGCTTACAGTCCAACATCACGAGGTCTGTCTGTCTGAGCAACTCCTCGATGTCGCTGTTCCAGGCACCTCCGTTAGTGTCGAGGCAGATGTGGATGCCCTCCTCCTTGAGTCTTGCGTAAAGCGGCAGCAACTCCTTCGCCTGCATAGTCGGCTCACCTCCGGAGAAAGTGATGCCTCCTCTTCTTCCGAAGAACGGCTTCTGGCTCACCGCCATCCTTACAATATCCTCGATGTCTGTCATTGTACCTCCCTCAAACGGAATTGTGTCCGGATTGGCGCAGTACAGACATTTGAAAGGACAACCCTGAAGAAATACGACGAGCCTGAGTCCTGGCCCGTCGTATGTTCCCATAGATTCGTAAGAATGAACCCTTATCATTATCGGATTGATTCGTGGAATGTTCTTGAAATAACCTCAAGCTGGTGCTCGCGGCTGAGTCTGATGAAGTTTACAGCGTAACCTGAAACGCGGATTGTGAGCTGTGGATACTTCTCAGGGTGCTCCATTGCATCCTCGAGCATCTCCTTGTTGAGAACGTTCACGTTGAGGTGGTGTGCACCCTTAGTGAAGTAACCGTCCATCATAGTGATGAGGTTGTCGATCTTGTCCTCGTAAGTCGGGCCGAGTGACTTAGGCACGATTGAGAATGTATTCGAGATACCGTCCTTTGAATCGTGGTAGTCGAGCTTTGCAACTGATGAGAGTGATGCGATAGCTCCGTGAGTGTCACGGCCGTGCATTGGGTTTGCACCTGGTGCGAAAGCTACGCCCTTCTCTCTACCGTCTGGAGTAGCACCTGTCTTCTTACCGTACATTACGTTTGAAGTAATAGTAAGGAGTGAGAGGGTAGGCATTGCATCCTTGTATACCTTGCGTGCGCAGAGCTCAGTGTTGAAGAACTGAACGATGTCGCGTGCGAGTACGTCTACGTTGTCGTCGTCGTTACCGAACATTGGGAATGCACCCTCGATATCGAAGCCCTCAGTGAGACCCTCAGCGTTGCGGCGTGCAGTTACCTTTGCGTGCTTGATAGCTGAGAGTGAGTCAGCTACGATTGAAAGACCAGCTACACCGTATGCGAGGTTGATGGTAGGGTTTGTATCGATGAACGCCATCTGAGATCTCTCATAGTCATACTTGTCGTGCATAAAGTGGATGATGTTCATCGTGTCGTTGTAAACGCGAGCCACCTCGTGGAGTACCTTCTTGTAGTTCTCCATTACCTCGTCGAAGTCGAGAACGTCGCTAGTGAGAGGCTTGATACCCTCAACCATAAGTGTACCTGTGTTCTCGCAACGTCCTGCGTTGAGGGCGAGGAGGAGAGCCTTGGCGAGGTTAGCACGTGCTCCGAAGAACTGGATTGACTTACCGATTGCCTGGTATGATACGCAGCAAGCGATACCGTAGTCGTCGCAGCCTCTTACCTTACGCATAAGTGAGTCGTTCTCGTACTGAACTGAGCTTGTGTCGATAGAAACCTTAGCGCAGAACTCCTTGAAGCCTACTGGAAGCTCCGGATGCCAGAGAACTGTCATATTTGGCTCTGGTGCCGGTCCGAGGTTGTAAAGAGTCTGGAGGAAACGGAATGAAGTCTTTGTCACCTTGCTCTTTCCACCTGTGAAACGGCCTCCGATTGCCTCAGTGATCCAAGTAGGGTCACCGGCGAAGAGCTCGTTGTAAGCGTTCATACGGAGGTGACGAACCATTCTGAGCTTCATTACGAACTGGTCGATGAGCTCCTGAGCGTATGTCTCGTCGATGATATTGTGATCGAGGTCGTACTGGATGAAGATATCGAGGAATGATGATACGTTACCGAGTGACATAGCTGCACCGTCCTGCTCCTTTACAGCAGCGAGGTAAGCCATATAAAGCCACTGAACTGCCTCCTGAGCGTTTGTTGCAGGTCTGCCGAGGTCGAGACCGTAGTAAGTACCCATCTCCTTGATCTGGTGGAGAGCCTTGATCTGCTCAGCAACCTCCTCGCGGAGAGTGATGCGTGAACGGGTCATAGTACCTGTGAGGTTCTTGAGATCCTCCTTCTTCGCCTCGATGAGTCTGTCGATACCGTAGAGAGCAAGTCTTCTGTAGTCACCGATGATACGGCCACGTGCGTAGTTGTCAGGAAGACCTGTAAGGAAGCCGAGTGAACGATACTTGCGGATCTCCTCGGTGTAAACATCGAACACACCGTCGTTGTGTGTCTTTCTATAGTGAGTGAAGATTTCAACTACCTTTGGATCAAGCTCGATGCCGTTCTCCTGGCAAGCCTTCTTAACTACCTGAAGACCACCGAAAGGCTTGATTGCTCTTCTGAGAAGCTCGTCTGTCTGAAGACCTACGATGATTTCGTTTTCTCTGTCGATGTAACCAGCTGCGTGTGAAGTGATGGTAGAAATAGTCTGTGCGTCGATAGAACGTACACCGCCGTTTGCTCTCTCTTCTGCAAGAGCCTCACAGCACTTCTCCCAAAGCTTCTTGGTACGCTCTGTAGGTCCCTGAAGGAACGATGCGTCACCTTCATAAGGAGTGATGTTGTTGTAGACGAAGTCTGCAACGTCAATTCTACGGCTCCATCTGCCGTCATTGAATTTCTTTGTCATAAAATATACCTCTAAATTTGCGGGCGCAAAGGTAAGTTAAATTTCGTAGAAATCAATCACCCAAACCAAGGTATTACGACGAAATGCAGAAAAAGATGTATGAAAGCGGCCGGATGACCGCTTTCGTGCACATTCCTGAAGAGGAGATTATATCTCCTCGGCTTCTTCGTTCAGAATTCTGAGCTTGTTTGCAAGCACTTCATAGAAGAATTTTTCGGTTCCGTCTGCGGCTGTATACTTGCTGCTTCTCAGCCTTCCGACCACGTTCACCGGAGTGCCTTTGCTGATAAGGTGGACATTGGGTGTTTCCTTGCCTTCCCAGACTACGATATTGTGCCAGGTGGTCTCTGAAACCGCACCTCCGTCACGTGTCTTGTAGAGGATGTCGGTCGCGAGCGAAAAGTTCGCCACCCTGCTTCCGTTATGCTCGTTGGTGCGCACCATTCCGACGCGTCCCTGGAGCTCGATCCTGTTGATGTGTTCCATAAGATTTTCTCTCATTTTAAGTTAAACTTCATCTTCCCCACATCTTATGCGCGCTTAGTAGGTTGAGGGCAAAGTAAATGAAAAGATTTTAAAGAAAAACCGCATCTGAACGCTTTCCAGTGCAATATTTTTCTCTTTTTTAAAATTATTTCCGAATCTTTAAATCTTAAGATTTTTCTTTAACAGTTAAAGATTTTTTTTAATGTCCCGGGATTTTAAAAAAGAGAAAAACTTTGTTAAAGAAACAGAAAAATCTGCTTCCGGCTATTGCTGTTTTTCCCGCCAGGATTCATCTTTGAACAAAATTTGTGAAGATGGGATACGTGAAGAAAATGGGGAGGCAGATTCCGAAATGCCTCCATTGCGGGGAGCAGATAAAATATGGCAGGACCGACAAGCGTTACTGCTGCGACGAGTGCCGGAACAGCCACTACAACGCCCAGGCGAAGGCCGGGCGTTCGTTCCGGCGCCGCGTGCTGTCGCAGCTTTCATCCAACTATGATCTGCTGGACAGACTTGTCAAGGCGGGAATCGATTCTCTGGACCTGATGGATGCGGTTACGATGGGGTTTGTGCCGGGTGTGGTGACCTCGTACAGGAGGGCCGGAAAGCACGACGAATACGGTTGTTTCGATATAAAGTATTATATGACAAGAACTAGACTCTTTGCAATATCAAAAATACAAAATGTTTCCTTACCTTTGCAGCCCGATAAACAAAGGCAATAACATACAATTATAATATATGAAAAGGAAACTTCTTATCGCAGGCCTTGTGCTTGCAGTCATCAGCAGTTGCAAAATGGAAAATCCACTTTTGACGGAGTCAACCGCACCGTTCGGAGCTCCACAGTTCGACAAGATCAAGAACGAGCACTATCTTCCTGCATTCGAGCAGGGTATTGCAGAGGCAAAGGCAGAGATCGATGCCATCGTTGCAAATGAAGCAGAGCCTACATTCGAGAATACAATCGAGGCTATGGAGTATGCAGGCCAGACTTTGAACAAGGTTGCCAGCATCTTCTACGCTGTGATGGAGGCTCATACTAACGAGACTATGCAGGAGATCGCAGAGCAGATTTCACCTATGCTCACAGAGTACTCTATGTATGTGTCACTCAACACCGACCTTTTCCAGAGAGTGAAGGCTGTTTACGAGATGAAGGATGAGCTCGGTCTCGACAAGGACCAGATGACTCTCCTTGAGGACAACTACAAGGGATTCGTTCGTGGTGGTGCAAACCTTTCTGATGAGGACAAGGCTGTGTACAGCAAACTCTCAGAGGAACTCTCGCTCACTACTCTCCAGTTCAGCAAGAACGTTCTCGCAGCTACAAACGCGTACACTCTCCACATCGCTGATTCAGCTGACCTCGCAGGTCTTCCTGAGTATGTGAAGACTATGGGTGCCGAGACTGCAAAGGAGAAGGGCCTCGAGGGATGGGCATACACTCTTGACTATCCAAGCTATGGACCGTTCCTCAAGTACAGCACTAACCGTGAGCTTCGCGAGCAGCTCTGGATGGCTTACAACACAAGAGCAATCGGCGGCGAGAATGACAACACTGAGATCGTCAAGAAGATCGTTGATCTCAGAATCAAGATTGCGAACATCCTCGGTTACGAGACTTACGCAGACTACGCTCTCGAGAACAGAATGGCTAAGGACAAGAAGACTGTAGATGAGTTCATTATGCAGCTTCTCGAGCCTTCTATGCCATACGCAAAGAAAGACGTTGCTGACGTATATGCATACGCTAAGAAGAACGGTTTCGAGGACAGCAAGCTTATGCCTTGGGACTTCTCATACTGGTCAGAGAGATATCAGGAGGCAGAGTACTCGCTCAGCGCTGAGGAGCTCAAGCCTTACTTCCAGATCGAGAGCTGCATCGACGCAGTGTTCGGTCTCGCAACACGTCTCTATGGCATCACATTCGAGGAACTCAACAATGTTCCTGTATATCACGAGGATGTGAAGGTATATGAGGTCAAGGACGTTGACGGAAGCCACCTCGCACTCTTCTATGCTGACTTCTTCCCACGCGCAAGCAAGAGAGGCGGCGCCTGGATGACTGACTTCCGTGGTCAGAGCGTAAGAAACGGTGTAGAGTACAGACCGTTCGTCACAATCGTATGCAACTTCACAAAGCCTACAGCTGACGCTCCGGCTCTCATCACTCACGATGAGCTCACTACATTCCTCCACGAGTTCGGTCACGCACTCCACGGAATCTTCGCAAAGGGACGTTACCCGTCACTCACTGGTACAAGCGTATCTCGTGACTTCGTAGAGCTCCCTTCACAGATTATGGAGAACTGGGCCTTCGAGCCAGAGTACCTCAACTCATTCGCTAAGCACTACCAGACAGGTGAGCCTATCCCTGCTGAACTCATCGAGAAGATCGTTGCTGCAAAGAACTACCTCGCTGCTTACGGCCAGGTTCGCCAGCTTCACTTCGGTTACCTTGATATGGCTTGGCATTCACTCACAGAGGTCCCTGCAATCGGCACTGTAGAGTTCGAGCAGAACGTACTCGCTCCATATTCAGTTATGCCTGCTGCAGAGGGTGCTGCATTCTCATCATCATTCTCGCACATCTTCTCAGGCGGATACTCTGCAGGTTACTACTCATACAAGTGGGCAGAGGTTCTCGAGGCAGACGCATTCTCACTCTTCAAGGAGAAGGGCATCTTCAACCAGGAGGTTGCAGAGTCATTCCGCAGAAACATCCTTGAGATGGGTGGTGCAGAGGATGAGGCTGTGATCTATCGCAACTTCCGCGGCCACGATCCTCAGCCAGAGGCCCTTATGAAGAAACTCGGTCTTACAAAGTAATATTGAAGACTCTTCGGTCCTCCGGAGAGTCTTTTTTGTAAACATCAAGCACGGAAACATATCAAAAGCGTGGCAGATCCGACCATTTAGGTGGGTATCTGCCACGCTTTCCCTATATATCCGTGCTCAACCTCCGCAGTTAAAGAAAAAGAAATAATTTAAAGAAACAGAAAAACCTTTCTGCACCCTATTGCATTCATCCTTAGATGTTTCCAACTTTGAGACAGGTAAAAACAATTTAAGTTATGAAACAGTACTATCACGTGAGCAGTAAGGCGTTGGAGAAGAATAATATTTTCCATTCGCGAGAGGATTTTGTGACGGCGATGAACGATGTGGCGATATGTGTGTTGAGGTACGATGTGGTGATATTGTGCTTTTGCCTGATGAGTAATCACTTTCACTTTGTCCTCAAAGGGTCATATCAAGAGTGCTATGCCTTTATGAATGAGTTCAAGCGCATCTGTGCAATCCGTATGCGGGACAGGTGTGGGGAGGTCAATGGACTTAAAGATGTTGATCTACGCTTTGATCTCCTGGATTCGCAGGAGTATCTGGAGAATGCGATTGCTTATGTCCTTCGCAACCCTCTTGCAGCGCGCATCATTATGATGCCATATTTCTATGAGTGGTCGTCAGCTCTTGCATATTTTCGTGGGAAAGGAGAACTGCAAGGGATCCCCCTGAATAGCCTCAGTATCAGAAAACGCAGGGAAATACTTCGCACTCGTCACGATGTGGTCCCTGATAAATATGTGCTTTGTAACGGTGGCTTTGTGCACCCCGCAAGTTACATTGCCAGTGAAGAAGTCGAAAGCATTTTCAGACATCCCTCAAGGCTGATGATGGCGCTTGCGAAGAAAGTTGAAAATGAATTCGAAGTGGCGTCCGGAGCCGCTAATCAGATAGTGATGCTTGACCCGGAGTTAAAGACTCACATCCTGGAACTGATACGTAATGAATTCGGGGTTGACTCACTCTCCCAGTTGTCTGCTGATGACAGATTGCGACTGTGCCTTTTGGTGCGACGTAACTTCAACGCGTCTGTGAAACAGATTTCCCGTGTTCTGAGACTCAGCCAGTCATTGGTGGCGTCAGTCTTGTAAACATCAAGCACGAAAACATAACGAAAGCGTGGCAGATCCGACCATTTTGGTGGGTATCTGCCACGCTTTTCCTATATATCCGTGCTCAACCTCCGCACAACAGCAGGGGATGATTATGCGATCTTCTGGTTGATGTCCTTTGGCGCCTTGAAGAGGATCATAAAGAGGAAGGCAACCACGAGAGCGTATGCTGCGAATACATACCAGGCAGCGCTCCAGTTCGGCTCAGCGGCATTGTAGACGAAGTGATTCACGATCGCCTGTGCGCTGAGTGTACCGATTGTTGCTCCGATACCGTTGGTCATAAGCATAAAGAGTCCCTGCGCACTGTTCTGGAGCTTCTCGCTTGTACGCATATTGGTGTAGAGTGCTCCTGAGATGTTGAAGAAGTCGAATGCGACTCCGTACACGATCATAGAGAGGATGAGCATCCATACGCCTGTACCAGGGTTACCTGCACCGAAGAGACCGAAGCGGAGTACCCACGCGAACATTGCGATGAGCATAACTCTCTTGATTCCGAAGAGTCTCATTGCAATAGGAATGAGGAGGATACCGAGTGTCTCTGAAACCTGTGAGATAGAGATGAGGGCGTTTGCATTACGTGCACCCCAGGTCTCGGCAAATGCAGGAACCTCCTTGAAGTGTGAGATGAATGGGTTCGCGAAGCCGTTTGTGATCTGAAGAGCTACTCCAAGAAGCATTGAGAAGATGAAGAAGATCGCCATCTGTCTGTCCTTGAAGAGTGAGAATGCATCGAGGCCGAAACGCTGTGCAAGTGTCTGATTCTCACCTGTCGACTGTCTGCAAGGGCAGTTAGGGAGAGTGAGGCAGTAAGCAAGCATTGCAAGTCCGAGGATGCCGGATACAAAGAACTGGTTGTATGAGTGCTGGTACTGTACGCCTGCACCGTTGGTCATAAAGTTCACGAAAAGCATTGCGCAGATGAAGCCGACTGTTCCGAATACGCGGATAGGCGGGAAGTCCTTCACCGTGTCGTAGCCGTTCTGCTCGAGGATGTTGAATGCAACTGCGTTAGAGAGCGCGATGGTAGGCATATAGAACGCCACGCTGAGAGCATAAAGGCTGAAGAGGATGCCGAAAGACACTTCTGTGCCGGCAGTCATTCCGTAGAAACCTGCGCTGACCATTGCGGCACCGGCGATTCCGTGGCAGATGCCGAGAAGCTTCTGGGCAGGGATGAACTTGTCAGCCACGATACCCATAAGGGTAGGCATAAAGATGGATACGATTCCCTGCATCGCGTAGAAGATACCGATTCTTGTGGCAAGTCCTACATTTGCGAGGTAGCTACCCATTGAAGTGAGGTAGGCACCCCATACAGCCCACTGGATGAGGTTCATCGCAATGAGTCTGGATTTGATGGATTTGTTCATTGTTATTCTGTTTTAATATTATTTGTCGTGCATTCCCTTGCCCTGTCACATATGGCCGAGAAAGGGTCAGGATATCTATATAAACAACAAATATACAAGATTTTGACTAAAAGTTGTTATCTTTGAGGGTTAAAATCATTCGAATGAAATTTGTAAAGACACACAATGACCCTCAGTCCGCTGCGAGATGCGGCGTGATCACTACAGACCACGGACAGATCGAGACTCCTATCTTTATGCCTGTCGGCACAGTTGGCTCGGTCAAAGGTATATATCATAGAGACCTCAAGGAGGACATCAAGGCCGAGATCATCCTCGGAAACACATATCACCTTTATCTTCGTCCGGGCCTCGATATCCTGAAGGCTGCGGGTGGTCTTCACAAGTTCGAGTCGTGGGACAGACCTATCCTCACAGACAGCGGCGGATTCCAGGTCTTCTCCCTCAGCCCTATCAGAAAGCTTACAGAGGACGGATGCGTCTTCCGTTCACACATTGACGGATCCAAGCATCTGTTCACTCCCGAGAACAATATGGACACCCAGCGTATCATCGGAGCCGACATCGTGATGGCTTTCGACGAGTGCTGCCCGGGTGATGCTACATATGAATATGCCAAGAAGTCATTGGCATTGACACAGAGATGGCTTGAGAGATGCTCTAAGCACTTCGATGCTACCGAGCCGCTCTACGGTTATTCACAGGCATTGTTCCCTATCATCCAGGGATGTGTGTATCCGGATCTGCGACGCGCTGCAGTGGATCACGCCGCTGCCCTCGACCGCGAAGGCTACGCCATCGGCGGTCTCGCTGTCGGCGAGCCTACAGAGAAGATGTACGAGATGCTTGAAGTAGTATGCCCTATCCTTCCGGAAGACAAGCCGCGCTACCTTATGGGTGTAGGTACACCTGCAAACATCCTCGAGGGTATCGCCAGAGGAGTGGATATGTTCGACTGCGTTATGCCGACAAGAAACGGCCGCAACGGAATGCTCTTCACCTGGGACGGTATCATCAACATCAAGAACAAGAAGTGGGCTGACGATTTCTCGCCGCTCGATCCGAAGGGAACATCGTTTGTGGATCACACATATACAAGAGCATACCTCCGTCACCTCTTCGTGGCAGGAGAGATCTTCGCAGGTCAGATCGCCAGCGAACACAACCTCGCGTTCTATCTTGACCTTGTCAGGGAGGCTCGCAAGCACATCAAGGCAGGCGACTTCAAGGCTTGGAAGGATGAGACCGTCAAGAGGATAACCACAAGACTTTAAAGACTATGGATCTTGCACCAAGAAAGATAGACCTGTATATCACAAAGAAGTTTATGAGCACCTTCTTTGTGGCGTTGCTGCTTATCATCGGCATCGTCATCATCTTCGACATCAGTGAGAAGATCGATGACTTCGTGTCGAAGGAGGCACCGCTCAAGGCTGTCATATTCGATTACTACGTGAACTTCATTCCGTACTTCATCAATATGTTCAGCCCTCTGTTCGTATTCATCACGGTCATATTCTTCACATCAAAGATGGCTGCCGACTCGGAGATCATCGCCATACTTTCCGGAGGTGTAAGCTTCCACAGGATGATGGTCCCGTATGTGTTCTCAGCTACTGTCATCGCACTTCTTTCACTGTGGCTGAACCTTTTCGTCATCCCTGACGCCAACAAGACGCGACTGGAATTCGAAAGCCAATATATAAAGAACAGGTATAAGAGTGTCGGTAGAAACGTACACTACCAGACTTCGCCAGGTGAGTTCGTATATGCGGAGTCGTTCAGTTCGTGGAACAACACTGCCTACAGATTCACCATCGAAAGGATCGAGGACAATCAGCTCGTTTCGAAGATCTCTGCAGAGACAGCTGTTTATGATACATTGAAGGGCACCTGGAGACTCAAGAAGTACTTCATCAGAGACTACAACGCTGACCTGACAGACAACATTAGGAGCGGAAGGCAGATAGACACGACTCTCGCATTGTCCGTCAAGGACTTCTACCTGACTGAGAAGACAGTGGAGACACTCAACTTCCAGGAACTCAATGATCTGATCGAAACACAGAGAATGCGTGGAGATGCAAACGTGAAGTTCGCCCTCATCGAGAAGAATACTCGATTTGCGCTTCCGTTCTCGGCATTCATCCTTACGATTATGGGTGTGGCGCTGTCATCAAAGAAGCGCCGTGGAGGTATCGGATGGAACATCGGTATCGGTATCGGACTGGCGTTCACCTACATCCTCTTCCTCCGTTTCAGCCAGATGTTCGTGCATACCGGAGTGCTGCCTCCGTTCATCGCCCTTTGGCTCCCGAACATCATCTTCGCCCTCATCGCCGGTGTCCTTTACCGCATCGCGCCGAAATAGCACTTTGTGTGGAAGATATCTTCCACAGTTATATAGGAAAAGCGTGGCAGATACCCACCTCGAAGGTTGGATCTGCCACGCTTTCGCTATGTTTTCGTGCTTGATGTCAGCAGGAAATTACTCTACAAAGTGAACCCATCCGAATGGATCCTCGATGTCACCCTTCTGGAGCTGAGTGATGAAGGTGTAGAGTCTGAGTGACTTAGGACCACACTGGCCGTCGCCGAAAGTGTAGACAGTCTCCTCAGTAGACTCGAGGAACGGCTTGTCAACGAGCTTGTGTACAGGAGTGATTACTACTGCAGTACCGCACTCGCCAACCTCCTCGAATGTGCTGAGCTCATCAACGAGCACCTCACGTCTCTCAACCTCCATTCCGAGGTGTGCAGCAACAGTCTCGAGAGACTTGTTGGTGATTGAAGGAAGGATAGAGTCAGACTTAGGAGTGATGTATCTGTTGTCCTTGATTGCAAAGAAGTTAGATGAGTTGAACTCGTCGATCTTAGTCTTTGTCGATGGATCGAGGTAAAGAACTGCCTTGTAACCCTGCTCGTGAGCTACGTTGAGAGAGTAGAGTGAGCAAGCGTAGTTACCGCCGACCTTGAATGAACCTGATCCGTTAGGAGCAGCGCGGTCGTAGTTACGTGCGATTACAACGTCAACTGCGTCGAGTGCGCCACCTACATATGCACCTACCGGTGAGCAGAGAACCATAAATGTGCTCTCCTTGGATGACTGTACACCGAGCTGAGGGTTTGAACCGATGAGTGTAGGGCGGAGATAGAGTGATGCTCCTGTAGCCTCGTAAGGTGGGAGGAACTCCTCGTTCTCCTTGATGCAACGCTCGCACATCTCGATGAAGAGCTCAGTTGAAGGAGCTGCGATTCCGAGGTATGCAGCAGATCTCTGAAGACGCTTTGCATTTTCCTCAGGTCTGAACATTCTGATTCTGCCGTCCTTGCCTCTGAAAGCCTTGAGACCCTCGAAGCACTCGATTGCATAGTGGAGTGCACCTGCATATGCGCTGAAGTGCAGATAGTCCTCAGTCAGGCTGGCGATAGGGGTCCACGCGCCGTTCTTGAACTCGGTCTTGAGAATAGTGTTGGTTTTTGTGTAGGAGAATGTGAGTTTGCTCCAATCAATATTAGCCATAATGTTATCAGATTAGTATTTCGAATAATTTATTGTTCTCGTTGATGTACTCGTATGAGATTCCGTGCTTGTCCATTCTGTCTGTAAGAGCCTTGAAGTCCTCCTTTGCTGCAAGTTCGATACCGATGAGAGCAGGACCGAAGTTCTTGTTGGTCTTCTTGATGTACTGGATGTGCACGAGGTCGTCAGTAGGTCCGATCACGTCTCTGATGAATGAGAGGATCTCGCCTGACTTCTGAGGGAAGTTCACGATGAAGTAGTGCTTGAGGCCTTCATAGAGAAGTGACTTCTCGCGGATTTCCTCCATACGGGTGATGTCGTTGTTGCTTCCGCTGACGATGCAGGCTACATTCTTGCCCTTGATCTTGTCAGCATAGAAACGGAGTGCTGCAGCTGCGAGGGCGCCGGCAGGCTCCACTACTATAGCGCTCTTGTTGTACATCTGGATGATTGTTGTGCAGACTGCACCTTCCGGTACAACGATGATGTCGTCAAGAACCTCCTTGCAGACCTGGTATGTGAGAGAACCGGCTTTCTGCACAGCGGCTCCATCCACGAACTTGTCGATATGCTCGAGTCTCACTGTCTCGCCAGCCTCGATCGCTGCCTTCATACAAGGCGCTCCGCCTGGCTCGACTCCGATGATCTTGGTCTCAGGATGCATCTGCTTGAAATATGCACCGAGTCCTGATGCGAGTCCACCTCCTCCGATAGGAACGAAGATGTAGTCAAGCTTCACTTTCGACTGGCTCAGGATCTCCTTTCCGATTGTTCCCTGACCTTCCATTACCTTAGGGTCGTCGAACGGTGGAATGAATGTCTTTCCGGTCTCATTTGCATATGCGATCGCAGCTGAATTGGCTGCGTCGAATGTATCACCTGTGAGAACAATCTCGATGAACTCCTTTCCGAACATTCTGACCTGCTCGATCTTCTGCTTAGGTGTGGTTGTAGGCATAAAGATGGAACCCATAATCTGCAGCTTGCTGCACGAGAATGCGACGCCCTGGGCGTGGTTGCCGGCGCTGGCACATACGATACCCTTGCTGAGGAGCTCAGGCTCGAGAGTTCTTATCTTGTTGAATGCACCTCGGATCTTGTAAGATCTTACAACCTGAAGATCTTCTCTCTTGAGGAAAACATTGGCGTCGTAGACGTCAGAGAGGTTGTTGTTCTTCATAAATGGCGTAGGCTCGAGAATCTCCGTGAGGACCTCTGCTGCCTTTTCAATGGCCTCTACGCTCGGAAAGTACTTTGTTGTGTCCATCTCTTAACGATTAAAACCAGAATTTGATTTCTGAGTCAAAATTATAATTATTATTACTGAATTCCTAATAAATCCTTTCTTAATTCATCATAATCAGTGCGACCGACTTGTGGCTGAACTCCAGGCGCACCCTGTCGTCTACAGACTTGTTCAGCGTCGCTTTCCACCAATTGTCGAACACTACGTCGTCGGTCTTCCACTGAAGGCCTTCTGAACGTATCCTCAGGCTGCTGTCCGGCGTGATGATAGAGATCTCACGGCCTGCACCGCAGTCGAACTCTGTAGTGTCAGTCACCGGGAACACAGTACCTTCGTCAGTCACAGCCTCGAGCACTGTTTCGCCGAGATCGAACATCCTTGTGTATTCCATAAGCAGAGAGAGGTTGCCGATAGTATGGTCGGCACGTCCTCCGGTCGCTCCGAGAATATGGATCGCCTCGATGTCCTCGATGTTGTTCAGCACCCATCTGACCGCCTTGGTCTGGTCGTTGTGCTCCTGTTCGCTTTCGCGTATTATGATGTCGGAATATTTCTTCTGAAGGGAAGGGGAAAGCGTGTCCATATCTCCGATAACCAGATCAGGTAGCCTCTCTTCTCCGAAGATGGCCTCGCTGTGTCTGAGGAACTTCTTGAGCGCACCGTCACAGCAGACGATGAAGTCCGCAGAGCGGATCAGGTAGCGCGGATATTCCGTTTTCGGGAAACTGCCGTCGCAGATTATCACGATATACTTTCCCATAGAAATTATCTTCCTGTAATCTTAGAGGATGTACCCTCTGTTGTAGTATAGCTGCAAGGCTCTCTGAATCCGATGAGGAAGTCCTTTACAGACATTCTCTTCTTGCCAGAGATCTGGAGCTCTGTCACAGAGATCGCTCCGTCTGCTGTCGCGAATGCGAGATATGTCTTTCCGTCCGAGAGGATGGTGCCAGGCGCAGCAGACTCCATAGAGTTCTGTGCAAGCATAGCCGCATATTCCTCACCCTCCACCTTGAGAGTCTTGTATATCTTCATCTGGATGTTCTTCTCATCCTTTACGAGTTCAGTGAATGCTGCCGGATATGGGCTCAAACCGCGGATGAGGTTGTAGATGTCCTTTGTGTGGCTTCTCCAGTCGATGTGGCAGAGTTCTCTTGTGAGCTTAGGCGCAGGCTTGAGAATCTCCGAACCCTGGATGAAGCTCTTCTGTGGGCGGAACTCCACATTGTTCTCGATGATGGCCTCTACAGTGCTTACCACCAATTCAGAACCGATCTCCATCAGCTTGTCGTGAACCTCTCCTACAGTCTCGTCAGGTCCGATCTTGCAGTCGTATCTGTACATAATTCCACCGGTATCCATACCCTCGTCAATCATAAACGTAGTGACACCGGTAGTCTTCTCGCCGTTGATCACAGCCCAGTTGATAGGGGCCGCACCACGGTACTGAGGAAGAAGGGCAGCGTGGAGGTTGAATGTTCCGAGCTTCGGAATCTCCCATACAACCTTCGGAAGCATTCTGAATGCAACGACCACGAACAGGTCTGCCTTCCAGCTCTTGAGAGCGTCGAGGAACTCCGGATCCTTGAGAGAGATAGGCTGGAGTACAGGAAGGTTATGCTCTACAGCATACTTCTTCACTGCGCTTTCGTTGACCTTCAGGCCGCGTCCGCTTGCCTTGTCGGCCACTGTCACCACTCCAACTACATTGTAGCCGTTCCTGATGAGCGCGTCAAGCGGCGCTACAGCAAACTCCGGCGTACCCATATACACTATTCTGGTCTTCTTGAATGTGCTCATTACCATTGCCTTTATTTTCTTGAAAACATTCTTGACGTTTCCGAGATTGAATATTGATGAATCGTTGATTGCCTGCCAGGTGAGGTAAAGACCTGTAGGAAGCAGGATGTATGATGATATGAACACACCGCTGAACGGACCGATCGCACCGTCACGTGCGAGCTTCGTTCCGGTGATGTCGATCACCCAATAGAATACGAAGAAGAGTACCGAAATGATAGCAGGAGTACCGAGACCTCCCTTTCTGATCAGCGCACCGAGAGGCGCACCGATGAAGAAGAAGATAAGGCAGGCGATCGACAGGGCGAACTTCTTGAGGATCTCGATGTCGATGAGCCTGAGTGTATAGGTGTGGTGGAAACGTTCACGAGAATATGAGGCAAGAGACAGCTGGAGCTCTTCAGCATTGTCCTTCGCCTTTTCCACAGCCTTGATCTCGTCTTCGATCTTCTTCCACTGGTTGAGGTTTTCGTGAGTGAACGGCACTGTGCGTCCAGCCTTGCCGGCAGAGTCCAGCTGACTGTTGTAACGCAGTGTGCGTGACTTGTTTACAGATGCGATATTGCTCTGCTTGCCGGCCTCGTTGAGGGCTCCGATGGAGTCCTGGCCGTGCTGCAGCTGCTTCAGGTTCATAGACTTCACCTGATCATCGAATCGGCTTGAGTCAGACTTCTGGAAGGCGTAGTTCTCAAGAGGAATGATGAGTTCCTGCTTACCGAACTCGATCTTCTGAAGCGTCAGTGTCGTGTCGCGGTACTTCTTGTTGTTGGTTTCTTCGTAGTTTGCTCCGTTGTACAGTGTGAACGTAAGGTAAGTCTTGTTCTTCGACATCTTCATAAGTGCGGAGTCGGCGAGCGTGAGACTTGTGTTTCCTTTGTTCTTTGTGTGGTTGTACACCATCACGCCGTACATCATATCTGTCTCCTCGTTTCTGTCGTTCACTCGAAGGATGTATCCCTCGATACCGTTGTAGAAGGTACCTGTAGGGATCTTGATCTCCTCCTTTGTCTTTCCGATGTCGTCACGAAGAGTGTAGATCTTGTTGTACGCCACCGGAATGAGGTCGTTGGAGATGAAGAATGCTCCGATACTGATGACGACGCATACGAGTCCGAGAGGTATGAGGATGCGCTGGAGCGAAATACCTGCAGCCTTGATGGCGAGGAGCTCGTTGTTCTCGCCGAGCGTTCCGAGCGTCATCATTGACGAAAGGAGCGTGGCGAGAGGGAGGGAGAGCGGCAGGAGCGTTGCGCTGCCCCAGCCGAGGAATTCAAGGATAACCTTGAAACTCAATCCCTTACCTACGAGTTCATCGATGTACAGCCACAGGAACTGCATCATAAGAATGAAGACGACGACCAGCAGGATCGCGATGAACGGTCCCACAAATGACTTCAATATGAACTGGTCTAACTTCTTCATTCTGTATTGTTTTCCGAACAGCCTGTAGCTTCCATAGGCCCCCTCCCACTTTGTGGGCCCCTCCCCCTACGCGGGGGTGCGAATGCCAATTCCAGCTATCAGGCAGTTCTAAAGATAATAAGTCGGCTTGCCGACCGGCCCGGGTAGGGCCGAAATCCCCCTGATAGGGGGTGCAGGGGGTTAAGATACCCGAAGTTAGTTGAACTAGCGGGTAGCGAGTTCAACTAACTTCGCGGCAGCTGCGGAAAGTCCGTCCACGGACTTTCCGCCAGCTGTCGCCAATCCTGGCTGTCCGCCGCCGCCACCCATAACGAGCTTGGCTGCCTCACGGACATCTGTACCTGCATTGTGTCCAGCCTTCACGAGGTCCTCAGTGTACATAAGGAGGAGCTGTGGCTTGCCCGCAGCCTCGAACGCTGCAGCAATCACGAGATTCTGAGCCTCCTTCTGAAGCATAAACGCTGCATTCTTGAGCATAACAGGATCCATTGGAGTGTCGATCACAACGACATTCTTGCCGTTCATCTCAACTGCCTTCTCCTTGAGAGTGCCCTTGAGAGCAAGAGTCTTCTCCTTAGCAATCTCTTCCATCTGCTTCTTGAACGCCTCGTTCTCCTCAACCATCTTTCTGATTGCACCAGCAAGATCAGGAACATTGTTGAAGAATGCCTTCGCTGTGCGGATTGTCTCCGCCATCTCGTCTACGAGAGCCTCAGCGTGAACGCCTGTTGTAGCCTCGATACGACGTACTCCGGCAGCAACTGCAGACTCTGAAACGAGCTTGAAGAAGCCGATGCGGCCTGTAGCCGATGCGTGTGTACCACCACAGAGCTCGCAAGAATCGCCGAACTTCACTACGCGTACGCTGTCGCCGTACTTCTCTCCGAAGAGTGCCATCGCACCCATCTCCTGAGCCTCTTCCATAGTAGCGTTGCGGTTCTCGTCAAGCTGGTAGTTCGCTCTGATGAGGGCATTTACACGGCTCTCCACTGCCTTGATCTGCTCGTCGCTGAGCTTCTCGAAGTGTGAGAAGTCGAAACGGAAGTACTTGTCGCATACGAATGAACCCTTCTGCTCCACGTGTGTTCCGAGGATCTCACGGAGTGTCTGGTGGAGGAGGTGGGTAGCCGAGTGGTTGTTCTCGATCTGAGCTCTTCTCTCTGCGTCTACGTGGAGAGTGAAACTCTCTGTGCAGTCTGCAGGGATGCGCTCTGCTACGTGGATAGTAAGGTTGTTCTCCTTGATTGTGTTTACGATGTTGATCTTCTCGCCGCTCTCTGAAAGGATGTATCCGGTGTCGCCTACCTGTCCACCCATCTCTGCATAGAACGGTGTGCGCTCGAATACGAGCTGGAACATAGTCTTGTTCTTTGCCTTCACTGTGCGGTGACGTGTGAGCTGAACGCCCTCGAGCTCGGTGTAGTCGTAGCCGAGGAACTCGATGTTGTCGCAGTGTGCGAACTCAACCCAGTCTCCTGACTCGATCGCAGTAGCGTTGCGCGCTCTGTCCTTCTGCTTCTGAAGCTCTGCCTGGAAGCCCTCGATGTCGATCTTGTAGCCCTTCTCAGAAGCGATGAGCTCAGAAAGGTCGATAGGGAATCCGAATGTGTCATAGAGGACGAATGCATCCTCTCCGCTGATGATCTTGGTCTCTGCTGACTTTGCCATAATGTTGTCCATCAGGCGGATACCTCTGTCGAGAGTGCGGAGGAAAGCCATCTCCTCCTCCTTGATCACGCGCTCGATGAGAGTCTGCTGCTTGACGATCTCCGGGTAGAACTCACCCATATCGTCAACGAGCTGCTGCACGAGACGGCAGATGAAAGGCTCGTTGAATCCGAGGAATGTGTAGCCGTAGCGTACTGCACGGCGGAGGATACGACGGATCACATATCCTGCCTTTACATTCGAAGGAAGCTGGCCGTCTGCGATAGAGAAGCTGATCGCACGGATGTGGTCAGCGATTACACGCATAGCGATGTCTTCCTCAGTTGTATTTCCATACTTGTGTCCTGAAAGTTCCTCGATCTTGCCGATCATTCCAGTGAACACGTCAGTGTCATAGTTTGACTGCTTGCCCTGAAGTGCCATACAGAGACGCTCGAATCCCATACCTGTATCCACGTTCTTGTTAGGGAGAAGCTCGAGCTCACCGCTGGCCTTGCGGTTGTACTGCATAAACACGTTGTTCCAGATCTCGATCACAAGGTGATGATCCTTGTTTACGAGTGATGCGCCCGGCACGGCTGCGCGCTCCTCGTCAGAGCGGAGGTCGATGTGGATCTCAGAGCAAGGACCGCAAGGACCTGTGTCGCCCATCTCCCAGAAGTTGTCCTTCTTGTTTCCGAGAAGGATCCTGTCCTCAGGAAGGTGCTTCTTCCAAGCCTCCATTGCCTCCACGTCGAGTGTAGTGCCGTCAGCCTCTGAACCCTCGAATACTGTAGCGTAGAGTCTTTCCTTGTCGAGCTTGTACACCTCAGTGAGGAGTTCCCAAGCCCAGTCGATCGCCTCCACCTTGAAGTAGTCGCCGAAGCTCCAGTTTCCGAGCATCTCGAACATTGTGTGGTGGTAGGTGTCGCGGCCGACCTCCTCGAGGTCATTGTGCTTTCCGCTGACACGCAGACATTTCTGGCTGTCGGCAACCCTCTTCCATTTGGCAGGGCTGTTGCCGAGGAACCAATCCTTGAACTGGTTCATACCAGCGTTGGTAAACATAAGTGTAGGGTCGTTCTTTACGACCATAGGTGCCGATGGCACGATCTGGTGCCCCTTGGACGCAAAGAAGTCCAGGAATGCTTTTCTTATTTCTTTTGAAGTCATATCTCGTGAATTAACTCGCAAAAATACTATAATTTCCGTAAAATTCCATACAAAAAAGCCATTTCCTTACCCATATAGGATTTTTTATATATTTTTTATAGATGTGTAGATGATTTTCATTACCTTTGCCCGATATGCCTAGCAACAAACAGTACATATTCAACAGTAAAACCCTGTCATACGAGGTCAAGAAACGCTCGAAGACGTCCCGATTCCTGAGATCGATCGCCCTTCTGGTGTTGAGTTTCCTTATGACGGGCCTCTATTGCTGGATATATACCTCTGTGCTCGGCCTTGACTCTCCAAAGACCGCACTTCTCAAGAAGAAGAATGCGGAATGGTCTTCGAAGATCGAGGTCCTCAACAGACAGCTGGACGAGTACAGCACGGCTCTGGCGTCTCTTCAGATGAGAGACGATGAGATCTACAGGTCGCTCTTCGGTATGAACGAGATACCTTCTGCGGTGAGAAATGCCGGTTTCGGTGGTGTGAACCGCTACGCTCATCTTGATGAGGTGGATCCTGACGGCCTGCTCAAGAAGACTGCGGTAAAGCTTGATGTGCTGACCAAGAAGTCATATGTGCAGAGCAAGTCTTTCGACGAAGTGGCGCAGCTCTCCAGACGCGCCGGTGAGATGGCCTCCTGCATTCCGGCCATCCCGCCTGTCAATCCGGATCCTAAGATTTACCGTCTTTCAAGCAGTTTCGGCTACAGAAAGGATCCGTTCTCGGGTCGACAGAAGCGCCATACAGGCGTGGACTTTGCGCTCAAGCCGGGCAATCCGTTGTATGCTACCGGCGACGGAGTGGTGGAGTCGGTGAAGTTTGAACTTTTCGGCTACGGAAACCAGGTCGTGATCGATCACGGCTTCGGTTACAAGACCAGATATGCGCATATGAAGACCATCGGCGTGGCCGAGGGAATGAAGGTGAAGAGGGGAGAGTGCATCGGCCTCAGCGGAAATTCCGGACGCTCTTCGGGACCTCACCTGCATTACGAGGTGTTGTATAAAGGCGCATACGTGAATCCGGCAAACTACTATGACCTGTCGATCACTCCGGAGGAGTATGCGACTATGGTTCAGGATATTGCAGACGCATCGGAGAGGATAACCCTCCATCCGTCACACCAGAAGAAGAGGAAGAAGTGATGAAGAGAGAATACGCATACGATAAGGAAAATATGAGGTTCCGCAAGGTGACTACGTCCGTCTGGAAGGTGGTGCGTAAGTTCTTGCTGTTCATCCTTGTTACAATGTCTATGGCGGTGCTGTACTATGTGCTCTTCGCGCTGGTGTTCAGTTCCGAGACTGAAAAGCGCCTCAAGATGGAGAACGACCTTTATAGGCAGGAGATTCCGGAACTTGAGCGCAAGGAAAGGCTTCTTGCTGACGTCGTCGAAGGTCTTCAGGCAAGAGACAACAGGATATATGAGGAGATCTTCCACACTTCCGCTCCGGATATGAATCCGATGTCTGCGGTGAACTTCCTTGAGGGACTGGATTCGATTCCGGATGACAACATCGTAAGTTATGCGGAAAAGAAACTGGCACATCTGGAAAGGAGCGCCAGCAATGTGGATGAGAATTTCAGACGTGTCTTCGAGGCTGTCCAGAATCAGGATTTCATTATGCCTCCGATGACCAACCCGTTGAATGACTTTACATTCGCCCAGACCGGAGCGTCGGTCGGCGACAAGATAAACCCGTTCTACAAGGTCAGCATAAGGCATAACGGTCTTGATATGCTTGCGCATTCGGGAGAGCCGGTGTATGCTGCGGCGGACGGAGTGGTGAAGGAGGTCGTCAGGTCAAGGAAAGGACTCGGAAACCAGGTTGTGATCGACCACGGCAACGGCTACCATACAAGGTATGCTCATCTTGCGGATATGGAAGTCGTGAGAGGAAGAGTGGTCAAGAAAGGCACAAGGCTCGGCTATGTGGGAGTGTCCGGCAACTCGTTTGCCCCTCATCTCCACTATGAAGTGCTGAGGGATACCGTTGTCCTGGATCCGGTGAATCATCTGTTCGCATCCGTGACACCGGAGGACTATATGAATATACTGATAATGTCCGTATCTACCGGACAGTCAATGGATTGATATGGAGAAATATTTCTACACAATCGGCGAAGTGGCCGAAATTCTCAAAGAGAGCACTTCTTTGGTGAGATTCTGGTCGAACGAGTTTCCGAAGTTCATCAAGCCTAAGAGAAACGCCAAGGGAAACAGACTTTTCACAAAGGAGGATGTGGAGACGTTCAAGCACATCCATCTTCTTGTGAAGGTGCAGGGTCTTACGCTTGAAGGAGCGGCGAAGAGGCTCCAGGGCGACAGAAAGGAAGTCATAAGCAAATCGCGCGTGCTTGATACGCTCAAGAGCATCCGCCAGCAGCTCTCTGAAATCCGTCAGGACTTGTAACATTATGAAAGTAAAGGATATAATAAAGGTGATAGAGGACTTTGCTCCTCTCGGTATCCAGGAAGGCTGGGACAACAGCGGACTGTGCATCGGCTCTCCGGAGGACGACGTTACCTCCGTCCTCCTCGCGCTTGACTGCACTCCGGAACTCGTGGACGAGGCAGTGGCTGTTGGTGCCGATATGATCGTGACCCACCATCCGCTCATCTTCTCAGGCCTGAAGAAGATTTCGCCGGACAACAAGATCGGTGCGGCGGTGACGAAGGCCATCAAGGCCGGAGTCGCGGTGTACGCGGCGCATACCAATGCCGACAAGGTGATTGCCGGAGTCAGCGGAGCGATGGCTGCGAAACTGGGCCTCCAGAACGTCAGGATTCTTGACGAAGATGCTGAGGGAGTGGGACTTGGAGTGGTCGGAGAACTCCCGGAACCTATGCAGTCGGAGGATCTGGTTGCATTCGTGAAGGAGAAGTTCGGCCTTAAGGTCGTGAAGACTTCCAAGCCGCTGGAGAAGGCCGTGAGCCGCGTAGCGGTGTGCGGCGGATCAGGCGGCTCGCTCATCGGAGCGGCACGCAAGGCCGGAGCCGATGTATATGTGAGCGGAGACATTTCCTACCATAATTATTTCACTGAAGATGGCTTTATGATTATGGATATCGGCCATTATGAGAGTGAAATAGAGATAGTTGACATTTTAATTTCTTTGATAAAGAAAAATTTTCCTACCTTTGCGGTTCGCATTACGCAGAATATAAATAGTAACCCGATATATTATTTTTAAGCAGATATGGCTAAAAAGACTAAGAAAATCGAAACTCCTATCGACCAGAGAGAGACATTCGTATCGATTCAGAAGAGCTTTGCAGACTCGGATCTCAGTGTGTCTGAGAAACTTAAGACTCTGTATATTCTTCAGCAGGCTGACACTGAGATTGACAAGATCCTTCAGCTTAGAGGTGAACTTCCTTTGGAGGTAGAGCAGCTTGAGGAGGAGATCGCAGACCTCACAGCGAAGTCTGCACGCATCGCAGAGCAGATCGAGGAGATGACAAAGTTCATCGCTGAGAACAAGCTCAACATCACAGAGTGCGATGCTCAGATCGAGAAGTACAAGGGACAGCTCGACAACATCTCAAACAGCCGCGAGTACGACTCACTCAACAAGGAGATCGAGAACCAGGGCCTCCTCAGACAGATTGCTGAGAAGCACATCGGTGAGGCTAAGGACCGTATCTTCGACAAGAAGAACGACCTCGAGATTGTAAAGGAGAAGATCTCAGTAAGAACAGAGGATCTCGCAGCTAAGAAGCAGGAGCTTGCTACTATCGTAGAGGCTACTTCAAAGGATGAGGAGAAGCTTCGTGCAAACAGAGAGGCTTGCGCAGCAAAGATCGACGCAAGAACTATGAGCGCATACGAACGCATCCGCGAGAGCTGCAACAACCACCTCGCAGTAGTGTCTGTATTCAACGGTGACTCTTGCGGTGGCTGCTTCAACACAATCGCTCCACAGAGACTTATCGACATCGCTTCAAACAGAAAGATGATCATCTGCGAGCATTGCGGTAGAATCCTCGTAAATCCAGATTTCGAATAATCCGGTACATATATTATTATATATAGGATATGGCTGAAGAAGGAAAAAGACGAACAGTCAAGAAGAAGAATCCTGCAGTCAATCTAGATACACTTGGGCTTGAGATGGGAAACAGACCACCTCAAGCTCTTGATGTCGAAGAGGCTGTCCTCGGAGCGCTTCTGATTGAGCCGAACTGTGTGGATGAGGCGATGGGAGAACTCACTCCCAACTGCTTCTACAGCGAGAAGCACAGGATGATATACGAGGCTATGCGTACTCTCGTCAACGAGCACGCTGCCTTGGACCTGCTGTCTGTGTCCCAGAAACTCAAGGATACAGGCAAACTCGAGGCAGTGGGCGGCACCGTCCTCCTTGTCCAGCTGTCGCAGAAAGTAGGAGCTGCGGCTCATATCGAGTATTATATCAGGATTCTCAAGCAGAAGTGTATCCAGCGTGAGCTGATTACGGCTTCGTATGAGATCCTCAAGACTTCCTACGATGATGCGGTCAATGTAGACGACCTCATCGACCAGGCTCAGACCAAGGTCTTTGCCGCCATCCAGAACAATGTGAAAAAGGATGTTCAGGAGATCGGAAAGGTAATCAATGACGCTTTGGAGGACATCCAGAAGCTTCAGAACTCTTCCGGACTCAGCGGTGTGCCTTCGGGATTCGAGTCTATCGACAAGATCACGCAGGGATGGCAGGCATCCGACCTCATCATTCTTGCGGCCCGTCCTTCGGTGGGTAAGACAGCGTTCGTGCTGAACCTTGCAAGAAACGCTGCTGTGGACTTCAATATGCCTGTAGCCATCTTCTCTCTTGAGATGCCGTCGATTCAGCTTGCAAAGCGTATGATGGTGTCGGAGACAAGACTCAGCGCCGACAAGTTCAGAGGCGGTGAGAAGATTGCGGAATGGGAGTGGAAACAGCTTGACATCCAGCTTACACGCCTTGTGAAGGCTCCGATCTATATCGATGACACTCCTTCGCTTCCGGTGATGGAGTTCCGTTCGAAGGTGAAGAAGCTTGTGAAGCAGAAGGGCGTCCGTCTCATAATTGTCGACTACCTTCAGCTGATGCAGGGTCCTTCGGAGCTCCGCGGTATGCGTGAGCAGGAGGTTGCGGCGATATCACGTACTCTCAAGGCGACTGCCAAGGAGATGAATGTGCCTATCATCGCACTGTCACAGCTTTCACGTCAGTCTGAAAACCGTCAGGGAAGTAACCGCCGTCCTCAGTTGAGCGACCTTCGAGAGTCTGGATCAATCGAGCAGGATGCGGATATGGTAATCTTCATCCACCGATATGATTATCAGGGACTTTCAGAGAACGCTGATGATATCGGAAGAACACAGATCATCATCGCAAAGCACAGAAACGGTGCGATTGCGGATGTGGATATGAAGTTCCGTGCAGATGAGGTACGCTTCGTGGATCTGTCTGACAGCCTTGTCAATCACGCTGATCTGATGGGTGGTGTAGAGTCTGCGATGAACAGTGATATGCCTCCTTTCGGACCAGATCTTGGCGCGGGTTATGATGACTTTGGCGCGAATGGTGGTTTCGCTTAGGAAACAATCATCATTGAAGTGAAAATTTTCAAGTATATATGTTTTCTCCTGTGTGCGTGTCTGTCGCTGACTTCACGTGCACAGGAGAAAACTGATATTAAGGCAACCTATTGCGTGCCGGTGAGGCAGATAAGCGAGTCTAATCTGCCGTATAAGGCTGGAGAGACGCTGTCTTTCACTATGCATTACGAGTGGGGTGCCATCAATTCTGATGTGGGTACAGCCACTGTCGTTCTGGATACGCTCACATATAACGGTCAGAAGGTCTTCCTCTGCTCTGCAACGGGAAGGACTACCAAATTGTTCGACATCTTCTTCAAGGTCAGGGAGGATTTCAAGTCCTGGTTCACGACTGACGGCCTGAAGCCTCTGAAGTTCACGAGGGATACGCACGAGGGACATTATGTGGCCAGGAATACGTATCACTATGACTGGAATGCTGCCGAACCGCATATCGATGCGGATGTGTATTCGAGCAGCAGGGGAGACAGGACTTTGGAGCTGCCGCTTACGCCTTGCACTTATGATCTTCCGTCACTGTTCTATTTCTCCAGGAATATGGATCTGGACAATGTGGAGCCGGGAAAGAAGTATCCTATGACTTTCGCCATCGATGATGATGTGTACAATGTGTATTTCATCTTTTATGGCAGGGATACTGTGAAGGTGAAGGGCTTGGGTACGGTGAAGACGATCAAGTTTGCTGCGAGGCTGTTGGCCGGAGAGGTGTTCAATGGTGAAGAGGATATGATGATATGGGTTTCGGATGACGAGAACAGGATACCTGTCCAGTTCGAGGCTCCGATTCTCGTGGGTACGGCTTCGGGCCGTCTCAAGACGTACGAGGGTCTCAGATATCCGTTCACTGCTCTAATCAAGAAATAATTCAATATCTATGTCTAAGAAGAATGAAATAGTTCATAGCGGCAAGGTGCTGGAAATCGATCAGGATTTCACTACTGTGCAGATCGTGGTTTCGTCTGCCTGTTCAGCTTGCCACGCAAAGTCGCTTTGCGGAATGTCAGAGGATGAGGAGAAGATCATTATGCTCCCTACAGACCCTTATGCCACCTATTCCGTGGGGGATATTGTAAACGTATGCACAAAGATGTCTATGGGGTTGAAAGCAGTGTGGATATCTTATGTGATTCCTTTGGCCATTTTAATGATTTTAATATTATCTTTGTCTAGTGTTATCGGAAACGAGGTCTATCGTGCGCTTGCAGCGATAGGCGGCGTTGCCGTGTATTACTTTTTCATTTGGCTGTTCAGGGAAAGACTGTCGAATGAATTCGAATTCTACATCAAGTAGTTACGCCCCTGGATGCAGGGCTGGCTTGAACAACAATTAAACTAATTATAGCTATAATGACACAAACTATTATCTGGACTATTGCAATCCTCACCATTCTTGGTGCGGCCCTCGCAGTTGTCCTTTTCGTCGTGGCAAAGAAGTTCCACGTCGAGGAGGATCCGAGGATCGACGAGGTGGAGAAGGTATTGCCTGGTGCAAACTGCGGAGGCTGCGGACAGGCAGGTTGCCGCGCTTTTGCCCAGCATTGCGTTGAGTCGTCTCCAAATCTGGACAGCTGCTTCTGTCCTGTAGGAGGCAACGAAGGTATGCAGAAGGTTGCAGCCGTTCTCGGCGTTGAGGTTGTCGCTAAGGAACCTCAGGTGGCTGTGGTACGTTGCAACGGATCTTGTGAGAACCGTCCTCGCACAAACGAGTACGGCGGCTATCAGTCTTGCCGTGTCAAGGCCACTCTCTACAGCGGCGACACAGCTTGTTCTTTCGGATGTCTCGGATGTGGCGACTGCGTTTCTGTCTGCCAGTTCGGCGCCATCACTATGGACCCTGCAACAGGTCTTCCTGTTGTAGACGAGGAGAAGTGTACTGCCTGCGGAGCTTGCGTGAAGGCTTGTCCTAAGGCTGTCATCGAACTTCGCAACAAGGGCCGCAGGAATATGCGTGTATACGTATCCTGCATAAACAAGGACAAGGGTGCGGCTGCGCGCAAGGCCTGCAAGGCTGCCTGCATCGGCTGCAGCAAGTGTGCGAAGGTATGTCCGTTCGAGGCTATCACAGTGGAGAACAATGTTGCCTACATCGACTACACCAAGTGCAAGCTTTGCAAGAAGTGTGTTGCCGAGTGTCCTACAGGCGCCATCCACGCTGTGAACTTCCCTGTAATCCCGCCAAAGCCAGCGGCTCCGGCACCTAAGCCAGAAGCTGCTCCTGCGCCGGCAGAACCAGTAAAGAAGGAGGAATAGGACTATGATGAAGACATTTTCAATAGGTGGTATCCACCCAAGCGACAGCAAGATTTCGAAGGACTGCAAGATCGAGGTTCTTCCTGTTCCTTCCAAGGTATTCATTTCTGTGGCTCAGCATCTCGGCGCCCCTGCAACTCCGATCGTGAAGGCAGGTGATGTGGTGAAGGCCGGTCAGGTGATCGCAGAGCCTGCAGGATTCATTTCAGCTTATGTACATTCTTCGGTGTCAGGTACTGTGAAGTCAGTCGGACCTCGCAAGGACATCGCCGGAAACAATATGACTCACATCGAGATCGATGTAGAGGGTGACGAGTGGGCAGAGGGAATCGACCTCACAGACACTCTCGTCACAGCAATCCCAGAGGACAACAAGGAGATTCTTGAGAAGATCAAGATGAACGGTGTCGTAGGTCTCGGAGGTGCTACCTTCCCTGCACACGTGAAGCTTTGTCCTCCTCCAGGCAAGAAGGCTGACTGCCTCATCCTCAACGGTGCTGAGTGTGAGCCTTATCTTACTTCAGACTACCGCATTATGCTCGAGAGAAGCAAGGAGATTGTCGTAGGTGCCGCTATTATGAAGCAGGTGCTCGGAGGATGTCCTGCTGTGATCGGTATCGAGGAGAACAAGCCAGAGGCAATCAAGGCTATGACTGCAGCAGTGGCTGAACTCCAGAAGACAGCAAAGGGATACGAGGGCATCTCTGTTATGACTCTCAAGAAGAAGTATCCTCAGGGCGGTGAGAAGCAGCTTATCGACGCAGTTATGAAGCGTCAGGTGAAGTCTATGGGACTTCCTATCGACGTGGGTGCTGTGGTTCAGAACGTTGCTACTTCATTGGCTGTATATGAGGCTGTCCAGAAGAATATGCCGTTGGTTACCAATGTGATGACCATCACAGGTGACTGTCTCCCTATGGAGAACCAGCACAACTACAAGTTCCGTATCGGTATGCCGCTTTCATACATCGCAGAGGTTGCAGGAGGTATTCCTGAGAGTGCTGCGAAGGTGATCAGCGGAGGTCCTATGATGGGTAAGGCGATCGCAAATCTTGATGCGACTACAGTGAAGGGTTCGTCTTCACTCCTTTACCTGACCGCGGAGCAGACAGTGCGTGGCGTTGAGTCGGCTTGTATCCGTTGCGGCAAATGTGCCGAGGCCTGCCCTATGGGTCTCGAGCCGTTCCTGCTCAATAAGTATGCTCGCAACAATATGATGGACGAGCTTGAGGAGAATGCGGTACAGGATTGTATCGAGTGCGGATGCTGTCTCTACAGCTGTCCGGCAAACATTCCTCTTCTCGACATCATCCGTCTCGCAAAGGGCGACGTCATCAAAATTATAAGAGGCAGGGGTCAAAGGTAAAAACTAAATCCCTCCCATCGCAAGCGATGGGCCCCTCCCGTTCACGAGGCCACGGGCGGCCACGGTTTTTACCTTTGCCCCAAGCCTCTATAATTGATAACTGATTTAATCAAAAGAAATGGATAAATTATTAGTTTCACCGTCTCCGCATCTTCATACAAAGACTTCGACCAAGTCTTTGATGCGTGACGTAGTGATCGCTCTGCTCCCTGCAGTGGTTGTGTCTGTCCTCTTCTACGGATGGTCAGAACTTCTCGTTCTCGGAGTGAGCGTTGCTTCCTGCATCTTGCTGGAGTACCTTATCACAAAATATCTGCTGAAGAAGTCTTGCACTGTATGTGACTGGTCAGCAGCTGTTACCGGTGTTCTTCTTGCGTTGAACCTTCCTTCTTCAACTCCTTGGTGGGTAGTATTCATCGGAGCTGTAGTGGCTGTGGGCGTTGCCAAGATGACATTCGGCGGTCTCGGTCAGAACCTTTTCAACCCGGCTCTCGTGGGTCGTGTGTTCCTTCTGATCTCGTTCCCTACCTATATGACCGATTGGGCTAAGCCTAACGGATTCATCGGCAACTTCGATGCGTTCACAGGAGCGACTCCGCTCGGTATCGCAAAGGAGGGTGGCGTGGCTGCAATCGAGAGTATGGATTATATGGATATGCTGTTCTGCAACATCGGCGGTTCTGCCGGCGAGCTTTCAGCTCTTGCGCTTCTCGCAGGATTTGTATATCTCCTCGTCCGTAGAGTGATCAGACCATACATCACACTTTCGATCCTTGCAACTGTGGCTGTGTTCTCAGGCATCTTCTGGGCGATCAACCCTGCCGAGTTCACAGATCCTCTCTTCAACCTCCTTACAGGTGGTCTCCTTCTCGGATCGATCTTTATGGCTACAGACTATGTGACATCTCCTATGAGCAACCTCGGCGGCATCGTGTTCGGTATCGGTATCGGTGTGATCACAATGCTCATCCGCTATTTCGGTGCTTATCCAGAGGGAGTGTCGTTCGCTATCCTTATTATGAACTCTGTGGTTCCTCTTCTCAACAAGTGGTTCCACACTAAGAAATACGGGAGGGCATAAGTTATGGCAGTACAGTCGACATTCAAGAATATGAGCCTTTGTCTGCTCGTGATCTGTCTCGTATGTTCGGGCCTTCTTGCAGGTGTGTACGCTCTTACAAAGGAGCCTATCGACGCTGCTGCAAAGGCTAAGAACGAGGCTGCGATTATGGAGGTTCTTCCTGAGACAGCAGTGACTGTCGAGGAGGAAAGAACCGTAGAGTTTGAAGGTGCTTCATATACCTACAACCTCGCTTACGATGAGGCTGGCAACACTGTAGGATGTGCTATCAATGTGGCTCCTGTAGGCTTCGGCGGCCCTATCGCAATCAAGGTGGGCTTCGATGTGAACGGCGTCATCTGGAATACGAAGGTGCTTTCTCAGGCTGAGACTCCAGGTCTCGGTGCGAAGTGTGTAGAGACTGCATTCTCGTCTCAGTTCAAGGGCTTCGATCCTGCTGCGAAGAAGCTTGCAGTGAAGAAGGACGGCGGAGATGTGGATGCAATCACAGCTTCTACCATCACTTCCCGTGCATACACAGATGGCCTTGCTCTTGCTGTGAAGGTGTTCCAGGCTATCGGTCAGACCCCTATGCCACTTAACGATATGGAGGAGTAAACAATGGGAAAATTTCAGCATATAACTAAAGGCCTCGTAAAGGAGAACCCTACTTTCGTTCTTCTTCTCGGTATGTGTCCTACCTTGGCCACAACCACTTCGGCCATCAACGGTATGAGTATGGGACTTGCCACTATGTTCGTCCTCATCCTCTCGAACATCGTTATTTCAGCCATTGCATCATACATTCCTGACAAGGTGCGCATTCCTGCATACATTGTGGTTATCGCGACTTTCGTGACTCTTCTTCAGTTCGTTATGCAGGCATATGTTCCTGATGTATACGAGACACTCGGTCTGTTCATTCCGCTTATTGTGGTGAACTGTATCGTTCTCGGTCGTGCAGAGGCTTTCGCAAACAAGAACAGCGTTGTGGATTCGGCTCTTGACGGTATCGGTATCGGACTCGGTTTCACTATGTCCCTTACTCTTCTCGGTCTGGTGCGTGAGATCCTCGGAAGCGGTTCCGCTTTCGGTTTCAAGTTCATCGAGGGTGACGGTATCCTTGCCTTCGTGCTTGCTCCAGGAGCCTTCCTCGCACTCGGCTACCTCATCGTGATCTTTAAGAAACTCACTTCGAAAAAGGCGGAGTAATTAATTGTAGGAGAAATTGTTATGGTAGAATATTTACTTATCATCATATCAGCGATATTTGTAAACAATATCCTGTTGTCGCAGTTCCTCGGAATCTGTCCTTTCCTCGGAGTGTCGAATAAGCTCAGTACTGCTTCGGGTATGTCGATGGCTGTATGCTTCGTCATTACCCTCGCTACAGTGGTGACTTATCTCCTCAATACGCTTCTCGTGAAGCTTGGACTCGAGTTCCTTCAGACCATTTCGTTCATTCTCGTGATCGCTGCTCTCGTGCAGATGGTGGAGATCGTCCTCAAGAAGATCAGCCCTGCGCTGTATGCTTCTCTCGGTATCTTCCTTCCGCTCATCACTACAAACTGCGCCGTTCTCGGTGTCGCTTTGACTGTTGTGCAGAAGTCATCTCCTTTCGCTGCTGCAGCAAACGGAATGTTCAACCTCGGTGAGGCTACTGTATACGCATTCGCGACTTCACTCGGCTTCGGCCTTGCTATGGTCCTCTTTGCAGGACTTCGCGAGCAGCTTGCTCTCAACGATGTACCTAAGGCTTTCAAGGGCATTCCTATCGCTCTTGTGACTGCAGGTATCCTTGCAATGGCCTTTATGGGCTTCTCTGGACTTGTGTAATGACAGCACTGGAATTGCTTGACAAAGCAGAAGAACTGAGGCGTAACTGCCGCTTTGGAGATGCGATAAACTTCTACAGAGCGGCAGCGGATGCCCCGGATGCTACTGAAGAAATAAAAAGAAAATCCCTCGCATCCGTCGAGCTGATGCAAGAGATTAACGGTTTTGTAAACGTTGACCTTATGAATCCATAGGGTCAACGTTTTTTTATGGCCTGTGCTTATCTGTATATTATACCTTCCGGCTCGGATATGCTGCTGTCTTCGCGTACTGTGACAGGTATGAATGCCGCGTGCCAGTTTGGCGAGTTGAGCGTGTGAGGACAGTGCAGGACGATGGTGTTCCAGCCTGCCTTGAGAGGTATGCGGGCGGGTTCTCTCATCCAGAAGAACTGCTCGTCTGTGTAAGGGAGTTCATTCGGAGCCTGATGCCAGGTCTGATGGTGATATCTGTATGCTCCCGGCTCGTTCCAGAGGACTGCAGGGAATATTTCCGTCTGTGTTGCAGTACTCTGTGAAGACACATATACGTGTCCTCCGTTTTCCCATTTCCCCTGTTCACCGATTCCGTCAGACATTCTTGTGGATCTTGAAGGCGAGTCGAAGCCTATCCAGGCAGTGATGATTGTGTCTCTTTCAACGAAGATTTCAGTGTTGAGCCAAATGTCGGCCGCTACATTCTGGGGGATGCCGTTCTCTCTGCAGAGGGCATTCAGGTCTACGCATCCGCCCCAGGCGTCTGCGTTTACAGGCAGTGAACATTCCGCCTCTACGAAGTCTCCGTTGGTTTTGAGGACAGGTTTTGTCGTTATGGTCGCGTGCCATTCGATGCCTGCATTTGCAACCCATCTTACATTCCAATCTTTGAGGAAATTATCCCTATGATATGACATCTTCTCCTCAAAATCCAACAGGGCCTCGTATGCTTCAGTGCCGGGTTTTGGGAAGAGGTAGGTGTGCGATCCTTCGTATCCTTTGCCGCCTCCCCAGCTGCTCTGGGCGAAGCTGAGCAGGCCTTCCGGCATACCGTTGTGAGGGAAGGTCTTCGTCTTGTCAGCCACTCTTACATCGTTCCACAGGCACAGTATTCCTCCGAGTGCCTTTTCGTCAGCCTCTTCGACAGAGCAAAGCTGGTGGAGGAAGAAGTTGGCTGTGTTGATGATCGGATTGCCGAGGTTGAGGTAGCCCATATATGAGTCTATGTATCGGCGCGGGAAGCCTTTGCCTGAGGCTCTTCTGCCTTCGTCTGACCATATCTGCGAGATGGTGCTTTCAGAAGATGGGAGTCCCGGATACCAGGCAAGGGGAGTACGCCCGCCGGAGATGATGATGTCCTCGCAGAATTTCATAAATCCGTATGGATCATTGATATACACTTCATCTGAACCGATGTGGACATATGGGCACATCTCTGCCGGAATCTCGTTCATAAACTCCTCGAGGCACACTTTCAGCACTTCTTTTCCCTGTTCGGATGCCATACCGAATCCGAACGTTCTGTCAAAGTACTGGCTGTGTCCCGGCATATCGATTTCCGGTATTACGGTTATGCCTCTGTGCGCTGCGTATTCTATGAGTTCGCGGATCTGTGCATATGTGTAGAACCTGCCTTCGTCGCGTCCTTTCCTCTGGTATTGAGGGTCATTCAGCTGCGGGAATGCCTTGCATTCGATTCTCCAGGCTGGATTGTCTGTTAGATGCCAGTGGAATACGTTGATCTTGTAGAAGGCGAACAGGTCTATCTCCTTCTTCAACGTTTCGATTTCGCGGAAGTTTCTTCCGGTGTCGTGCATAAATCCTCTGATCGGGAATGCCGGCCTGTCGCTTATGTCGAGGTCGTGAATTGCCTTTCCCTTGAATGCAGCGTCGGACTTGGAACCTCTGGACTTCGGGCTATCGGATCCGATGAAATCTTCAGGGCCCACGCCTGTAAGCTGGGCGAGTGTCGCTCTGGCGTGCACAATGCCGGCCCTGTCCTTGGCTTTGAGTTCCACTTTACCCTTGCGGGCAATGATGACATATTCTTCCGGATTGAGGTCGGATGATGGATCGATCGTTTCGGTGATCTTCTTGATCCTGAATGTCTTACCTGTATCCATATGCATCTCCGCCGGCTCCGGAATCAGCATCTGCTTCGGAGTCGTGGTCTGAGCTTGAGTGGTCAGCGATAGAATGGTGGCTGTGATCAGCAGTGAAAGAATCTGTTTCATAATGATGCAAATTTAAGCCATTATCCTTTAATCCGGTTTCTTTTTGCTGCCAAGTTTGGCGCAACTGTGCGCGAAGTGACAAAATTATGTCACGTTACGCACAAGGTATCTGTGTAAGTGTTTGATAATAAGGTGTCTGTGTGAAGCGTCTTTGCGCGAAGTGACAGAGAATCGTCACGTCGCGCACGTTAACAGGTCTTGGTTCTGCTCCCGAAGTGACTGATATTGGTCACATTAGTTGCACGGTTGTTTTGTAATTGTTTGATTGATAATGTGTTGGTGGATTAGTGTGCTCCTTGCGAGACAAAAAGTAGTCACTTCGGGAGCAATGTGCTGGGGTGTGTGGATATTCGGTGAAAAAAATCCGCAGATATAGGTTAGTATTACTAAGTAATACTCCCAAATTTTGTTATCTTTGCCGTTTGGAAAAAAGCAGGGGGTAACGTAGACATATTTTCATATTTCTGCACAACCTTCCCATAGCCAAAAGAGAAATTACTAAACATCAACCTTAGCTTTGAGCGAAGCGATGGTAAGTCCCTTTCCCGAGGAAAGGGATTTAGGGAAAGGGTAACGTGGACATATTTTCATATTTCTGCACAACCTTCGATAAAGCTCAAGAGAAATTAACCTGAAATAAATCAAACAACATTAGAAAATATGAAAGTAGCTGTAATTATGGGATCGACCAGCGACCTTGAAATTATGTCGCAGGCAATCAATGTCCTCGAGGGATTCGGTGTCGAGGTGGTTAAGAAAGTCATCAGTGCACACAGAACTCCAGACCTTATGTGCGAGTTCGCGAAGTCAGCAAAGGCAAACGGCATCGGAGCCATCATCGCCGGAGCGGGTGGAGCAGCACACGTAGCAGGTGTCGTGGCAGGTATGACCACAGTTCCTGTGATCGGAGTTCCAATCCAGACAAAGGCACTCGGCGGAATGGATTCACTCCTTTCGATCGTTCAGATGCCTGCAGGTATCCCTGTAGCTACAATGGCTATCAACGGAGCAAAGAACGCGGGTCTTTTCGCAGCACAGATCCTCGCTCTTACAGACGCTGAGCTCTCTGCAAAGCTCGACCAGTTCAGAGCAGAGCAGACTCAGAAGGTTCTTGAAGCTACAATCTAACCGACGCAACTTATTCAAAATATGAGCAATTATCGCATTTACGTAGAAAAGTATCCTGAATTTCAGGTGGAGGCACGCAGCCTTCAGAGCGAGCTGAACGAGAACCTTCAGCTCGATCTCGCGGCTCTGCGCCTTCTTAACGTGTATGACCTCTTCGGATTCTCAGAGGAACTCCTCGAGAAGAGCCGCTACAGCGTGTTCGGAGAGATCGTGACTGACAGCGTTACTGACGAGTGTGACCTCTCAGACGCAAAATACATCGCCGTGGAGTACCTTCCAGGCCAGTTCGACCAGCGTGCAGCATCTGCTGTAGACTGTGTCCGCCTTATCGATCCTGCAGCCAAGGTAAGCATCAAGAGCTCAAAGCTCATCATCCTTCCTGCTGACACAACAGATGAGGTGATTGCAAAGATCAAGAAATATTACATCAACGCTGTGGAGTCTCGTGAGAAGGATCTCACAAAGCTTACAGCAATGGAGCAGCCAGAGGTGACTCCGGTTCCGGTTCTCGAGGGTCTTACTGCCCTCACAGAGGAGGAACTCGCGCCTTACTGCAAGAAGATGGGTCTCGCTATGAACGCAGACGACCTTCGCGAGGTGGTGAACTACTTCAAGACTGAGGGCCGTGATCCGTCTGAGACAGAGCTCCGTATCCTCGATACATATTGGAGTGACCACTGCCGTCACACTACATTCACAACCGAACTCGAAGACATCAACGTTGAGGAGTCTTTCCTCAAGGAGGAGATCGACGGAACTCTCAATCTCTATATGAAGATCCGTCAGGAGCTTGGCCGTGAGAACAAGGGCCTTAACCTTATGGATATGGCTTGCATCGGTGCACGCTACCTCAAGTCAAAGGGCCTTCTCGACGATATGGAGGTCAGCGAGGAGAACAATGCCTGCAGCATCTATGTAGACGTTGACATCGTTGACGACGAGGGCGAGATGACCACAGAGAAGTGGCTTCTCCAGTTCAAGAACGAGACTCACAACCACCCTACAGAGATCGAGCCTTTCGGTGGCGCGGCAACTTGTCTCGGCGGTGCAATCCGTGACCCGCTCTCTGGCCGTGCATATGTTTACCAGGCTATGCGTGTGACAGGTGCAGGTGACATCTATCTCCCTGTGTCTGAGACAATGGCCGGTAAGCTTCCTCAGAGCATCATCTCACGCAAGGCAGCTCACGGTTACTCAAGCTACGGTAACCAGATCGGTCTCGCAACTACCCACGTTCGTGAGGTTTACCACGAGGGTTATGTTGCAAAGCGTCTTGAGGTAGGAGCTGTGGTAGGAGCAGTGAAGGCTGACAGCGTACGTCGCGAGAGCCCGGCTCCTGGTGACGTAGTCCTCCTCCTCGGTGGCCGTACAGGCCGTGACGGAGTCGGCGGAGCTACAGGTTCTTCAAAGGAGCACACTGAGGAGTCTCTCGAGACTTGCGGAAGTGAGGTTCAGAAGGGTAATGCACCTGAGGAGAGAAAGCTCCAGAGACTTTTCCGTCGTCCTGAGGTGACCAAGCTTATCAAGAAATCAAACGACTTCGGTGCCGGCGGTGTCAGTGTGGCTATCGGCGAGCTTACCGACGGTCTTGACATCTACCTTGACAGGGTGCCTGTGAAGTACAACGGACTCAACTCTACAGAGCTTGCTATCAGTGAATCTCAGGAGCGTATGTCAGTTGTGATCGAGGCTAAGGACAAGGAAGCAATGATGGCATACTGCGCAAGCGAGAACGTTGAGGTTACATATGTGGCTGACGTTACAGACAGAAAGCGTATGCGTATGTTCTACGGTGACAAGGTGATCGTTGACCTTTCACGTGAGTTCATCGACAGCGCAGGAGCAAAGCATTATGCAAAGGCTACTGTAGGTGCAGTAGAGCAGAAGAATCCGTTCGAGCGCACTGTTGAGGGTGACACTCTCAAGGACAAGGTGTTCTACAACCTCCAGGATCCTAACGTGACATCACAGAAGGGTCTCATCGAGATGTTCGACTCTACAATCGGCCGTTCGACAGTGCTTATGCCGTTCGGAGGTATGCTTCAGACAACTGAGACTCAGGTGTCTGTCCAGAAGCTCCCTACTGACGGATACACAGATACAGCGTCTATAATGGCGTTCGGTTACAACCCGTTCATCGCAAGCTGGAGCCCATACCACGGTGCTGCCTATGCAGTGGTTGAGGCGTGTGCAAAGGTTGTTGCAGCGGGTGCTTCATACGAGAAGATGCGCTTCTCTTACCAGGAGTACTTCGAGCGTATGACAGACCGCAAGTCTTGGGGCAAGCCGCTTTCGGCACTCCTCGGAGCCCTCAAGATGCAGGTTGAGTTCGGTCTTCCTTCAATCGGAGGAAAGGACTCTATGAGCGGTACATTCGAGAACATCAACGTACCTCCAATGCTTATGGCCTTCGGTATCACTACAGTTGATGCCGGTCAGGTAATCTCTCCTGAACTCAAGTTCGAGGGCAACAAGCTTTACCTCATCAAGCATACACCGGAGGCTAACTATATGCCTGACGTAGAGCAGCTCAAGGCTAACTGGGCTTACGTGCACGAGCAGATCCAGGAGGGCAACATCGTTTCAGGTTACGCTCTCGGATTCGGCGGTATCGCTGAGGCTATCTGCAAGATGTCATTCGGTAACGGTCTTGACGCAAAGATCAAGGTTGACGAGAAGGAACTCTTCAACTATGGCTACGGTTCTATCCTCGTTGAGGCTGAGGAGGCACTCGACTATCCGAATGCAATCCTCATCGGTGAGGTGACAGACGGAGAGGAGAGCGAACTCACAATCAACGGAACCAAGTTCGACATCTTCGAGCTTATGGCTGTGAACGGCGCCAGATTCGCTGAGGTTTATCCTGACACAGCAGAGGCTTACCACAAGAAGCTCGTTCCTGCAGGAATGGAGGGTGTGAAGCCGCTCAAGGTGAAGAGATCTGAGATGAAGTACAAGGGCGAGCCGGTTGAGAAGCCTATCGCATATCTCCCTGTATTCCCTGGTACAAACTGCGACTACGATTCAGCAAAGGCTTGGCGCAACGCAGGTGCAGAGGTGCGTATGAGCGTATTCTGCAACTTGACTGAAGATGATATCTTCCGTTCGATCGCTGAGATGAAGAAGAACATCGACGAGTGTCATATCCTTATGCTTTGCGGTGGATTCTCTGCAGGTGATGAGCCGGACGGAAGCGGTAAGTTCATTGCTAACGTTCTCAACAACAAGGACATCGCTGACGCTATCCACGCTCTCATCGACCGTGGCGGTCTCATCCTCGGTATCTGCAACGGATTCCAGGCTCTCGTGAAGTCAGGCCTCCTTCCATACGGACGTCTCGGTCAGGTGACTAAGGACAGCCCTACACTCTTCCGTAACGACATCAACCGTCATATCTCTCAGATGGTGACTACACGTGTCGGCACAACAAATTCTCCTTGGCTCAAGGACTTCGCTATCGGCGACCTCCACACTATCGCAGTGAGCCACGGTGAGGGTAAGTTCGTTGTGAACGAGGAGTTCGCTAAGGAGCTTTTCGCAAACGGTCAGGTTGCGTTCCAGTATGTGGATCCGCTCGAGGAGGAGCCTACAATGGAGTCTCCATATAACCCTAACGGTTCATATTACGCGATCGAGGGTATCATCAGCAAGAACGGTCAGATCCTCGGTAAGATGGGTCACACCGAGCGCTATGAGGAGAATCTCTTCAAGAACATCGATGACGATACTCGTGAGCAGCCATTGTTCCACAATGCAGTAGCGTATTTTAGAGGCGAGTAACATAATTTGTTGGTAACCAAGTGTTCCAGTGACCCCTCCCACTTTGTGGGCCCCTCCCCCTACGCGGGGGGTGCGGATGTCACTTCCACACAATGGTTACCACCAAATAAGACGAACAACAAATGTGTAAGTGTAATAACAATTATAGAGATGACAAGTTGCATCACGAGTGTGGTGTGCTTGGAATCTACGGTGTTGAGGATGCTGCAGGCCTGGCTTACTATGGCCTGCACGCCCTTCAGCACAGAGGACAGCAGGGTTGCGGTATCGTGACAGTGGACGCTGACGGAGATTTCCACAGAGTCAAGGGTGAAGGTCTCGTTACAGAGGTCTTCAACGAGGCAAAGATGGCAAAGCTTCCGGGCAAGATGGCCATCGGTCACGTACGTTACAGCAACGCCGGCTGCAAGGGAACAGAGAACCTTCAGCCATTCCTCTTCCATCACAATTCCGGCGACTTTGCGCTGGCAAACAACGGCCAGATCGTGAACTACCGCCAGCTTCGTGATGAACTTGAGGACAGAGGAAGCCTTTTCCAGTCTTCTTCAGATGCCGAGGTGCTTGCCCACCTTATCAAGAAACAGAAGTTTGAGAAGGATACTCCACGTATCTACGCGCTCAAGGCTGCCCTGAATCAGATTGACGGTGCATTCGCCTGCGTGGTAATGACCGGCCGCCGTATCTATGCCTGCCGTGACAAGAACGGATTCCATCCGCTCGCGATCGGTAAGCTGGGCGAGGGCTATGTAGTTGCCAGCGAGACTTGCGCGTTCGATGTGCTTGGAGCAGAGTACATCCGTGATGTGGAGCCGGGAGAGATCGTAACTCTCGACCACCACGGCATCCGTAGCCAGTTCTATGCAGAGACAGCGCGTCACGCTATGTGCGCGATGGAATATGTGTATTTTGCACGTCCGGACAGCGACATCGAGGGATGCAATGTGCATAACTACAGAAAAGAATCCGGTAGAATTCTTGCCAAGGAGGCACCTGCTGATGCGGATATCGTGATCGGTGTTCCTGATTCAAGTTTGAGTGCTGCCCAGGGTTACGCCGAGGCAAGCGGACTTCCATACGAGATGGGACTCATCAAGAGCAAGTATGTTGGACGTACATTCATCCTTCCTACACAGTCTCTCCGTGAGAAGGGAGTGAAGATGAAGCTTTCGCCTGTGAAGACCATCGTGAAGGGCAAGAAAGTAGTGCTCGTGGATGACTCTATCGTCCGCGGTACCACATCGCTCAAGATCGTGAAGATGCTTCGCGAGGCCGGTGCTGCAGAGGTGCACGTGCGTATCGCCAGCGCCCCTCTCAAGTACACTTGCTACTACGGTGTGGATGTACACACTCCTCAGGAACTCATCAGCAACAGCAATTCAGTTGAACAGGTATGTAAACTCATTGATGCAGACTCGCTTGCGTTCCTTTCTCACGAGGGTATGTACAAGGCCGGCAAGCGTCAGGACCTTTGTATCGCCTGCTTCAACCACCAGTATCCTACCAGTCTCTACGAAGAGGAGAAGTAGCCCGTGGACGTAAAGAAGATAATAAGAAATTGGATGCTTCCCATCGCTATGGTGACGGGAGCATCCATTTATCTTATATATCATATTATGCCGGAGACTGTCCATATGGCAGGCCCATATCTGAAGACCGGCGTGGCGCTGTTTCAGCCTGTGCTGATCTTCCTGATGCTCTTCCTGACGTTCTGCAGGATCGAGCCGAAGGAACTCAAGCCGCATAGGTGGCACTGGTGGCTTCTGCTGGTGCAGGGAGGGCTTTTCGTGCTGCTTGGACTTGTCACCTGGCTGGTGATGAGGCTGTTGCCTGTCAAAGGCGATGCCTGGAGGGTGGTGATGGAGAGTGCTATGCTCTGCCTGATATGTCCTACAGCCACAGCAGCGGCGGTGGTGACACGAAAGCTCGGTGGAGATGTGCCCGGAATCACTACATATGTGGTGCTGATCAACCTTCTTGCAGCTCTTCTGGTGCCGCTTGTTGTGCCGTTGATCCATCCTCAACAGGCTATGGATTTCTGGACCGCATTCAGCATCATCATTGCCAAGGTGTTTCCGCTCCTTATCACTCCGTGCCTCTTCGCGTGGCTGGTGAGATATCTCTTCCCGAAGCTTCACCGTCAGTTGTTGAAATATCCGGACTTACCTTTTTATATATGGGCTGTTGCGCTGACACTCGCGATTACGGTCACTACCAAGTCCATTGTCAAGAGCGATATGTCTGTAGTGCTTCTGATGGCGATGTCATTTGTCTCGCTCGTTTGCTGCGCATTCCAGTTTGCAGCAGGCAGATATATCGGAAGCCTGTACAAGCCGAGAAGACCGGATGCAAGTGCGGAGGTCGAGACCCGGGGCAGGGAAGTGCGCAAGATCACAGCAGGTCAGTCGCTCGGTCAGAAGAACACAGTTTTCGCCATCTGGATGGCCTACACCTTTATGACTCCTGAAACAGCCATAGTGGGTGGACTGTACAGCATATGGCACAATATCTACAATACCTGGCAACTCCGCAGTGCCGGGAAATAATCAGTGAGGCTCTTTCGGGTCTCGCTTTCTTTTGTTAAATTTGCGGCTCGTTAATTAAAACCATTCTTATGAGCAACCAAAGGTATATGCAGCGTGGTGTTTCGGCGTCCAAGGAGGATGTGCACAACGCTATCAAGAACATCGACAAGGGAGTCTTCCCTAAGGCATTCTGCAAAATCATTCCTGACATTCTCGGTGGAGATCCGGAGTACTGCAACATTATGCACGCAGACGGAGCAGGTACAAAATCTTCGTTGGCATACCTTTACTGGAAAGAGACAGGCGACCTCAGCGTATGGAAGGGCATCGCTCAGGATGCGCTCATTATGAACATCGACGACCTTCTTTGCGTCGGTGCAGTAGACAATATCCTCGTTTCATCTACAATCGGACGTAACAAGCTCCTCGTGCCGGGTGAGGTGATCAGCGCGATCATCAACGGTACTGACGAACTTCTCGCAGAGCTTCGCGAGATGGGCGTAGGCGTTTACGCTACCGGCGGTGAGACTGCTGACGTGGGTGACCTCGTGCGCACAATCATCGTTGACTCGACAGTTACCTGCCGTATGAAGCGCAGCGATGTGATCGACAATGCGAACATCCGTCCTGGCGACGTGATCGTAGGTCTCGCTTCTTCAGGCCAGGCTACATATGAGAAGGAGTACAACGGCGGTATGGGCAGCAACGGCCTTACTTCAGCGCGTCACGATGTGTTCTCGAAGTATCTCGCAGAGAAGTATCCGGAGAGCTACGACAAGGCTGTTCCTGAGGAACTCGTTTACAGCGGCGGCCTCAAGCTGACTGATGCTGTCGAGGGTTCACCTCTTGATGCAGGTAAGCTCGTGCTTTCTCCTACACGTACATATGCGCCGGTGATCAAGAAGATCCTTGATGCGCTCAGGCCTGAAATCCACGGAATGGTTCATTGCTCAGGTGGTGCTCAGACCAAGATCCTTCATTTTGTAGGCGACAACTGCAAGGTGGTGAAGGACAATCTTTTCCCTGTACCTCCACTCTTCAAGACAATCCACGAGCAGAGCGGAACAGACTGGGCAGAGATGTACAAGGTGTTCAATATGGGTCACCGTATGGAGGTTTACCTCGCTCCTGAGCACGCGGAAGAGGTCATCGCGATCTCGAAGAGCTTCGGAATCGACGCACAGATCGTAGGTCGCGTCGAGGAGAGCGCAGGAACAAAGGAACTCATCATCCGCTCAGAGTTCGGAGAATTCATTTATTAGTAACAAGGAGGAGATTGTCACGTCGCTGACGCTCCTCACAATGACGTAGTGTATGAAGTCGGAACGATTAATTCCAAACGTCATTCCGAGCGAAGCGTGGGAATCTTTGCAATAAAAACACATAACTAGATATGAGAGCATTATTCAGTGTAAGTGATAAGACAGGCGTAGTAGAATTCGCCAGTCAGTTGGTTGAGCTCGGTTGGGAGATCATCGCAACCGGCGGAACTATGAAGCTTCTGCAGGACGCAGGACTTAAGGTAATCAACATCAGCGAGATCACAGGTTTCCCTGAGATCTGCGACGGACGCGTAAAGACATTGCACCCTAAGGTGCACGGTGGCCTCCTCGGCCGTCGCGACCTCGATAGCCACATCGCTCAGCTCAAGGAGAACGGCATCGAGTTCATCGATATGGTCTGCGTGAACCTCTATCCTTTCAAGCAGACTATCGCAAAGCCTGACGTGACTATGGAGGATGCAATCGAGAACATCGACATCGGAGGTCCTTCAATGCTTCGTTCTGCTGCAAAGAACTGGAGCGCGGTTACAGTTGTCTGCAACCCTGAGAACTATGCTAAGATCATCGCTGAGATCCGCGAGACAGGAAACACTACAAAGGAGACACGTCTCCAGCTTTCTGCTGAGGCATACACTCACACAGCAGAGTACGATATGATGATCGCTACCTATATGCGCAAGGCTGCAGGTCTCAACGAGAAGCTTTTCCTCGAGTATGACCTCAAGCAGAGCCTCCGCTACGGTGAGAACCCACACCAGAACGCAAAGTTCTACGCGACTCTCGACACAGTTCCTTTCTCTCTCGCGACTGCAGAGCAGCTCAACGGTAAGGAACTCTCATACAACAACATCCAGGACGCTAACGCAGCCCTCAATATCGTACGCGAGTTCGATGCTCCTTTCTGTGTAGGTCTCAAGCATATGAACCCTTGCGGTGCAGCGATCGGAACAGACGTTGTGGACGCTTGGAAGAAGGCTTACGAGGCTGACAAGGTGAGCATCTTCGGCGGTATCGTGGCTGTGAACCGTGAGGTGAACAAGGAGGTTGCAGAGCTTATGAAGCCTATCTTCCTTGAGATCATTATGGCTCCTTCATTCACTGACGAGGCACTCGAGGTACTCTGCACAAAGAAGAACCTCCGTCTCCTCAAGGTAGATATGAGCAAGGAGAACGGCGGCCACAATATGTACGTAAGTATGAACGGCGGTATCCTCGTTCAGGAGCAGGACATCGACACCAAGACTGTGGTAGCCGATATGTGCGTTACTGAGGCTAAGCCTACCGAGGCACAGCTCACTGACCTTGATTTCGCTTGGAGAATCGTCAAGCACGTGAAGTCAAACGCTATCGTGGCTGTGAAGGACGGTGCTACTCTCGGAGTAGGAGCAGGTCAGATGAACCGTGTAGGTTCTGCAAAGATCGCCCTGGAGCAGGCTGCAGCGGCTCTCGCTGAGGCAGGCAAGGATGTGAAGGCTGAGGCTATCGTTCTCGGATCTGACGGATTCTTCCCATTCGATGACACAGTGACTCTCGCTGCGGAGTACGGCGTAAAGGCTATCGTTCAGCCAGGCGGAAGCGTACGTGACGAGGATTCTGTGAAGAAGGCAAACGAGTGCGGAATCACAATGCTCTGCACCGGAATGCGTCACTTCAAACATTAATAGATTCAAAATCAACAATATGAATGGTGCTGGAAGCAATGCTTTTGGCACCATTTGCATAAATGTCCTTGATATGCGACGTGGCATACTGATCTTTTGTTTTGCTTTTGTGCTCTGTACAATGCTTCCCGCTGCGGAAAAAGGCGATACGCTGAAGCTGATGACTTATAACATCCGCTTCGGTGAACTGTCTGATATGAAGACGATGGCAGAGTACATCTCCTCCGAGCAGCCGGATGTGGCAGCTCTTCAGGAGTGCGACTGGAATACCCACAGGGGTAACGCCCCGCACCAGAACGGAGTGAGGTTTCTCAACGAACTTTCCTATCATACCGGAATGTTCGGCATATATGCGAAAGCGATAGATTTCAGCGGAGGATATTATGGCATCGGACTTCTCAGCAGATATCCTGTTCTGCGCTATGAGAGGGTTCTCTTGCCGAATGACGGCCAGTCGGAGCAGCGTGTGATGCTTGTGGCCGACATCGAACTTCCCGGTGGGGAAGTAATCACTTTTGTGAATACACATCTGGAGGTCAAGACTGCCCAGATACGTCTCGAGCAGATAAACTTCATCAACGGCTATCTCAAAGAGTGCCCGAACAGGCTCTTCCTTGCAGGTGATATGAATGCATCGCCTGATTCAAATGAGATCAGACTCCTTGGCGAAGAGTGGCAGAGCCTTACAGATCAAGATTTTACGTTTCACTCATCCGATCCGAAAGTGAAACTTGATTATATCTATGTAAAGACCGGGCACAATGTCGAACTTCTTTCGACCGATGTCAGGGAAAACGTTTCTTTGTCGGATCATTTCCCGGTAGTGTCTACCGTCATACTTCATTAATTCTCATATCGTGTCTTCTTACCCGGATAAGATAGTAGTCGCCTCGGATTCGTTCAAAGGGTCCCTTGCTTCTCTGGAGGTCGCAGATGCGGTCGAGAGGGCTGTGAACGAGGTGTTTCCTCTCTGCAAAGTCATCAAGGTGAATGTGGCTGACGGAGGGGAAGGCACTATGGATGCGCTTCAGCAGACTCTAGGCGGAAGGAAAGTGAATCTCACGGTGTCCGATCCTTTGGGACGTCCGGTTGAGGCTTCCTATGTCATTCTTGATGACGAAGTTACAGCTGTATTGGAAATGTCTGCAGCCAGCGGACTTACGCTTCTGTCCCCGGAGGAAAGAAACCCTATGAAGACATCTACCGTCGGCACGGGTGAACTGATTCGTGATGCCTTGGACAAGGGATGCAGAAAGTTTCTTGTGGGCATCGGAGGCAGTGCTACCAGTGATGCCGGTATGGGAATGCTGCACGCGTTGGGCTATCGCTTTCTTGATGCTTCAGGTAATGAACTTTCTCCTGTCGGAGCATCTCTTTCCTTTGTCGAGTCTATCGATGTGACGAACAGCCATCCGGCTTTGTCGGAATCCTCCTTCATTGTGGCCTGCGATGTGAAGGCGCCGTTATACGGGCCTGAAGGAGCGGCCTGTGTGTTCGCGCCTCAGAAGGGAGCTGACAGGGAAATGGTTGAGGTACTCGATAACGGTCTCCGCCATTTTGCGGCAGTTGCTTCTGCCGCTGCCGGCCGTGGCTCCTCCGCCCTTCCGGGCTCCGGTGCCGCCGGCGGGCTCGGCTTCGCCTTCCGCGAATTCCTCGACGCCAGTCTGGAAAAGGGCGTCGAGATGGTTCTGGATGCGATTCACTTTGACGATCTCATCTCCGGTGCCTCCCTTGTAATCACAGGAGAGGGTAGGATTGACGCACAGACTTTGACCGGAAAGACTCCTTACGGAGTGGCTCAAAGGGTTGCACGTCAGGGTATTCCGGTAGTTGCTATTGGAGGCTCTGTGTCAATCGCTTCCGGCCAGGCGGAACTCGCCGGCTTCCGGAAGGTCGTGCCTGCAACGCCGGCCGATATGCCTCTTGAGGAGGCAATGGTGCCGGAAGTCGCGGCGGAAAATATCTATAAAGCCGTTTTGGCGCTCATTAAATAAGGATTTTCTGTTTGTTTTAAGGATGAAATGTGGTATATTCGCACGAATATACCTAGATTGATTTTATGAAGAAGATCAGTGATTTTGTGAGCGGCATCGAAAAATGCACAGATGCCCAGATCAGGGAGGAAATGCAGAAGCTTACACCGGCTCCTGTTGCCTGTGTAAACTGGCCGGACGAGTTCCCTTATGCTCCGTCGGTGAGTGTCAGAGTAGCCAATTCTGAAAATGCTCTCGTGCTTATGTTCGAGGTAGCGGAGAATCATATCAAGGCTGTCGCAATGGAAAACAACGGAAACGTATGGGAAGACAGCTGCGTGGAGTTCTTTGTTGCGGATCCTTCTGGTGAGGGCTACTATAATTTCGAGGTGAACTGTGTGGGTACAGTACTGGCTTCAAAGCGCAAGTCAAGAACAGATGCAGTACATTTCACAGATGAGCAGATCGCCCAGATGCGCGTGTTCGGTTCTTTGGAGCACAAGCCTACGGATATGCGCGGCGAGGATCTCAAGTGGTGGCTCGTCGAGGTGATTCCGTTCTCGCTCTTCGGCCTTGAAGGCGGCGCAAGGACAATCAAGGCAAATTTCTACAAATGCGGTGACAACTGTGACACTACTCACTTCCTCAGCTGGTCACCTATCGGTCTTCCGTCACCTGACTTCCATTGTCCGGCTTTCTTCGGCGAGATCGAACTCAAGTAATCTGAAATCAAAGTTATAAAACAGAAAATATGAAAAAAGTATTGGTAATCGGCGGCGGTGGACGTGAACACGCGATTGTTGACGCTCTCAGCCGTTCTCCTCAGGTAGGAAAGATCTATTGTGCACCTGGCAATGCCGGTATCTCTGCCCAGGCGGAGTGTGTCGCAATCAAGGATACCGATGTAGAAGGCCTCAAGAACTTCGCTCTCGAAAACGGCATCGACCTCGCGGTTGTAGGCCCGGAGGTTTCTCTCGCTGCCGGCGTAGTAGACGCATTCAAGGGTGCCGGCCTCAGAATCTTCGGTCCTTCAAAGGCTGCCGCGACAATCGAGGCAAGCAAGGATTTCGCAAAACAGCTTATGGCCAAATACGAGATTCCTACTGCAGCTTTCGAGACATTCGAGGATTATGATGCAGCATTGGAGTATGTGAAGAAAGGTTCGCTTCCGGTGGTTCTTAAGTATGACGGTCTTGCTGCCGGCAAGGGAGTTGTGATCCCGGAGACACTTGAGGAGGCAGAAGCGACTCTCAAGGATATGCTTCTCGACGACAAGTTCGGAAAGGGCAAGGTCGTGGTTGAGGAGTTCCTTACAGGTCCTGAGTTCTCGTTTATGTGCTTCGTGGACGGTCTGGATGTTTATCCGATGACACTTTCACAGGACCACAAGCGTGCATACGAAGGCGATAAGGGTCCTAACACAGGCGGTATGGGCGCATATTCACCTGTTCCTATCATCACAGACGAGGATCTTGAGTTCTCCCTCGAGAAGGTTATGAAGCCTACAGCGGCTGCTATGGTTGCAGAGGGCTGTCCGTTTACAGGAGTACTTTACGGCGGTCTTATGAAGACTCCTCAGGGACCTAAGGTGATAGAGTTCAACTGCCGTTTCGGCGACCCTGAGACAGAGGTTGTTCTTCCTCGTCTCGAAACAGACATCTACGACATCTTCTCGGCAGTTGCCGACCACACCCAGATGCCTGACATCAAGTGGGCTGAGGCTGTGACTATGGGCTTCGTGATGGCTTCGAAGGGCTATCCTGGCGACTATGAGAAGGGTTATGAGATCAAGTTCCCTGAGAATCTCGATGTAAGAGTGTACCATATGGGAACATCCCTCAA